>JALSJJ010000215.1 GCA_026989375.1 Rhodothermus sp.
CACGAGCAGCAGTTGGCCTGTGCCCTGCGGGAAGCCGGTCTGGTGGTGGCCGCGTCCAGCGATATCCTTCCGGCGTTTCGGGAGTATGAACGGGCCAGCACAACGGTCGCCAGCGCCTACGTAGCTCCGGTGCTGGACCGCTACCTTGGCCGTCTCGAAGCAGCTCTGGGAGCTTCGCTCCGCGTCATGCAGTCCAGCGGCGGGTTGATGCATGCGCGTGAGGCGCGGGCACAGGCCGTGCGTTGCGTGCTTTCGGGACCGGCCGGAGGACTGATTGGTGCCCGCTACGTGGCGGGGCTGGCCGGGGTGCGCCACCTGATCACGTTCGACATGGGTGGCACCTCCACGGATGTGGCGCTCGTGCCCGACGCCCTGCCGCTTACCACGGAAGGAACCATCGGCGGCCTGCCCATCGGTATTCCCCTGCTCGACATCCACACCGTGGGGGCCGGCGGCGGCTCCATCGCCCGCGTCGATCCCGGCGGAGCGCTTCGCGTAGGCCCCGAAAGCGCCGGCGCCGATCCCGGTCCGGTCTGCTATGGGCGCGGCGGCACCGAGCCCACGGTCACCGATGCTCACCTCGTACTGGGACGCTTGCGGCCGGACACCTTTCTGGGCGGACAGCACCGGCTCGACAGGGAAGCAGCCGAAGAAGCCCTGGCGCATCTGGCCCACCGGTTGCGTCTGGAAACGCCGGGAACGCTGACACCTGCTCAGGCAGCGGCTCAGGGCGTCATTGCCATCGCAGAGGCACACATGGCCCGCGCCCTGCGCGTGATCTCGGTCGAACGCGGCTACGATCCCCGCGATTTTGTGCTCGTCTCGTTCGGGGGGGCCGGAGGCCTGCACGCGGCTACGCTGGCCCGGGCGCTGGGCATCCATCGCGTGCTGGTCCCGGCGCAGGCCTCGGTGCTTTCCGCGCTGGGCATGCTGGCTGCCGACGTGGTGCGCGATTACGTCCAGACGGTCATGCTACCGGGCACCACCCCAGCAGACGAGCTGCGCCAACGTTTTCGCCCCCTGGTTCAGCAGGGACGCGCCGATCTGCGGGCCGAAGGCTTTACGACCCGTCAGATCCGGATCGAACGATTGCTCGATGTCCGCTATCCCGGCCAGAGCTACGAACTGACCGTGCCTTTTGGACGCGGTTGGATTCGCGCGTTTCATCGCCTGCACCGTCAGCGATACGGTTACGCCACACCGGACCTGGTTCCTGAAATTGTGAACCTACGCGTACGGGCTACCGGACCGATTACGCCTCCTGCGCTGCCCCTGATAGAAACGGGCAATACCGATCCGCCCCCGGAGGCGCTGATCGACACTGCACCGGTCGTACTCGAAACGACCCGGTCGGTTGTGCCATTTTTCGACGCCACGCGCCTGCAGGCCGGCAACCGGTTGACCGGACCGGCTGTGCTCGTGCGTTCTGACACCACCGTTTACCTCCCTCCCCAAACCACAGCCCACATCGATTGCTTCGGCAATGTCTGGATCGCGAGCTGAAATGGACCCGGTTCGTCTGGAAATCTTCCGGCACCTGCTAACGGCGGTCGCTGAAGAAATGGGCGCCGTGCTACGCCGCACCGGTTTTTCGCCCAACATCAAGGAGCGCCGCGACTACTCGTGCGCACTGTTCACCGCGGAAGGCGAGCTGGTCGCCCAGGCGGCCCACATTCCCGTACATTTAGGCGCGCTGCCCCTTTCCGTGCAGGCCTGTCGGGAGGCGTTTCCCGAACTGAAACCCGGCGACGCGGTCCTGCTCAACGATCCGTTCCGGGGCGGCACGCATCTGCCCGACCTGACGCTCGTCTCGCCGGTCTTTGTCGAGCACCAGCTCCTGGGCTTTGTGGCCAGTCGGGCGCACCATGCCGACATTGGCGGCATGGCGCCGGGGTCAATGCCCCTGGCCCGGGAGATCTTTCAGGAAGGGCTGATCATTCCGCCGGTCAAACTCATGGAGCGCGGCCGTCCTAACCCGGCGGTATGGGCCCTGCTGCTGGCCAATGTACGCACGCCCGACGAACGCCGGGGCGATCTCCAGGCCCAACTGGCCGCTAACCAGCGCGGCGTCCGGCGCCTGCAGGAACTGTCCTCCGCCTACGGTATCGACACCCTGCGAGCGGCTTTCTCCGCCCTGCTGGACTATGCCGAACGGCTCATGCGTACCTTCCTGCAGACCCTGCCGGACGGCACCTGGCGCTTCGAGGACGCGCTCGACGACGACGGGCTGAACGACACGCCGCTATGGATTCGCGTGGCGCTGACCATCGCCGGCGACACCGCCACGGTTGATTTCTCCGACACCGATCCCCAGTGTGCCGGCAGCCTGAATGCGGTCCGTGCCATCACGGTTTCGGCCGTGTATTACGTATTCCGGGCGCTCCTGGGCTACGACGTACCCGCCAACGCCGGGTGCCTGCGTCCGCTTCGAATCGTCACGCGTCCCGGTACCCTGGTCGATGCCCGTCCGCCGGCGGCCGTCGCAGGGGGCAACGTGGAGACCTCGCAGCGCATTGTCGATGTGCTGCTGGGTGCGCTGGGCCGGATCTGTCCCGACCGCATTCCGGCGGCCGCACAGGGCACCATGAACAACCTGACCATTGGCGGGCTTGATCCACGCACCGGCCACTACTACACCTACTACGAAACGCTGGCCGGTGGCGCAGGCGCAACGTCCAAGGCCGACGGCACCTCGGCCGTGCATACGCACATGACGAATACGCTGAACACCCCTGTCGAGGCGCTGGAGTACGCCTATCCGCTGCGCGTGACCCGCTACGCGATCCGCGACGGATCGGGGGGTGCCGGCCGCCATCGGGGCGGCGACGGACTCATCCGAGAGATCAAGCTGCTGGCACCGGCTCAGGTTACCTGGCTGACCGAACGGCGAAGACGGGCCCCCTATGGCCTGGCCGGCGGGGCTCCCGGAAAGCCCGGCCGCAATCTGTGGATCCATCAGGGCGAGACGCGCAGCATGCCGGGAAAAGTCAGCTTTCAAGCCGAGGCCGGCGACCGCATCTGTATTGAAACGCCTGGAGGCGGGGGGTGGGGCGTGCCAGACTGACCTGCTTCAGCGGCATCAACTAAAGGCACTCTGAATATACGCCCACCCCATGCGCCTGTTAAGACTAAGGCCGCAATACCTTGACCCGAATTTTTCGCACCCCCAGCTCAGTAAGCAGGCGTCCATCGCGGAACGGCACCCAGAATAAGCCAGCCAGTCCCCCCGTACGCATTTCTCCCGCTTGCAGCGTATCGGCTACCCAGGCCGTTTCTTCACTTCCATCATCTGCTCGAAAAACTACCTGAAACTGCAGGGCAACTGGAAAGGCATTCTGGTTATGCAGACGTAAAACGATACTCCTGTAAGATCCTTCTTCTTGTGAATAGAAGAGATAGGTGATCTCTACCCCCTGGTAAGTCAGCAAAGGTCTCCAGAGCGCGGTCCACCAGGGTTTTTCCTGGGCAACCGCCCACGGTCCCATCCCCAGCACAACCCCCGCATGCATCAGGATGAGCTGAAGTATCTGCTGCCCTCTCTTTACCCCACGGCCATCATTCGCTATCAGAAGCCCCTGCCTGCTGCTCGATCAACTGGCCGAGGCACTCGACGGTACGGGCATAGCCTGGCACGAAATGGCCATTGATCAATATGGTGGGTACTCCGCGCACCCCGATCATCCCTGCCTGACGTCGTTGACGCATCATGTACTCGTTGAAGGTACCCTCGTTAAGCTGCTCGGCCAGCTGATCTGGGTCCATGCCAATCTCTTGGGCGATATTCAGCAGCTCCTCCACGCTTAACCCTCCCGAGCGCTGGCGGGCAAACTGAGCCTCCAGCATGGCTTCAAACTTGCCTTCCCGAGCGGCTGCATACAGTGCGGCAACCTGCGGAATCGAAAACTCCCACAGCGGGATCGGCTTAAATACAAAGTACGCCTGCAATCCATACTGCTCCACTACCTGCTTCATAATTGGATGCAGATTCTTGCAGTGGGGGCAGTTAGGATCCAGGTATTCAATGACCACGACCTTCGCCTCCGGATTGCCCGCGGTGGGATCATTCATCATGATCAGTTCCCGGTAGTAGCGTACCGGAGGCCGCTCCGTATCGAAAGCGCAGGTCTGCGCAGCCGGTTGTGCTTCGGGCGTTTGCCTCGCCGCTGTTGCTGGCGCCTTTGGTGCAAAGGCCTCATTCAGATATACATCTGCCCCCATAAGCAGCAGCGTTGCCAGGGCCAGTCCGCTCAGGATCATCCGTTCGTTACGCAGACGTTCCGGTCGTTCCATGGTAGCCGGTCGGAAGGTGAACAGTTCATAAGCCTGCAGGCCGGCCATTGTCAGTACCAGCCCGGCCGAAACCAGACACAGCGCACAGAATGTGGCCAGCTCGAATGCCTGATAATAGAGCAAATAGAACGTATAAAGCAACCCGACGCCAAGCAGCCCGCTGCGGAGCAGCTTGTAGCGCTGGCGGTACAGCGCCGGACGTGTCAGCGCCAGCGCGCTCAACAACGCCACCGCCGCATAAAATAGCGCTCCCCAGATCGTGTTCGAGACACCCAGCAACGTACCGGCGGCACTTTGAACCACCGCAGCGCAATCAAACGCCTTTTCCAGGGGCGCCAGGCTGGCCACTCCGAAGCAGCCTTCTTCAAACTGACGCTGCTGCTGCACCCAGAGGTGCGTAGTATCGAGCAGGCCAATAAGCGCCAGCCCAAAAATCCAGCGGTTCAATCCTGCCCGGCGACTGCGCAAGCGTCCGCGCAGGCCCGAGAGGTTCTGACGAGCCATTGGCTGCACGAAAAATTTGCGGTTTCAGGATTAATGAAGAAAAATACGTCGCGGTTTCAATCGAACGTCCGGTATCGATAACTTTTGAAGTGTATCTTTGAGGACTCGGGTGCTGGCACGAACGATCCGCCGGTTATGGCCCGTCGTAATCCTGTTGATCCTGCCCAGGTTTTTCGCCTGTTCTACCCGCGCACGTTGCTGGCCTGGACGCAAAACTTTGACTGGCGCATTACAGGACGGTGGATGTTCTATTCGGCGATTATTGGCGTGCTGGGCGCGCTGGCTGCGCTTGTCTTTGGCGAACTGGTCACCCTGCTGACGCGGTTGATTCTGATTGAAAGCGCTGGCTATCCGATGCCTTTTCCAAAAGGCGAAGGGGGTACTGGCAGTTTTGACTTCGAACAGGTATGGCAACCTACCCGACGCTGGCTGCTGCTGATCGCTCCAACGCTGGGCGGCCTGCTTGCAGGCTGGCTCGTGTTCACCTATGCACCTGAAGCCGAAGGCCATGGCACGGACAGCGTAATCCGCGCCTTCCATCGCGAGCGGGGTTTCATGCGTTTTCGGGTAGCCGTGGTCAAAACCATCGCTTCGGCACTGACCATTGGCTCGGGCGGTAGCGCCGGCCGCGAAGGACCGATCACACAGATCGGGGCAACCCTGGGATCCTGGCTGGCGCAGCGACTTCGGTTAAGCGAGCGTGAACGGCGGCTGTTTCTGGTGGCCGGCATGGCCGCCGGCCTGAGCAGCATCTTTCGCTCCCCTCTGGGTGGCGCTTTCTTTGCCGTCGAAGTGCTCTATCGTGAAGACATCGAAAGCGAGGCGCTCATGCCCGCCATTGTGGCCAGCATCACCGGCTACTCGCTCTACACAAGCATTGAGCGTTCGGGCACGGTCTTCGTAACCCCTCGCTTCGAATTTGTTAGTCCGCTGGAGTTACTCCCACTCATCGGCTTTGCGCTATGCTGCGCTATCGTGGGCATCTTTTACGTGCGGATCTTTTATGGTGCCAGGCGCCGCCTTTTTGATCCAATGCCTTTGCCACCGGCGTTGAAGCCGGCGGTGGGTGGTCTGCTGGTTGGCGGTATTGCCTTTTTCTTTCCAGCCGTTATGGGCTCAAGCTATGGCTGGCTTCAGCAGGCCATCGACGGCAATCTGCCGCTATGGTTTATGGCCCTGTTGGCGCTGCTGAAGATCATCGCCACCTCGCTGACAATTGGATCCGGCGGATCAGGCGGTACGTTTGCACCGTCGCTGGTAATTGGCGGGATGCTGGGCGGTCTGTACGGTGAAGGCCTGCACCGACTGCTTCCCGAGCTGGTAACCCAACCGGAAGCGTACGTGCTGATCGGTATGGGCACGTTTGTAGGCGGCGCGGCCAACGTGCCTATTGCCACCACAATCATGATTTCAGAGATGACCGGGAGCTACTCCCTGCTGGTTCCTCTGATCTTCGCTGGCGTCGTCACACACCTGGTAGCCCGTCGCTGGAGCCTTTTTGAAGAGCAGGTGCGTACGCATAACGACTCGCCGGCCCACCGCGCCGAGCTGCTACCCGACCTGCTCCGGCAGATCCCGGTCGCCTCCGTGGTCGAGCGCGTGCCCTACTTCCACACGGTCGAGCCCGGCCATACGCTGCGGGAAATGCTGGACGTATTTACCCGTACGCGAGAAGTGGTACTGCCTGTTGTGGCCCCGGGCGGGGGACGTCCGCCTCGCTACCAGGGGCTGGTGCTTCTCGAAGACCTGCAGTCACTCCTGCGCGAGGCCGATGCGCTCAGTCCGCTGATCGTTGCTCAGGATGTGCAGGTGCCCTTCGAAGCTGTGCGCCTGTCCGACACGCTGGAAGACGCATTGAACCGCTTTCTGAAGACGCGTTATCCGGAGCTGCCGGTACTGAATGAACATGGTGAAATTATAGGTTTTCTGCGGCCACACCAACTCATCAGTGAATACCACCGGGCATTGCTCCGTCACCTGCAGCAAAGCCCGGAAGTCGAAGCCCGTTCATGAGCGAACTGTTTTCTTTCCAGGAACAGGATCTGCTTTACCGGCTCGCCCTTGCGGCCGCCGGTATGGTTGTCATTTTTGTTCTGGTGCGTGTGAGCATTCGACTGCTCACCCGGCGCATTGACGATCCGGAGCGCGTCTATCGCATCAGCCGCCAGATCCGACGTCTCGGAGCCGTCGTCATGGTGGGGCTACTGCTGATCATCTTTTCCCCCCGGCCGGGCGAGCTGGTGGCCATCCTGACCGTCGTCGGGGCCGGTCTGGCTATTGCCTTGCGTGAAGCGCTGTTGAGTGTGGCCGGCTGGCTGCGCATCGTGCTGGTACACCCTTATCAGCGAGGCGACCGAATCGAGATCAACGGCGTGCGGGGTGACGTGCTCGATATCCGGGTCATGCGCACGACGCTCATGGAAATCGGCGGTTGGGTTGAGGCCGACCAGAGCACCGGTCGGCTCGTGCATATCCCCAACGCCTGGGTTTTCCTCTATCCGGTTTACAACTACACGCAGGGGTTTCGCTTCATCTGGAACGAACTATCCGTAACCGTCACCTTCCGAAGCGACTGGCAGGCTGCCCGCGACATCATGGAGTCGCTGGCCCGCGAATCGACGGCCATTATCGAACGTCAGGTGGCCGAGGAAATTCGCCAGATGTCCCGAGAATTTCTCATACATTACAGTATCCTGACGCCGTTCGTCTACGTCCGCATTGTGGAAAACGGCATCCGGCTGACGCTTCGCTACCTGTGTGAAGTGCGTAAGCGTCGGGGTACCGAGCATGCGCTGACCGTCAGCATCCTGGAGGCCTTCCGCCAGCACGGCGGTATTGAGTTGGCCTACCCAGCCATGCAGGTGGCGCTGCCCGATACGCCCCAATTCGACCCGTTGCCCTCACGTGAGCAGAACGACCATGACCGCCCAGGAACTCGCCCGCCTGATCGACCACACGGCGCTTAAGCCCGACACGACCGAAACACGCATTCGCACGCTCTGCCACGAAGCGCTGCGCTATGGCTTTGCCGCCGTCTGCGTCAATCCCTGCTACGTACCGCTGGCCGCCACGCTGCTGCAAGGCAGCAACGTGGCTGTCTGTACCGTAATCGGCTTCCCACTGGGAGCCAACCGCACGGTGATCAAGGCAGCCGAAGCCGAACAGGCCATCCGAGATGGTGCCGCCGAGCTCGACATGGTGCTGAACATTGGCTTTTTGAAGAGCAAGCGGCATCAGGACGTGCTGGACGACATCCGTGCCGTGGTGGATATTGCTCACCAGGCCTCGCCTCCCTCAGGCCGAGATCAGATTCTGGTGAAAGTAATCCTGGAAACGGCGCTGCTGACCGATGCGGAAAAAGAGATCGCCTGCCGGCTGGCGCTGGAAGCGGGCGCCGACTTTGTCAAGACCTCGACCGGATTTGCCGGTGGGGGCGCCACGGTCGAAGACGTCGCCCTGATGCGCCGGGTAGTAGGCGACCGGATGGGGGTGAAAGCCGCCGGCGGCATCCGCACGCGTGCCCAGGCCGAAGCCCTGGTGGCCGCCGGGGCTAATCGGCTGGGCACCAGCGCCGGCGTAGCTCTGGTCCAAGGCGAGGCTTCCGCTTCGGACAGCTACTGAGGCCATGAGCGATGCAGCAACCGATCGATACGAACTTGCCCGGGCCCTGCTCCATCGTTACTGGCAGCACGAAGACTTTCGTCCAGGTCAGTGGGACATCATCGAAGCGGTACTTCAGGGAAAAGACGTTCTGGCCGTACTCCCGACCGGCAGTGGCAAGTCGGTCTGCTATCAACTGCCGGCCCTGATGCTGGATGGCTTGACGCTGGTCGTCTCACCGCTGATTGCGCTTATCGAAGACCAAGTGGCCCGCCTGCGAGCACGGGGCATTGCGGCCGCCTTGCTGCATAGCCACCTGAATGCGCACGTGGCCGAGCAATGCTGGATCGACGCCGAGCATGGCGCCTATCGCCTGCTCTACGTAACGCCCGAACAGCTCACCTCTACCCGCTTCGAAGCACGTGCCCTGCGATTGCGCGTAGCCCTGCTGGCCGTTGACGAAGCACACTGCGTCAGCGAATGGGGGCCGCAGTTTCGTCCGGCTTATCTGCAACTTCCGGAAGCCCGCCAGCGCCTGGGCTCCCCTCCTCTGCTGGCCCTGACAGCCACCGCCACACCCCACGTGCGGCAGGACATCATCGAAAAACTGGCCATGCGTACGCCTCGCATTGTCGTGCGCGGTTTCGACCGCCCCAATCTGGTCTGGTCGGTGTTTGAAACCACGGATAAGGCAGCGCGCGTCCGTGCGGTACTCCGAGGCGTACCTGGTCCGGGTATCCTGTACTGCGCCACGCGACGAAGCGCCGAGCGCTGGACCCAGACGCTACGACAACTGGGCACCGAGGCGGTCTGCTATCACGGAGGCCTCTCGGCGGCGGATCGGACGGCTGCACAGCACGCCTGGTCTGAAGGTCGTATCCGAGTGATAGTAGCCACCAGCGCCTTCGGCATGGGCATCGACCGTGCGGACGTCCGCTTCGTTATCCATGGCGAGCTTCCTCCTTCGCTCGAAGCCTACTATCAGGAAGCCGGCCGGGCTGGACGTGACGGCCAGAAAGCCTATGCGGTACTGCTTTTTGAAGAGCAGGACATCATGCTCCAGCAACAACTGATTACCCAGAGCTACCCCGAGCGCGACGTCGTAGCCCGCATCTACGAAGTGGCCTGCAGTTTAGCCCAGATCCCTGTTGGCGTTCGTCCTTCACACCCCTTCCTGTTTGATGCCGAACGCATTGCCCGCATTGCAGGTGTCCCGACCGGGGCCGTGCGGCATACGCTCGAGCTGCTCACACGTCAGGAAATCTGGGAGCCGATCTGGTTACCGCCCTATTATGCATTGATCCGGATGAAGGACACACCGGCCGCGCTTCGTCGCTTTGCGGCCGAAACGAATAACTCTCGCCTGGCCCGTTTTGTCGAAGCACTGCTGCGCACACTACCGGCCGAGGCGTTCACCACCTGGTGGCCGGTCAGCCTGCGCCGCCTCATGCGCCACACCGGCCTGCCCCATGCACGACTGCTGCGTGGCCTGGATTTCCTGCGGCAACGCGCCCTGCTCGACTGGCTGACGGCCGACCGGGCTCGCCTGGTCCGACTCAAAATCGCCCGTCCGCAGCGTCCCGCTATCGACGATCGCCTGCTTCGCCAGGCACGCGTCCAGGCCCAGGCCCGCCTGGACGCGCTGGTACGCTACGCTCGTGCGCAGACCTGCCGCCGCCACTTTCTGCTGACCTACTTTGGAGAATCCACTTCTGAGCGCTGTAACCGCTGCGACGTGTGTCTGGGACGCCACG
>JALSJJ010000216.1 GCA_026989375.1 Rhodothermus sp.
CCGGGATACGAGCCTGCTCGCGCACGGTCAGCACAGGCACCGGAGCCCGGCGCACCACCGCTTCAGCCACACTACCCAGCAGAAAGCGTTGCAGTCCGCGACGGCCATGCGTACCCAGAATGATCAGTTCCGCCTCTACGGTGTCGGCATAGTCCAGGATAGCTCCCACTACATCAGAAGCACGTCGCCAGGCACGCGCTACTGCGCCATGCTCAGCAGCTACGTCTTCGATCAATTGCTGCAGCAGCTCTTCCGTTACTTCTTCCGGTGTTCGTTCCCGGGCCCGCACTTCTGGACGCAGTCGCATCGGACTGTACGGATCGCTCTCCGTCGGCGTAATCACGTGAAACAGGTGAACCATGCCCTCTTGCGGGGCCAGTCGTACGGCCAGTTGCAGGGCCTGCCGCGCCGCTCCAGAGAAATCTGTAGGCACCAGAATATTGCGCCACATACGCTGTTTCGTTTCTGTTTTTTGTTGCTATTGTGCTGCCCGCAGCTTAAACCGAATCGGCAGCGAGAACCGGACGCGTACCGGACGTCCCCGCTGTCGGCCGGGTTTAAACCGCAACTGCTTCACCGCCTGAACAGCCGCCTCGTCCAGCAATCGCCCGGCGGAACGAATCACCTGAATGTTGCTCACGCTCCCATCGGGTTCCACCACGAATTGCACCACCACCAGCCCTTCCATGCCAGCCTTACGTGCCAGTTCAGGATACTCCAGCAGTTCGTAGAGGCGCGCCACCCCGCCAATAATCTCTGGCATCTCTTCCACTACCACGAAGATCTCCTGCTCTTCTTCGACCTGTTCTTCCTGCTCGGGCTCCGGGGGTGGAGGAGGTGGGGGCAATTCGGTGATCGCCTCATTGATATCCAGCGAAACGTCAAAGCTTACCGGCTCCTCCTCCAGAATCGCTTCATCAGGCACCGCAATTGGAACGATGGGACGCGGTGGCGGAGGCGGCGGCAACTCCTGGCGTGTCTGCACGATTTCTTCCAGTTGCACCACTTCCTGCTCGGTAACCGCCAGGGCAACTTCGGTTGCTGGACGCCACGGAATACGGAACAGCACCATCAGCAATGCCAGCGCCATCGCCAGCCCCAGCAGGATAAACAACCGGTAGTACTGACGTAGGTCGGCCTCAGGCGCTTTATAAGGGGCACGTCGGCGCAGACGAGGCACTTGCTTTTCGCCTGCCGATTCCCTTTCAGCGGCGGGTCTCGGTCGTGGTGCCCGCCATCCGCTTTTGGTTCGCGCCGTCATGGCACACCTCCCGGCTTCTCCAGAAGCCTGCATGTCAGGTTGAGGGTTTTACTTTGGCGGAAGCTTCGGCCCCGGTCGGTCGGAGCAATGACTTTCCAAAAGCCTTCACCACGAATACCGGGCAGGGCGCCTGCCGGATCACGCGCTCGGTCACGCTCCCCAAGAGCAGGTGTTGGAGCCCGGTCAGTCCGTGCGTGGACATTACGATCAGGTCAGCCGGTTCACGCTCGGCCTCGTGCAGGATTTCCCGTACCGCCCTGCCATGTACCACGCGATAATTCACCGGCACCTCTGGCCCATCGGTGCGCACCACAAACTCCTCCAGTGCCTTCTTTGAGCGCTCTTCGATATCGGGCATCACATCGTAGATCGAAAAAACGCCTGTGTTGTAGAAGGCCGGGTGTAGGATCTCTTCGATGACATACAGGACGGTAAGCTGCCCGCCGAAGGCGGTTGCGAGCTCACGCCCATAGCGCAGCGCAGTCCGGCTATGCTCAGAGAAGTCCACCGGGACCAGAATGCGACGGGGCGGATGCACATGCCAGGGATCTACCTGCTGCCGCGTCGTGATCACCGGGCAATGGGCCAACCGTACGACCTCTTCGGCCACACTTCCCATGAGGAAGTGCCGGAATCCCCGCCGTCCGTGCGTACCCATCACGATCACATCAATGTCGTGATCCTCGGCATAGCCCAGAATGCCCGGGGCCGGTGCCAGATCACGCTCGATCGCTTTCACCGTTTTCAGCGCCCCAGCCGACGTCTCAGGCTGGGTTTTCCTCGTAGCAGCCAGTCGCTCCTGCAATCGTTGCTTGAGCTGCGCCTCCTGCTCCTCGCTTAGCGCCGAAAGTCCTCGCGCATCCTCGTAGGGCACTACCACATGCAAGAGGTGCAGTTCGGCTTCGTGTTCTTGAGCCAATGCCAGGGCTATGGGAAGCGCTTTTTCTGCATACTCCGAAAAATCGTCAGCAAACAGAACACGTCGAATTTCCAGCATGGCGCCCTCCACGGTTTGCTCATTTTTTCTTACAGATATATACGCCCCATTGCCCAGAGGATCGCGACAGGAAGGTTATATTTTCTACTGCAGCAAGTCCCTGATTCCTTTGTAGGATAAAACCCTACATTCAGACAACTGCTATGGCATCCTGGCTGCTTTTATTTGTCGGCTGGGTGCTTGCTACAGGTGATACGCTACGGCTACACGCCGTGCCGCTGGAAGGTTTGCTGCCACAGCTCTCCGTCTATGGGCTGGCGGCTGATAGCACTGGCTTTCTCTGGATGAGCACATTAGAAGGTGTTGCCCGCTGGGATGGGGTAACGGTGCGCACCTGGCGACATTACCGTCGCCCCGAAGGGAAACTGGCCGCCTTGACCTCGCCCGCAGTACTCCAGGTCGACCGTTACCAGCGTGTCTGGGCCCATACCGGTACGCACCTGCTGGTTAAGCCTGCGCATACTGATACCTTTCAGGCATACCCTCCTTATGCCGTCAGCGTATCGTCGGATGGAGAGGCCTGGATCTGGACGGCCTGTGGCCCCCGGCTCTACCGTCCCGGCCAGCCTTTTCCCTGTGCTGATACCTCTGCCGTTCCCGCCCCGATAGCCTGGCAGATAGCTCCTGATGGAACCCTCTGGTGGGCGCAACACGATACACTATGGTGCCGCCCACCGGCCACAACCGCCGTGGCCATCCTGCACACACCTGGCATTACGCAGCTTTATCTGGATGCCTATCGCCGTCTCTGGGTGTACTATCAGGACCGCCTCCATGCCTACTATACATCAGCCTCCTGTCAAATTCGCCCCCTTTCATCTTACGAACTGCCTCTCCCTATCCGGGGCATGGCGCTTGATCGTGATCGCCGTCTCTGGGTTGCGACCGAAACAGGTGCCTGGGTGATTGCATCGGAACGAGACGTTCGACAACTTTCTGTTCCTTTCCCTTATCGTACCCAACTCTCCCACTACATTCTCTCGCTTACCTCCGACGCCCAAGGCCGAATCTGGATCGGCACTATTGGCGGCGTATATGTGTGGGACCCCTGGCGCCCCGACTTTCGGGTGCTGAATCAGCGCCAGGGGTTAAACAGTGGATATGTCTCAGCAATCCTCCGAGACCGTACCGGTCGGCTATGGGTAGGCACTATCGGAGGAGGCCTGTATCGGTTTTACTGGCAGCACAAGGACTGGCAACTGGATCGTATTGTTTCGCTCCCTAACGCATTTGTCTGGGTGCTTGCCGAAGATGCTCAGGGCCAGATCTGGGTCGGTACCGATCGTGGATTGTTCTGTATAGATTGTATATTTTCGTTATTGCCCGCACCTTCAGATCCACGAACGCCTGGTCCGAATACGTTTACCGCGCTATTACCCGATCGGGAAGGATTATGGGCGGGCAACTACGACGGCACGCTCTATTATATAGACGCCAGGCACTACGCCATACAGCTGCCCTACCAAGCGGAAACTTCTATTCGAAGCCTGCTTCGCGTGCAGGACACGCTCTGGATAGGGACCGGCTCCGGCCTGATTCGCTTGCATCTCGACGCACAGGGTCAGGTTCGTGAAGCGTATCCGGTACCGCTGCCTCTTCAGCTTACTGTGTGGAGCCAGCATTACGATTCCGATGGCCACTGGCTTGGTACCAGTCAGGGGCTCTGGCGCTATCACGCGGGCCAATGGGACCACTGGGATGAATCGGATGGCCTACCTTCGCGTACCGTCTACGGCCTGATCCACACGGACTATCGGCTCTGGATGAGTACCAACCAGGGGCTGGTCTATGCAGACCTCCGCAACCTGCCCCGTTTGCGTTTTCGGGTGTACAGCGCCTCTGAGGGTGTCGGAATGACTGAATTCAACCGAGGTGCTTATACTATCGATACAGAAGGAAATGTGTATTTTGGCGGTACCCACGGACTCGTCTGGTTCAACCCCCAGGCGATTCGTCCCTATCCGTTTGCCCCCCGACCAGTGGTGCTCGCTGTACTACGCGCCCGTAGTCTGCGTCTACAAGCACAGCCCTTCTATGGCCAACCGTTGCACCTTCCCCCCTCTGAACGCACGCTCGGATTTGTATTTCGCGGTCTGTTTCTGTCTTATCCCCAGGGAGTACGCTACCGCGTTACGCTTGAAGGGCAACGCCGCGAGATCATTGATCTGGGGACTCAGAATCAGCTTCTATTAAGCGGTCTACAACCGGGTACGTATCACCTGTATCTGGAGGCTATTGGTCCGGATGGGCAGATCGGCCATCTCCCTCAACCCCTACGTTTTACGGTTCAGCCATATCTGTGGGAAACCAATGGCTTCCGAGTAGCCATGCTGCTACTTGTCTCCATCGTAACGGCCGGGCTGGTCTTTTTCATCCTTTCGGAACGCTATCGCCGTTTGCTACTGGCCCGACAGGTACTCGAACAAGAACGACGGCGGCTGAGCAGGGATCTGCATGATGAGGTAGGAGCCACCCTGACCAGCATCTACTTCTTACTCACCACTTCGCTACGTCAGCTATCTGACAGGGAAGCCCTGTCCAATCGTTTGCATCAGGCTGTCGAACTGGCACGCACGGCCCTTGACCAGCTTCGTTTGCTGCTCTGGTCTACCGATCCGGCAAATGACCGACTCCCTGTACTGCTTGGTTATCTGCGTGAGACAGTACGCCAGATGGCTGAATCAGGTGGCCTACAGGCACGCTTCGACTTACCCGACGTCTTTCCGGACCTCACCATTGACGCCGAACGCCGTCTACACATTGTACGCATTGTTAAAGAAGGGATGCGCAACATACTCCAGCACGCAGCGGCCCACTCGGTCTTTCTCCAGGTCAAATTGGACAACAATGCCCTGTATCTGCGCCTCTGCGATAACGGACGGGGATTTGACCCGCAAGCTGTCCAACGTCGAGGACTCCGCTTTATGGAAGAGCGCGTAGCACAACTTCAAGGCCATCTTCAGATTATCTCTGCTCCCGACCAAGGAACCTGCCTTGAGTTGCGCCTGCCGCTTTCCCCCGATCGGGGGATTGACAGCCAGAAGTAGGCAATATATGCTTTCAAAGTAATCAAATGTACTGATATGATCCGTATAGCGCTGGTCGACGACGAAGCGATTGTACGCGATACCATTGCATTTTTGCTGGAAACGACCGAGGACCTCATCCTGGTCGGTAGCTTTGCCAGTGCCCAGGAAGCGCAGCAATCGCTCCCACAATGCACTCCTGATGTCATTCTGGTGGATATTGGACTGCCCGACGCCTCCGGCCTTACCTTGATCTGCACGTTACGTCCCCAATTGCCCCGTGCAGAATTTCTGGTGCTGACTGTCTTTGATGACGACCAGCATATTCTGGAAGCCATTCAGGCCGGCGCCTCCGGCTATCTACTCAAACGCGATCTACCCGAACATCTGATTTCAGCCATTCGCATTGTTCATCAGGGTGGATCCTGGATGTCGGCAGGCATTGCCCGTCGGGCTCTGGAGCTATTTCGTCATCAGCTTGCGCCAGCCGCTGCGCTACAGCAACTTACCTCGCGGGAACAGGAAGTACTCCACCTCCTGGCCAAAGGCCTATCGAATGCAGAAATCGCAGAGCGCCTATACCTCAGTATAGAAACCGTCCGCACCCACATCCGCCATATCTACCGGAAGCTACAGGCCCGCAACCGCGCCGAAGCCGTCAGCCGCCTCCTACAAAATCCCCCGAACGGGTGATTGTCCTGATATCCTTTCTCCCTGTAGAATATTACAGGACAGATCCAGGTAGCTAAGGCTTGGGTAGGGTTATGGTCCAGCAGTATCCTGTGCGTCAGTACGTAGCTCCCCGGCTTTCCTTAACCCAATGGTTACCCCACCTTTTTCTGCTGATAAGCCTGAGCACCCTTCCTGTCATTGCCTTTGCTCAGCGCAGCACGCTCCTGCAGAAAGCCGCCAATCGCCTGCAGGTTACCATTGATACCACGTCGATTGCGCTCCATATCGATCCGCAACTGACCGTACTCATTGCGTCAGCGGATGAACTTCCTGGAGACCCCGTATCCCCTGCTAAGATTGGCCTGCTCTACCTGGCCCAGTACGACGTACAGGGCAATCCGCTATGGCTTAACTCTGCGCTGCCTCCGGGATGGTATCGCCTGCAACTTCTTCCCAACGACTCCACCTTTACCGTCCGGCTCGATGATACGCGCGGGCATACCCTCAGCGTGCCCGCTTCACTGGACACCACACGCCCGCCCAGTCCCGATGACGCAGCGCTCCGGGTAGGGCTGAGCGCCTACGCCGATGCGATCGACTTCATTCTGCGCCTGGACACGTACCGCCTGTTGCGTTTCAGCATTCCGCGCACTGCTTCTTCCCCTCCGGCCACTCAGACCGACACGCTGGAAACACGCTCGCGCCAGGCGTTACTGCAAACGCTCGGCCATTTACGTCAGCTAAGCGCCCAGATCGACACCACGCGCGTCCTGCTTGTATCCACCGACAATGTTGTGCTGGCCGGTGCTCCGGAAGTAGACCTTGAAACGGTAACCGAGGAAGCGCTCCAGCAGGGCATTTCGTTTGCTGTCTTTATTGCCGCTCGCAAATATCCAGGTCGTCCTTTAGGCGAAGCCGTTCGCTTTGAAATCCAGCGCATCGACAGCCTGCGCTACGTGCTGCGACGCCTGGACGCCGTCGGCAAGACCGTTGCCATCGACACGCTGCGCCGCCAACCTCTTACGCGCCCGTTGACTACCACCCTGCACTTCAACGCAACCGTAGGCGCTCCCCCAGAAATCTGCCTGAGGCTAACCGATCAGCAGTTGTGCTTCAACTGGCCGCTGACGGCTGAAATTCCCCAGAATGTGGCGGCCATACCTGGCGATGGTTCAATCGTACTCACCTGGTCGGCTGCACGCGGAGCTCTCTCCTACAACGTCTATGTAGCGGCCGAGCCAGGCGTTACCAAGGCCAACTGGATGGATAAACTCGAAGGCCGCAAACTGGAAGAGGTGACTTCCCCCCTGGTTATCACTGGCCTTCGCAATGACCAGACGTATTATCTGGTAGTAACGGCCGTAGGAGTTCGGGGCGAGTCGCGCGAGTCGGCCGAAGTATCGGCTACGCCAGCGGCTTCTCCCTATCAGGCCGAAGGTCCCCGTAGTGGAGGCGATCTACCCAGAGAGCCCGTCAAGCTGGGTCCACCCATTCAAGGCCAGACGCTTGTTGAGCACGATGGCGCTGTGTCTATTGTCATCGCTCCGCAGGAGCTGACCATGGAAGCAGGCGAGGTGCGCACGCTGGGCGTGTGGATTGAAGACACCGAAGGAAACCGCTTTGCAGGAAGCCCAGACTACCTGGACGTAGTAGCTGTCGGGCAGGGCTGGACCGTACAATGGGCCGCGCCGGGTAACCTGGAAGTACGAGCGCCATCAGGAGGTACTGCCGTAGATAGCCTGCTGCTCATTGAAGTGCGCTCACAGCTCTTTCCTGATAGCTCTTACTACGCCGGCCAGGCTGTGGTGCGCCTGGTTCAGGTCCGACCCGACGTCGTCGTCATCCCTGAAGCGCAGCTTGTCTGGCCGGTCACCTATCCGCTCTCGGATGACGAAATCAGCCAGCGGCGCGGCCTTTTCGCAGAGGTCGAATGGGAACTGGCGGAACGTCCCCTGTCTAATCCTCCCGGTCTCATGATCGGCGTGGCCGTTAAGGAAGACTCGACCGGTCACTACCAGGTAGGCCAACGTATTGTCAGCAAAGGCGAAGGGTTCAGCCTCGGCGGACAGATTGAGGAAATCATTGCCCGACGCAATGGCTATGTACTACTGGGCGTTCGCTTACTGCCTATCGAAGATCTGTACATAAGCTATCCCTTCCCGGACCTACTCGAACTTGCTCGTGAAGGAATTTCCCCAATTAATCCTAATACAATTCGGATCATCTGGCCAGAAGATCCACAAAACAGCTTGTTTAAACAGGATAAAGATAAATCTGAACAACCTTGCGACGCTAAAGTTAAGGTAAGCGGTAAGCTGGGGGTCAAGGTTGATCAATCCGGTCTTGGCGGCCAAGTAGGAATGGGATATACACTGGAGGTAACGTGCGAATGGGAAAAAAGAAGCAGCAGCGTTGAGGCTGGATTCACGCTTGGCATATCCGGAGGCCTGAAACTCTCCCAGTGGGATTTTCAAAAAGATACTAGAAAGCTCTACAACGCGCTTGTCTTTTGGGATTATGCCTCCATATCACAACTGCTCGAAAAGGTAACATTCGAATCAGAAGTATCAGCCACTGCCACAGGAAGTGTTTCGATCAAGTATCAACTTAATCTACCCACAATAGGTCCTACTGTCCTGATCCCTATCGCCCCTGGCACCTACTTTTACCAGTTGATGAGTTATGCGGCTGGCCTTGTTCTTCGGATCAGGTTCATTGATGGCCTCTTGGATGGTATCAAAGATTCTGAAAAAAATGAACCACTCGAAATACTATCTGCAGAGCTCACAGCTTCCCTTAGTCCGTCTGCCAATATCGGCAAGCTAATTCGCCTCCAGTCGGATGCTGCTAATGTAAACGTTACCACTTCTTTTTCTGTGAATACGATAGATCTTATTGAGATTCAGGCTGAAACTGATCTGATGAATTATTACAAGTTAGACTTTAAATTATCACCCTTCGATATCACTATCGGCTTCATGTTGGGTTCTGTTAAAACGAGGTTTAAAGGTATTCCATTTCTTCTAAAAGAAGAACAACTACTTCTTCTTATAGGTTTTAGCTCAAATCCTTACATAATGATATCACCACAGGGAATTACCAATTATGGCACAATCATAAATTATCAGAACGGAAAGTCGGATCTAACAAAAAGCCGCATATCCGCAAGAATAGGTATCACAGGTGAATTAGTATTTGAAGGAGAAATTGTTGATACTTTAAAATCATTATTTAATTACATATTGGATCAAATGTTGGAAGAATCAGAAATAAAAGACATCAACGAATTTATCAAAACAACTCGGCAGATTATAAAAGATGGCAGAATTAGTTTGATAGACACTACGTTCTGGAAAAAAGATATCGGCGACATTTCACTGGAACAGCCGGCTCGGGTTGATCGCACTCAAAATCGGGTATCTGGCATCCTGAAGGGTTATTACCGATGGGCTAAACAGATCTTTCTCTACCAGCTACAGAATAATCAGTTGATCAAGCTGGGAGAGGCATCCCCACAGGGGAATACGTTCACTGTGTCTTACGACCCGACTCAACTCGATTGTTCTACACAAACGGGAGGGCTTGCTCACCTCATCAGTTCCACGGTCATTCCTGTACTTAATTTGTTTACCATTCCCCTAGGCTACTCTTACCTGGGACAGGTCGACCTCTGCAATCCGGAGTTTCGCCTCGAACCTTCCCGCCTTGAGTTCGTCGGCCAGAAAGGCGACCGGCTTCAGAAAATCACGCGT
>JALSJJ010000217.1 GCA_026989375.1 Rhodothermus sp.
TACATAGAGGTCGGCTTGCAGCAGCAAAAAACGGGATTGCCAGACAGCCGGTACATCCTCACGGGCCAGTACTTCCTGCAAGACGCGTTGAGCTTCGTTGTAAGCGTGCGCGGCTCCCAAGGCGCGAGCCAGCCAGAAACGGGCTTCCAGCTCTTGCGCTCCCCCCAGCGCGATGACTTCCCGAAATTTCTGGGCAGCACCGGCATAGTTACCCAGATAGTAGTAGGACTTCCCGATAAGCATCAGGGCATCGTCGGCCCACTTCGACCGGGGATGTCGCCGCACCACCTCGGCGCTCTTTTCAATGGCCTTGTTGAAGGCGGCCGCATTGGCTGTACGAGCCGGTGGCCCGAAAAGCGTTAAATAGGTGGTCAGATCAATGGGCTGATTCTGTTGGGTTTCTATGGATCTCCTGCCCTCCTCAAAAGCGCGTCGGGCATTGTAGAAGGTGTTGTAGTAGGCACGGAAATCATCGAACTGGCGTCCCAGAAATGAACTGGAACTGCAGCCACTCAGGATACCCGCCAGTAGGAATCCTGACCATCCGTACACGCTTATCCACCAACCCGACCCTGAGCGGCGCATAACAGGCATTGCCTTACGCTTGCAAATTCGATCAGTTGCAGGGTGCGAACGCCTGCTTTGGATAATGGTTCGTCGGTGGAACGCCTGGCCCCGGCAAACGTTAAGCGGCCCAATCCGCCGCTGGCCTATGCCATCGCCCACAAAACTGCCCGATCAACGCTTTCGTGACCTCAGCGCGTTTGGGCTGGGCCTGATGCATCGGGTTGCCCGGCGCCTTGCGCCTACCCGGATACGGCCTCTTCATATCACGTGGCTTTTTCTGCTCGACGGCCTGCTGGCGGCCTGGCTGATTCATCGCAGACAACGTCGTACCGACCGGCTGGCCGCCCTGCTGCTGATCCTTAAACATCTGCTGGACGGTCTGGATGGTGCCCTTGCACGCCAGCAACGACCTTCCCGAATGGGGCGCTACTTCGACTCAATAGCAGATTTTGTCGTAAACGTTGCCTTGTTTGCTGCCGTAGCTTACCGGCGCGGCAGGCGGCTCCGCGACTGGATGCTTGCAGCCGCTGCGCTGCTGATCCAACTGTTGCAGGGGTCGCTTTACAACTTTTACTATGTGCTGTATCGTCATCACTACGCAGGAGAACGCACCAGTCTACCTGACGAACGCCAGGCCCGGCCTTATCCCTGGGATCCACCCCGGCTTACTTATCTGCTTCAGCGGCTTTATCTGGCCCTGTACGGATGGCAGGATCGGTTCGTTGCCAGACTGGACAAGTGGCTGGCCGGCACTGCAACGCCTCCATTACCCTCCGCAGCTTTTATGACCGCCCTTTCCACGCTGGGCCTGGGAATGCAGCTGGCGCTTGCTGCGCTGCTGACGTTTTTTGGTCGGCCAGCCTGGCTCCCCCATGTTTTGCTGGGGCCGTATCTACTCTGGAGTGGGCTACTGCTGGGATGGCGCGCTCTCGAAAGCCGGCACTTCACGAAATCCGACTGACGTGCACCATATTCGTCCGTCCTTTAGCCGGCAGCGGCATTCCCGCCGTGATGACCACCAGCTCGCCAGAACGCACCAGCCCCTGTTCTTTCAGGATGCGATGTACCAGCTGCACCCCCCGATCCGTATCACGCTGAAAAGGAATCGTAAAAGCCCGCGTGCCCCAGAGCAGGCTTAGCTGTGGCACAATGCGTGGATTATCTGTGAACGCATAGACAGGCACCGGTGGCCGATGTCGCGCGATCATGCGGGCTGTGCTACCGGTAGCGGTCAGACAGGCGATGGCCACTGCCCCGACCTGTTCGGCCAACTGACAGGCTGTGTAGCCTACCGCTTCGGTCACCAGCTCGGCCTCATCCCTTCCTTGTAGGAAATGCAACCAGTGGTCCTCACGTTCGTGGATCTCCCGACGAAAACGCTCGGCTTGCCGGATGATTTCGTCCATGACCCGAACCACCTGTACCGGATACTTACCCACCGCCGTCTCTCCCGACAGCATCAGGGCATCGCTACCGTCCAGCACGGCATTGGCCACATCACTGGCTTCAGCACGTGTGGGTCGTGGATTTTCGATCATGCTTTCCAGCATCTGCGTAGCCGTAATGACCGGCTTGGCCGCAGCCAGACACTTACGGATGATACGCTTCTGCACGGCCGGTACCTCGGCCAAGGGCATTTCAATACCCAGATCGCCCCGTGCCACCATGATGCCATCGGCCTGAGCCAGAATCTGGTCAATCTTGGCCACGGCCTCCGGCTTCTCGATTTTGGCTATGACGCGCACCTCCTTACCGGAATCCCGGACCCGACGCATCAGATCGGCCACATCTGTCTCACTGCGCACAAAGGAAAGGGCCACCAGATCCACTTCCATATGAAGTCCGAATTCCAGATCCCGTATGTCCTTTTCCGTAAGCGACGGGGTAGCGTTGCGCAGGTGGGGCAGATTGACGCCCTTACGTGAGCGCAGGGGGCCACCCACCACGACTTCCGTAATCACATCATCCCCTGCTATGTCCACGATCCTCAATTCCAGTAACCCGTCATCCAGCAAAATGCGTCCGCCGAGTTCTACATCCTGCGCCAGCGTGGGGTAGTTCACAAAGATACGTGTCTGCCCGTCTGCCCGATCGGAATGGGGGGTTAGCACCAGACGCTGTCCTTCATGAATCAGTACCCCACCATCGGCCACTTCGCCGATGCGGATCTTCGGGCCCTGCAAATCTTGCAAAATCGCTACATCACGCCCCAGCTTACGCGCCTCTTCACGCACCATTTCAATACGACGCCGATGTTCTTCGTGGCTGCCGTGTGAAAAATTCAATCGGGCCACGTCCATACCCGCTTCAATGAGTTTTCGAATGGTTTCCCGATCTGATGAAGCCGGTCCCAGGGTACAGATGATCTTCGTTCGACGCGTCATAGCATGCTCCCCGATCTGCTTGGTCTGGCGCTTTACGGATCTGACAAAGCTACGACGGCAACAGAAAGGGGTTCAAATGGTGCCCATCGTCGCGAAGCGCTTACGCCCCCCCTTCCCAACAAATTCAAACCTTACGACAGGATGCGGGGGACATGTAGTCGCCCTGCCTCGGCCTGCCGCAGGGCCGTGGCAATCATCATCAGCTCCCCGACGTTTTCCAGCGTCAACAGGCCCACCAGCTGCCCGTTGTGCACAACGGGCAGGGCCTCACAGCCGGACGCTTGCATCTGCAGAAAGGCTTCTTCCAGCATGGCCGTCGCTTCGATCGGCTGGCAGGGTTGCATTGCATCACGCACCTTCCCGGTTCGCCCTTCACGCGCCAGGGCGTGCAGCAATGCCTTACGCGTCAGCACGCCTATCACCTGTCCGTCCTCAACCACCGGGAAATCATGTTCTGCGCCGGCCAGCAGGGCCTCCACCGCTCGCCCCAGGCTATCATCCGGATAGAGCACCTGAAAGCGGGTCATCATCGCCTGTCGTACGGGGATCCCCTGTGTGAGCGACCGCAGCATGGCCTGCTGCGCCTCCTGTTGCGCTCCCACATATACGAACAGCGCAATAAACAGCAGGATGGGATTAAAGGTAACAAGTCCGATAAGCCCAAAAAGTACGGCCATGCCCTGCCCAACACTGGCAGCGATCTGCGTAGCCCGCACGTAATTCATGCGCAGCGCCAGCAATGCCCGCAGCACACGCCCCCCGTCCATCGGAAAAGCCGGAAGCATGTTGAAACCCACCAGTAACAGGTTGATCCACATGAGCGAGGTCAGGAAATGCAGCCGGGGTTGCACCAGGGCATCCGGTTCAAAGCGACCGCCTATGCCCCAGAGTACCAGGGCCAGCACAGTGGCTATCAGCAGGTTGACGGCTGGCCCGGCCACCGCAATCCAGAATTCCTGAACAGGGTCTTCCGGAATACGTTGCAAACGGGCTACTCCCCCGATCGGGTAAAGCGTGATGTCGCGCGTGGGTACTCCGAACCGCCGGGCCATCAGCGCATGTCCCAATTCGTGCAGCACCACACACCCGAAGACCACCAGGACCAACAGTACACCCGCCAACGCCGCCTGCACCCCTGCTCCGTGTAAGACATAGAAGGCAAAAATACCAGCAATCAGTAAGCCGAAGGTCCAATGCAAATAAAGATCAATGCCGGCTACCCGGCCGATACGTAAAGCTCCTTTCATGAGACGCGCGCCAGCATTGGCGATAGGATGGTTGCCAGTGTGTGCTTAAGGGCAGGTCCTCTCCAACAGACACCACCTTAACAAAAATAGACAAAAAGATTGCACAAAAGAAATAGCCTGACAGCTTTCCTTTACAAACGCTCGCACCATCAAATGCTTCCAGCTACAGCAGGCCTCTTTTTCAATCAATGCTCCTTCCGGGCTGTTGGCGTCGTGCGGCCATAACCAGCTTCCCGTCGCGCCTGCGTACCCCCCAACTTACCGCATGGCCCCAACCCGCGTGTTACTTTCGATATACCTCTTGAGGGTCAAAAACCGGGGCGTCGGTCTCTACAAGTTGTCCGTCTTCCAGCTTCCGATAGAAGCAGGATCGGTGGCCGGTGTGGCAGGCAGCCCCGCCGTTTTGCTTTACCTTGAACAGCAACACGTCGCCATCACAATCGACACGCACTTCTTGCACTTCTTGCGTGTGGCCGCTGGTGGCCCCTTTCACCCAGACCTCCTGGCGCGAACGACTCCAGTAGGTCATCAACCCGGTCTCCAGCGTCTGCCGCAGCGTTGCCTCATTCATGTAAGCCACCATCAGGATTTCGCCGGTTTCGATATCCTGTGCAATTGCAGGAATCAGCCCCTGTTCGTTGAACTTAACGACATCCAAGAGTGCCTCTACATCCATAACCTTGCTCGCTGGGTTTACGGAAAACTTTTCTGGTGAAAATAGCGTTTTTTTATCCCAACCCGTGCTTCTCTAACAACTTTTAACCGGAAACGAATGCGCTATCTCCGGCATGTCTTTTGACTGCGCACCTGCACGGTTCACCATGCTACCCCTGCTTTTTTATGGTGCGTCGTATTGCTTTCTGCTGGCTGCTTCTGTGCCCAACCCTACCAGCATGGGCAATTGCGCCACCCGACTCACTCAGCCGCTATGATTTTCTGAGGGCCTTCCGACGCCTTTCACCGTTGGAGCAGGACGAAGTGCTCTGGTTGGCCCGCTGCATTTACTCCGAAACTAACCGTCCCGAAGAGCAGCGGTTGATAGCCTGGGTGGTACGCAATCGCGTAGAGACGCGTTACCGGGGGGATACCTATCGCGAAGTGGTACTGGAGCCACGCCAGTTCAGCGCCTTTAACCGGCCTACCCCCCGCCGCGACCTGATCCTCAGTCTAACCCCCTACTCCACAACCCCCGGCTGGCAACAGGCCCTGCGCATCGCCCTTGAAGTCTTTCAGGCACCACCTTCGGCCCGTCCCTTTCCGATCACGGTACGCCACTTCTACAGCCCCATCTCCATGCCCACCAGCGATCCACCGCGCTGGGCACAGGCTGCCCGCCCGTATCAGGGGCCGGCCGTGGCCCACATCGATCCACAGCGCTTTCAATTCTTCGACGGGATCGATGCCCGGCTGGACCCGCTTCCACCGGCCCAAACGCCGACTCCTGCCCGTCCAACCCGCCTGTCGCGCTTCCGGAATCGGCTGCGCCCCTCTGGCCGTATTCCTCGTCCTGTCCGCCCTGTTCCCCCGTGGCGCCCAGCTCGACAGTGAACCCAATGGCTGCCCCGGCGTTTGGAAATTTTACTATGGGGAAGCTGCAATCCATTGGCCGTTTCCTGTGGAACCTGCCCCGACGCCTGCTGATCGGCCTGGTGCGGGGCTATCAACTGGTGGTGAGTCCCCACCTGCCGACAAGCTGCCGATACATTCCGAGCTGTTCAAACTATGCAATCGAAGCTTTTCAACGATACGGGGCAATGAGGGGCCTGCTGCTGACCCTCTGGCGGCTGGTCCGTTGCCACCCATGGGGTGGTCATGGCTATGATCCTCCCCGCTGGTTTGGAGAATCGCCGCTGAAATCCTCCACAACCGATCCATGAGCTACGAGCTGCACCAGGAATCGGCGCGTGGGATAACCGTTCGCTGCGCTGTCATTACAATCAGCGACACGCGCACAGAAGAAACCGACCGTAGCGGAACGCTGACCCGCAAACGCCTGGAAGAGCGCGGCCACCAGGTCGCCCACTATGCCATTGTGCCCGACGAACCCGAACAGATCGGGGCGTTGCTGGATGAGCTGGCCGGACGCGTGGACGTGATCCTGACCAACGGCGGCACAGGCATCAGCGGCCGCGACACGACGTATGAAGTGGTCGCTGCACGTCTTGAAAAAACGCTGCCCGGCTTCGGCGAGCTGTTCCGCATGCTTTCCTTTCAGGAAATCGGTAGTGGTGCCATGCTCTCCCGGGCAATCGGTGGCGTCTATCGTAACACGCTGATCTTTGCCATGCCAGGCTCGCTGGATGCGGTTAAACTGGCGCTCGACCAGCTCATTTTGCCTGAGCTACGCCACCTGGTCTGGGAAATCCGGCGGCACCAGCAAACCGCTTGAAGACTGCAACCCGACAGGCTTCGGGCCGTTAGAGTGCGCCGAAAGCCAGAAACTGCTACCAATATCGCATGGAGGGGTCTTCTAAAACGCTACGTCTGTACAATACACTTACCCGTACGATCGAGCCTGTCTATCCCCAGGAGCTCAGACGCCTCCGGCTTTATGCCTGCGGGCCAACTGTTTACACATATGCCCATATTGGCAACTTCCGAAGCTTCCTGACGGCCGACCTGGTTGTCCGCGTGGCCCAGGCACTGGGCTGGCAGACCGTTTACGTCTGCAATATCACGGATGTAGGGCATCTGACCGTCGACGACTACGCCGACGCCTCCGGCGAAGACAAACTGGAACGCGCGCTGCGTTCTGAAGAAGGCCGCCGCTTTCCCAATATCTGGGACCTGGCGCGCTACTACACCCAGGCTTTCCTGGAGGACTGGCAGGCACTCAAGCTGCTTGAGCCAGACGTTCGACCCCGAGCTACCGAACACATTCGCCAGCAAATACTGGCCATCGAGCAACTGATTCAAACAGGCCACGCCTACGAAACGCGCCAGGGCGTGTACTTCCACGTGCCCAGCTTTCCCGACTATGGCAAGCTTTCGGGCAACCGCGATCCCGAACAACTCGCCCAGGCTGTACGCGATGTGGTGCAGGACCCGGAAAAACGCGACCCACGCGACTTTGCGCTGTGGAAAAAGGACGAAAAGCACCTGATGCAATGGTACAGCCCCTGGGGCTGGGGTTTCCCAGGCTGGCATATCGAGTGCTCGGTCATGTCCATGGAATACCTGGGCGATACGTTCGACCTGCACCTGGGCGGCGAAGACCTGATCTTTCCGCATCACGAATGCGAGATTGCCCAGGCCGAAAGCCTCACAGGCAAACCACTGGCGCGCTACTGGGTCCACACGCGCTTTCTGCTCGTCGAAGGTGAGAAAATGTCCAAGTCGAAAGGAAACTTCTTCACCGTACGCGAACTGATCTTACCGCCGGAGGCCGGCGGCCAAGGCATCGACCCCATGGCCCTGCGCTACGCACTGATCTCTGGCAAATATCGCGAACCGCTCAATTTCACCCGGAAGCACCTGCGCGACAGCGTTCGGATTGTGCAGCGCTATCAGGAAGCCGCCCGACGCGTCGAAGCTGCCCTGCAACGCGGCCTCTCTGGACCCGATCGAGTCGGCGATCGTCTTTCTACGATTTACAATAAAACCCTGGCTGCCCTCTGTGACGATCTGAACACACCGGTGGCATTGGCTACAGCACTCGAAGGCGTCAAATTGATCCTGGGGTTTGGCGATCAGCTCAACCAGGCTTCGGCTGAAAGCGCTCGGCGCTGGCTGGACCAGATCGATGCACTCCTGGGCTTTGTCTATCCACCGGAGCGTCCCTGCACGCACCAGCAGCAGATAAAAGATCCTTTTGTGGAACAGGTCGAACGCCTGCTGGCCGAGCGCGACGCAGCCCGACGGGCCCGGGATTTTGCCCGCGCTGATGCGATCCGCGAACAGTTGCAACAGATGGGCATCGAAGTCATGGACACGCCCGAAGGGACGCGCTGGCGTCGCAAGGTGCTGGTATAATCGACGAAAACGCCATGGAAATGTCTGTTCACTCCCCTGCTACGCGGAACGAATCCCTTGTCCTCATTGAGCGTCCGCGCCGATTGCGCCGCACCGAGAGCATCCGGCGCATGGTACGAGAAACGCGGCTTTCGGTAGACCAACTGGTGGCCCCCCTGTTCGTCGTCGATGGCCGGGGCGTGCGGCAGGAAGTGCCCTCGATGCCCGGCCAGTATCGGCTCAGCATTGATGAGTTGGTTCGGGAAGCACAAGAGCTCCACGCGCTGGGGATTCCGGCCGTGGCGCTGTTTCCGGCGCTGGACGCCTCGCTGAAAACGCCCGATGGTCGGGAGGCGCTCAATCCGGAGGGCCTCTACCCTCGCGCCATCCGGGCGGTCAAGGAGGCCGTGCCGGAGTTACTGGTGATCACGGACGTTGCCCTGGATCCGTACTCCTCGGACGGCCACGATGGCATTGTGCGGGATGGCCGCATCCTCAATGATGAGACGGTAGCCATTCTGGCCCGCATGGCCGTTGTGCAGGCCCAAGCCGGCGCCGACATCGTGGCGCCTTCGGACATGATGGACGGCCGAGTGGGCGCTATCCGGCGCGCGCTGGATGAGGCCGGCTTTACGGAGGTGGCCATCCTGGCCTATACGGCCAAGTACGCCTCCGCGTTCTATGGCCCCTTCCGGGATGCGCTCGACTCGGCGCCGCGCCATCGTCCCGGCGTGCCCCCGGACAAAAAAACCTACCAGATGGATCCGGCCAACGCCCGCGAGGCCCTGCGCGAGCTGCGGCTGGACCTTGAAGAAGGCGCCGATATGGTCATGGTCAAGCCCGCTCTTCCCTACCTGGACGTCATCCATCGCGTGCGCCAGGCCGCCGACGTTCCGGTAGCCGCCTATCAGGTCAGCGGCGAATATGCCATGCTGAAAGCAGCCGCACAGAACGGCTGGCTCGACGAAAAAGCCGCGGTTCTTGAAGCGCTCATGGCGATCCGCCGCGCCGGCGCCGACATAATTCTGACCTACTTCGCCCGGCAGGTAGCGCAATGGCTTCAGGAATGAACCTCCCTTCCATCCCCCCGCTGGACCCTGGCGATTTAGAGGGGGGCTTTGTACGCATGATGGAGCGGTTCCATCTGGCCGGAACGCTTACCGGTGACCCGGAAGCCGATGCCTATCTCCGCCAGGATGCAAATGCCGTACTGCTGGGGCTACTCTACGATCAGCGCGTGCGCGCCGAATTTGCCTTTACCGGTCCCATCCGGCTACGCGAGCGCCTGGGCCACCTGGATCTATTCCGTATTGCCCAGATGCCCCTGACCGAACTTCAACGCCTCTTTGCCCAGAAACCGGCCGTGCATCGCTTCACCAACCGAATGGCCGAACTGACCCAGGCCGTTGCCCGCCATCTCTGCACATATTATGGCGGCCAGGCAGCGCGACTCTGGGCCGACGGTGCCTCGCTGGCCAAAATTCAAGCGCGCGTGCGGAAACTGCCCGGCTTTGGCAAAGACAAGCTTCGTAAACTCC
>JALSJJ010000218.1 GCA_026989375.1 Rhodothermus sp.
CAGCTCCTCGACCGACATGCGCCGGATGAACTGCTGGTTGTACCACTTCAGTTTATCCAAACTGAATTGCACCGCAGCAGGACGTACCCGTTCCAATGAGAACGCCTCGACCAGCTCCTCCAGGGTGAAGACTTCTTGTTCGGTGCCCGGATTCCATCCCAGAAAGGCCAGGTAGTTCACCAGGGCTTCGGGCTCATAGCCCAGCTCTCGATACTGATGCACCAGCACTGGAATACCCAGCGCCTCGGCACTCCGCTTGGAAAGCTTACCGCCTTGGGGACTAAGAATCAGCGGCAGGTGGGCCATCTGCGGCATCTCCCATCCCAGGTAGCGATACAGCAACACATGCTTGGGCGTCGACGAAAGCCATTCCTCCCCCCGGATCACGTGCGTAATGCCCATCAGATGATCATCGACCACGTTGGCCATGTGGTACGTGGGCATGCCGTCCGACTTGATGAGCACCTGATCGTCGATTTCGGAACTCTCAAAAGAGACCCATCCGCGAACCAGGTCATAAAAGCGAATCGTTTCTCGGCGCGGCACCTTGAGCCGGATCACATAGGGTACCCCTTCGGCCAACAGTCGCTCGACTTCCTCAGCGGGCAGCGTAAGTGAATTGCGCATGCTCATGCGCGTAATCGCATCATACTTGGGCGACGGATTACCGCTTTTCTGAAGCCGCCGCCGCATTTCCTCCAACTCTTCCGGCGTGTCGAAGGCATAATAGGCATGCCCGGCCTCTACGAGTTGCTTCGCATAGCGCTGATACAGCTCTTTGCGCTCCGACTGACGATAGGGGCCATAAGGCCCTCCTACATCCGGACCTTCATCATAGCGCAGTCCGGCCCAGCGCAACGATTCGATTATATCTTCCTCGGCTCCCGGTACGTAGCGTTCCTGGTCCGTATCTTCAATACGCAATACAAACTGCCCCCCGTACTTGCGAGCCAGCAAGAAGTTGTAGAGTGCCGTTCGCAATCCCCCAATGTGCAAAAAACCGGTTGGGCTGGGCGCAAACCGTACGCGCACCGGCCCTTTTATCTTAACTTCGCGCGTCTCCATATGAAATCTGAAGCCTCTTTCGTTTTTTCGTTCGGTTGCCCGGTAAGATAACGCTTGATTGGGCTTTTCCATGGGAAAATTACGCAAACGTACAACGATCCAGGCATTGCGTGCCGGGCATTTACGCCCTAAGTTTGATCGCCTGCTGTTTTGCACCAGCCTGAATACACATGCGACCTTCAATGAGCTGGCCGCAGACCATGCGCACCGTCTGTGTGCTTCTCACAAGTTATTTGCTTTTCGCCGCAGGTTGCCGCACGCTGCATGTCCGTTCGGCTGATCCTGCGGAAGTAGTAGTGGCCATTGTCGGCTCGGAAACGATCGACCTGGCAACGTTTGAAGCGCAGTACGCACGCTCGGTAGGGAATCGACAGGAGGCGGCCGACGACTCGCTGGAAGCCTACCAGGATTTTCTGGAACGCTACGTGAACTACCGGCTACGTGTGCAGGAAGCCCGCGCCCGGGGCTATGATCGGGATTCGGCCATTGTAGCCGAAGCATCGGCCTACCGCATGGAGCTGGCCCGCAATCACCTGATGCGCCAGGCCGTCATTGAACCCCTGCTGCGCAGGCTCTATCGGCGCATGCCCGACATGGTGAACATCAGCCATATCTTCATACGGGTTCCTCCCGATGCCACGCCCACCGACACTTTGGCCGCCTACCAACGCCTGCAGACGCTGCTCGACTCCATCCGCCAAGGAGCCGACTTTAACGAAATCGCCTTTCGCCATTCTGAAGATCCCTCGGCACGCGCGTCCCGAACCAGCAGGGGCGGATGGGGCCACATCGGCTGGATCAAGATGGGCTCCACCATTGAGCCGATGGAGACCCATGCCTTCAACACACCCGTAGGTGAGCTATCCCCCATCTTCCGAACGCGCTATGGCTATCACGTGCTGAAAGTGCACGACCGACGACCGGCTCCTCCCGATGTGCGCGCCGCCCACATCATGATCACTCCCGCTCCCACACCCGAAGACTCGACCCGCGCCCGACGCCTGCTCGACAGTCTGCGCCAACTTGTCGTGCAGGGTAAAGCCAACTTCGGCGAACTGGCCCGTCGCCATTCCGACGACTGGCGCACCAAGAACCGGGGCGGCGATCTGGGCTACCTGAGCTTTACGCAGCCCATGCCGGCCGCAGTGCGCGACACGCTTTTTGCCCTGAAAGAAATCGGTGCCGTCTCCCACATCGTCACCACACCGTTCGGGCTGCATATCTTCCAACTCAAAGACCGACGCTTCATTCCCCCGAATTTTGAAGCCGCCTACGACACGCTACTGACGGTAGCCGAACGCCTGGGACGCCTCCAGGAAGCACGCAGTCAGTTCATCCAGCAGCTTCGCCAACAACATACGGTTCGACTCGACACCACCCGCCTTTTTATGCTGCTCCAGATAGCCTCCCATCCCGACACGCTGGCCCTACGCCTGAGCCGCCATCTGCCGGACACACTGAATCTTCAGCAAACCTTTGCCACCATTGAGGATTCCACCTATACCCTGGCCGAGCTGGTTACCCACATCAACCAGCACAACCTGCTGCGCCGCACCTCTCGCCAAGACACTATCGCGCAAGTGCGTCTACTGCGGGCAGCCGATCGCTTCCTTGATGACCGACTCTTCAGCTACGAAGCACTCCGACGGGCCGAACAGGATCTGGATTTTCAGCAGACCATGCGCGAATTTATCGATGGGCTCCTGGCTTTCAAACTACTGGAAGAGGCGGTCTGGAAAGTGGCTGAACGCGACACCGCAGGACTGCGTGCCTATTACGAGGCTCACGCTTCCGCGTTCGTCTTTCCCGAACGCACGCGCGTGCTCAGCTTCCGTAGCCAGCATGACTCAGTGCTGGCACAGCAGGTCTATGAGCCGTTGCAGCAGGGCCTACCAATCGACCAGATCATCACCGATCTGATGAACGACCACAACGCCGGCGTGGAAATCGATACAGTGTACCTCGAAAAACCGATGGGCTCTGTCTACGACCGGGCGTTGCGCCTGGAAGCCGGCCAGTATACCGAACCGTTCCGCTACGGGAACGGACACCTCTTGCTGTATAATGATGGCCGTGAGCCCCCACGCCCTAAAACCTTCCGCGAAGCCCGCGCCGACGTGCTCAACGCCTACCAGAAAGTCATAGAAACCCGACTGAACCAGTCGCTACGCGCACGCTATGGTGTTCGAATCTTTCCGGAACGGCTGCAACAGGCTTTTGCAGTCGAACGTCAAGCACTGAACAATACCTCTCCGGCTCAATGAAACGGCTGCTGCTGCTACTGATCTTGCTAAGCGGGAATGGCTGCCGCCAGGAAACGCCCCCCCCCGATGTGGTGGCCCGCGTAGGACAGGCTTACCTGACGCGAGATGAACTGGCCCGTGCCCTTCAGCTTCTTCCCGTGCAGATCGATTCCACGGAAGCCAGTCAGCAAGTGATCGAGCAGTGGATCACCACCCAGTTGCTCTACCAGGAAGCCCTTCGGCGTGGGCTACGCAACGATCCGGAGGTACAACGCCTCCTGGAAGAAAACGAACGCTCTGTCCTGATCAGCGCCCTGCTGGAGCGCATCTACCAGGAAGAAGAAGCCGCCTCAGAAGACCCGCTTACGCCCTCCGAAGTGCAGGCCTACTACGAACGCTATAAGGAACAGCTACGGCTACGTGAGCCCTATGTGCGTCTGCGCTACCTGCATACCACCCGGGCGGAGGATGCGCAGACAGTGCACCAGACGCTCCAACAGGCTGCCGTCGTTTCCGATTCGCTCTGGAACGCGCTCGTCGCACAGTATGCCGCCAATCCAGAGGAAGCCCGCCTGCTGGCCAGCCGTTACTTCCCCGAATCGCGTCTTTTCACAGCTACTGTGCTTGCCTCGCTACGTGAGGCGTTGCAACGCTTGCGTGACGGCGAGCTGGCACCCCTCATTACGATTGATGGACATTACCATATCCTCCAGTTGGTGGAACGACTGCCGGCCGGTACTATTCCGGAGCTGCGCTGGATCTACGACGAAGTAGCCCAGCAGGCACGCATCCAAGCGCGGAAACAGATCTATGCCCGTCTGGTTCAACGACTGCGCAATGAAGCGCGTGTACGGGGTGAACTCGAACTGTACCCGTAATCATAGTCCTCCTGCCGTTACGCTGCCCATCCGTTCATCATCCTGAGAGCTCATGCGCTGGTTTGTATTGGTTACGCTGCTGCTCCTGCTTCCCGGATTGCTGCGCGCCCAGTCTCCCCCCAATGACCGGGTGCTCGACGAAATTGTGGCCATTGTGGGGAACGACCTGATCCTGCGCTCCGAAGTCGATGCCCTCCTGGCCAGCTATTTGCAGCAACGCCCCCAGGCATACTCTGATGAGCTCTGGCTGGAAGCGCTCAACCAGCTCATAGATCAGAAAGTGCTGGCCGAGCATGCCCGCCGCGACACTACCATCCAGATCTCAGACGATCGCGTCGAACAGGCCCTTCAGGAGCGCCTCAACCAGCTCATGCAACAGGTAGGTGGCCAGGCACGCCTCGAAGAGATCTACGGCAAAACGCTGACCCAGCTCAAAGCTGAGCTGCGTGAGGACTTCCGGGAGCAGATGCTGGCCGAGACGTTCCGAAACCGCAAGCTACAACAAATCCGCATCACCCCTTCAGAGGTACGGGCCTGGTTCGAGCGTTTTCCCACCGACTCCCTTCCCACGCTACCCGACCTGGTGCGGCTCAGCCACATTGTGCGCTATCCGCGTCCCTCAGAAAAAGCCCGCCAGGAGGCCTTCGAGATCGTCGCAGCTATCCGCGACTCTATTGTCAGCGGCCGTTCCAGTTTTGAAGACATGGCCCGCCGTTTCTCGGAAGATCCCGGATCAGCGCCCGCAGGCGGACATATTCCAGATACCCGTCTGGCCGATCTGGTGCCAGAATTTGCTGCTGTTGCCGCGCGCCTTCCGATTGGGGAGATTTCTCAGCCGTTTGAGACGCCTTTTGGCGTCCACATTCTCCGGGTCAACCGCCGCCAGGGTGACGTGATTGACTTCCACCACATCCTGATCCGCATCGACGAAAGCCAGACCGATCCTACTGAGGCAATTAACTACTTGAAGGCGGTACGCGACTCTATTCTTCAGTACAATATTCCTTTTGCCCTGATGGCCCGCCGGCACTCTGAGGAGGAAGCCACAGCAACCCAGGGCGGGCGGGTCGTCGATCCTCGCACTGGCGAACGCGATCTGGTGCTCAGCGCACTGGATCCCACCTGGCAACGAACGATCGACACGCTGGAGGTGGGCGAAATCAGCCATCCCGCCGAGGCCGTGCTGCTGGATGGCCGTCGCGCCTACCATATCGTCCGGCTGGATCGCTTCACACCCAGCCACCGGGTTAGCCTCGAAACTGATTATGCCCGTATTGAGCAGCTGGCACTGCAAGAAAAGCGTGCCCGTGTGCTGCGCCAGTGGCTGAACGAACTCCGTCAATCCGTGGTCGTTCGTCTGGTCGGTAAAGCCCGCGCGCTGGCCGAACGCTACCCCGACAAGATCGTTACTTCGACGCTGGCTAAACGCTAAAGTAGCCTATGTCCTCTTCAAGTGCGCTGCCTGCCCAGGATCCCCTCGAAACCCTCCACGAAGCCTACCGACGTCTGCGCCGAGAAATCCGCAAGGTCATCGTAGGCCAGGATACGATCATCGAGCAACTGATCGTCTGCCTGCTGGCACGCGGCCATGCGCTGCTCATCGGCGTGCCTGGCTTGGCCAAAACGCTACTGGTGCGTACGCTGGCGCAGGCGCTTGATCTGAAGTTCAGCCGGATCCAGTTTACGCCCGACCTGATGCCCAGCGATATCACGGGCACCGAAATCCTCGAGGAGGACCGCACCACCGGCCAGCGTATCTTTCGCTTTGTTAAAGGTCCGATCTTCGCCCATGTCGTACTGGCCGACGAAATCAACCGCACGCCACCCAAGACGCAAGCTGCCCTGCTTGAGGCTATGCAGGAGCAGCACGTGACAGCAGCCGGCCAGACCTTCCCGCTGGATCCTCCGTTTTTCGTACTGGCTACGCAAAACCCGATCGAACAAGAAGGAACCTATCCCCTTCCCGAAGCCCAACTCGACCGCTTTATGCTCAACCTATGGCTCGACTATCCTTCTTTTGAAGAAGAAGTGACTGTCGTACGCAATACGACCGCCGGCCCTCCCCCTATTGTTGAACCCGTCGTCAGTCGTGACGAACTGCTGGCCTACCAGGACCTGATCCGACAGATCCCAGTGGCTGACCATGTGATTGAATATGCCGTACGCCTGGTTACCCGCACGCGACCGGGCCGTCCCGACACGCCCGACTTCATCAACACCTATCTAAGCTACGGGGCTGGCCCACGCGCTTCGCAGTTTCTGATTCTGGGAGCCAAAGCACTGGCCGCGCTTGATGGCCGCGCCACTCCGCTTATTTCTGATGTGCGCCGGCTGGCCGTGCCGGTCCTACGCCACCGCATCGTCACCAACTTCAACGCCGACGCCGATGGCATCTCGCCCGTGGATCTGATCGAACGCCTGCTCGAAACACTACCCGAGGCATAAGCAACTCTTGACATCTACACCCTTTACGTCTTATTGTGGACTGGAAAGTACGGTTTGGAAAGCCGTACCCTGAAGTCATTTTTCGTTCACCGACCTTGAAGTTGCTATGCCAACGGCCAAGTTCTGTCGTGTCCGCCTGGTGGAACGCATCGACTTTACCGACGATCTGGCGCTGTTTCGCTTTGAGCCTGAGGAACCCGTAAGCTTCACGCCCGGCCAGTACGCCACGCTGGCCCTCGAGGTGGAAGGCAAGCTGGTGCCGCGTGCCTACTCGATCGTGTCGGCTCCCCACGAACCGCTACTGGAATTCTTCATCGAGCTGGTCCCGCACGGCAAGCTGACCCCACGGATCTGGGAACTGCGCGAAGGAGACGAAATGTGGATGCGCCGAAAGATCGTGGGCCATTTCACGCTGGAGACGCAACGCACCCGCCACCTCATGCTGGCCACGGTCACCGGCATCGCTCCCTATTTGAGCATGATCCGGGCCCAGCAACACGCGCTCGAACGTGGAGCGTCGCCTCCGCATCGCTTTCTGGTCATCCATGGAGCCAGTCGCTCAAAAGAGCTGGGCGTGTACCTGGACGAGCTGCGCCGGCTGTCCGAATCGGCGGACTGGCTCACCTACATCCCGACCGTCAGTCGCCCCTGGGAAGATCCGGAATGGCCGGGTGAGACAGGCCGCGTGGACGACATCGTGCGCAAATACCTGGACGCGGCTGAAGATTTTACGCCCGAAACCGCTGTGGCTTACGCCTGCGGCCACCCGCAGATGATCGAAAACGTGCGTGGCATCCTGCGGCGCGCCGGCTTCGCCGACGAGTTCATTCGCGAAGAGCAGTATTTCGTGCAGAAAAGTACAACAAAAACAACTCGCAAAGCGGCTCAACCGCAACCCTCGCCGTCTCCCAAACCCAAAGCCGTCCCCGCCGATCGCCTGCCACCGGGCGCCCGCCCCATCCCGACCGTCGGCAAGCTCCCCCCCGGCCGAGCCCAGCCTCCTGAATGAATCACCGCACCAGCAGTCGACCAACTCACGATCTGTTCTGGTATTCGCTGGTGGGGATCTCCTACCAGCCCGCGCTGGATATTATACGCTGCCCCTCAGCGTATTTTGTCAATTTTTTGCGCAGACGCGTTGGATCCGAAAATTCGTTTATTTTGCACCATTATTCACATATTCCTCATCCTCTTTATCTGGCATCTGCACGTCGATGCGAAAAATGGATCTGGTCCAAAATACCTGCACTAACTGATAAAGTCCTAAAGGAAAGACTATCAGAAGAAGTAATGATAATATCAAAAGCCCCATATCCTCTTTAATGGAAGATAGAACGAAATTTATATCTGGATATACAATACCATATGGATAATGAGCTTCCTTTTCCGGATTTATTATGCCATAAAGTCCTAAAGTGAAAAAGATCACTATATAAAGCACATAAAACAAGAAATGATATAAAATATTTTTCGTTTTATTATTTTTATTCCTATTACATTCATAACGCAATACTGCTGAAATAAACCACAATGAGGTTATAACCAAAAACCAAAATGATGTTTTTATAAGAGAAATATACAATATGGTTGTAAAATTCTTATAAGTATTACTATTTATTATTCCAAGGATTATTATAATAAACAAACTAGCAAACATGAATAAAGAATACAGAAAAGGTCGTTCCACTAAAGATCTGAAAAATATCTTCATATATTGTCAATATTTATTGCGGGTTAATAATTTCCTCACAAGCAGCTCTATACCACTCATTATATTGACATACTGTATAATTCTCACGGCACCAGCGATTGAGATCAACTTCATACTCCGCACGGGTTGAGAAATAATAGCTCCATGCTGCCACCACCGTTCCCACAACTATACCCGCCATACATCCCTCTACGGCACCCGCAATGAATCCCACACCCCCAAACGCCGCTCCTATGCTACAACCTAACAGGGCATCCGTCAGCATCTCGCTAATCAGTCCTTCCAGCGTGCGATAATCTCCAATCTGCGGCATACTGTTGAGCTCACACGTCGCGTTCTGCTGCGCCAGCCGAAACCATCCCCTACCACCCAGCACACCCCAACGCGCCATTCCTCCACCGCCCCCATCCTCCCCCGCCAACTCCCGAACCATCACCCAGAACGCCTCCACCCATTCCTCCCGGCCAAACACCAACACCGCAAAACTATACAGCACCCCAGCACTCCTCAGCAGCACCCCCGAACGCTCCTCCCCCAATGCCTCCACCATCGCCCGCTCATACTTCGTCAGTCGTTCGTCCAACTCCGCCACCGTATGCGACGTCCGAAACACCTCCCACAACCGCGCCATCCACACCTGCTGCTCGGCGTCCAACCCCAGACTGTCCCACCAGGCCGCCAACCGATCCCCAGAGCGCGCCTCCGCCAACACCAACTGCGCCCGACGATACCCCACCACCGCTCCCTCCACTCCGTACGCCCGCTCATACGCCTGTAGCGCCTCCTCAAACAACCGATCCACTGCTGCCCGGTCCAACCGCTTGCCTGCCCGAATCGTCTCCTGACGCCGCACATAACCGACCACAAAGCGCACCAGACGCTCCTGCTCAGAAACCAGCGCCCGGCGAAAACGTGAGGGGTCCAGCGTAGCCTCCTCGTTTGGCGTCCAGCCTTCGCATCCGGACAGGCCGATCAGCAACGCAAAAAGCCCAATTGCAGCGAGAGAGCGTCCGTAGCGAGCATGAGCTATTCCTTTCATGACGTGGACAGGTCTGATGTAGGAAACGTGCTGCGGAAAGGATATTTTTTTTTAGAGCAAGCACCAAAATGTTAAGACTACGTGAATGAAAGTGGTTACACAGTAATTCATTTAAACAATAATTTTGATTAAATTTGTATGGCAGGCATGTAATTGGCGTAGAACGAGGCATTGATGCAAGCATCCTAATAAAAAAAATTAGGCACTTAATGTTTTTGTGCGCTGGACG
>JALSJJ010000219.1 GCA_026989375.1 Rhodothermus sp.
TTCAGCTTGTGGCTGCTTTTGAAATTGGTCGTCGCGTTGAAGCGCAACGTCCGGGCCGGCGCATTCAGGTGCGCACGCCGGCTGATGTGGCCGCCTGCTACGGTCCGCTCCTGCGCGACCTCAAACGCGAAGTCTTCAAGATTGTCCTGCTCAACACGGCCAACTACATCATTGCCGATTACACGATCAGCGAAGGGGGGCTGGCGGCCAGCATCGTTGAGCCCCGGGCCGTCTTCCAGCGGGCCATTCTGGACAACGCAGCCGGTATTATCTGCCTGCACAACCACCCTTCCGGTAATCCGGAGCCCAGCGTCGAAGACATCCGGATTACACGCCAGCTTGTCGAAGCGGGACGCCTGCTGGGGATTCCCGTACATGACCATATAATCATTGCCGGCACCACTTACACGTCGCTGGCTGAGCGTGGGCTGATCAATTAAGGAACGGGCGCCTCGTCGGCCGAGCGTATCAGGCGTGCTCCCCAGGGGCAGTAGTGTCCCAGCGTATCCACAAAATAGTCCACGTTGGCTTCGACGTACGCAGGGGTGGCGTCGCACACCTCGATGCTAAGCTCGACCAGCGTCCACCGATCCGACACAAAATGCCAGGACCAGGGCGCGTTGTGGCCGCCGTCGCCGCGCGTGATGGGCCCACTGGGAAACAGGCGGCGTTCCCGGAAGGGCCGGGCCAGTTCGGTCTCGGCCTGTGCGATCACTTCGGGCACGGACGTCTGCGCGCGAAATAGCGCACCGGTGGTCGTGTGCGCGAACAGAAATGTTCGTGGTGCGGGGGGCGGCTCGTCGGCGCAGGCGCCCGCTCCCAGCAGGAGCAATAGGAGTACCAGCGCCCGTATTTTGGCACGGTTTGACAGGAATTCAACGGGAATGCGTTGCGTCGGGCGCATGCTCAGGCTACCTTTAAACGCTACGTCCTTCGCCTCAAATTAGTTAGAAATCAGTCTATGCAGGATCGGCTCGAAAAGATTGTTTCGCTCAGCAAGCGACGTGGGTTCATCTTTCCTTCGTCAGAAATCTATGGAGGCTTGGCGGCCGTGTACGACTATGGCCCCCTGGGGGTCGAGCTAAAGCGAAACGTGCAGCAGCGCTGGTGGGAGGCCATGGTCTATGAGCATGAAAACATTGTCGGACTGGATGCCGCGATTCTGATGCATCCGATGGTCTGGAAGGCCTCCGGCCATGTGGATGCCTTCAACGATCCCCTGATTGACGACCGCCAGTCGAAGCGACGCTACCGGGCCGATCAGCTTATTGAAGACTACATCGAAAAGCTTCGGGCAAAAGGCGAGACGCAGCGGGCCGAAGCGCTGCACCAACGGCTCATTGCGGCGCTGAACGCCGACGACATGCCCCGAGCGCTCTATCAGATCATCATGGACGAGCGTATTCCGTCGCCGGATTCGGGCGCGTTCGACTGGACCGAGGTGCGGCAGTTCAACCTGATGTTCGTGACGCATGTGGGGCCGGTGGCTTCCGAGGAGACAAAAGTGTACCTGCGGCCAGAGACAGCCCAGGGCATTTTTGTCAACTTCCATAACGTGAAGGATTCCTCGCGCCTGCAGATTCCCTTTGGGATAGCCCAGATCGGAAAGGCGTTTCGGAATGAGATTGTGGCCCGGCAGTTCATCTTTCGAATGCGAGAGTTTGAGCAGATGGAGATGCAGTATTTCGTCAGGCCGGGCACCCAGATGGAAGCCTTCGAGGCCTGGAAGGAGAAGCGGCTGCAGTGGCACATTGAGAATGGCATTCGCCCGGATCACCTGCGCTTTCACGTGCACGAGAAACTGGCGCACTACGCCGATGCGGCGGTCGACATCCAGTACCGGTTTCCAATGGGCTGGCAGGAGGTCGAGGGAATCCATTCGCGAACGGACTACGACCTGCGGCGGCATCAGGAGTTTTCTGGCAAAAAAATGGAGTACTTCGATCCGCAGACGCAGGAGCGCTACATTCCCTATGTGGTGGAGACGTCGGCCGGACTGGACCGCACGATCCTGATGCTGCTCTGCGAGGCATACGATGAAGAAGAAGTCGAAGGAGAAACGCGCGTGGTGCTCCGGTTGCATCCGCGGCTGGCGCCCATCAAGGTGGCTGTGCTGCCGCTGGTGCGCAAAGACGGGATGCCTGAGCGGGCGCAGGCGCTGGCGCGCGAGCTGCGGCCGTTCCTGAACACGTTCTATGATGAAAAAGGCGCCATCGGGCGGCGCTACCGGCGCATGGACGAAGTAGGCACGCCCTTCTGCGTGACGATCGACAGCCAGACGTTAGAGGATGGCACTGTGACCGTGCGCGACCGCGACACCATGCAGCAGGTGCGTATCCACGAAACGCAGGTCCTCGCCTATATCAAAGAGCGCCTGCAGCAATGGAAACCGGTGCACGCGTGAAGAACCAGAAGACATAATTAGGCCCCACCGACAGGAACGTTGCGGTGGGGCCGGTTTTTTTAGGAGGCGTTTTGACCGAGACGCTCTGGCAAAAAGCCATGACGGTACGGACGGGCACGGCGCCGGTACATACAGCCGACGAACTGCGGCGGCGATTGCAGCGCATTGATGGGCGCGGATATAAGGCGTACAAGACGCTGCAGGGAGCCTACGATCTGGGCGATTTCGTGCTGCATCTGGTGCATGTGCAGGGCGATCCGTTCGCCACGCCCAGCCGCGTGCACGTCTGGGTGCCGCAGGCGGTAGCAGGCTTTCCGTCCTGGAGCTATCAGTCAGAGGCGCGCGCCATTGGCGTGGCCCATCTGCTGGCCCGCACCTTTGCCGAAAAAGCGCGGCGCCTCAGCCGCCCTCGTGGTAGCGGGCACAGCGGACGCATCGAAATGGACCGACCTGGCCAGGAAGTACTGCCTCGAACGGCCGTGCGGCTGACGGCCGAAGGCATCGAAGCGCGCTTCTCCGTCGGGCTCCCGGCCTACGGCCGCCGGATTGATGCCAACGAAGCCCGGGCCCTGCTCCTGGAAGACGTGCCGCGGGTGGTGCGCGAAAGCCTGCGCTTTGCGGCCTACGATCCGGAAACCGTGCGCACCTTTGCCGAGGTGAACGAAGACGCCACCTGGCTGCGGGCGCAACTGCCGTCCTGGGGACTGGTGGCGTTCGTGGCCAACGGCGCCTGCCTGCCCCGCCGCTCCGGCGTCGATGAACGCCCTCTGGAGGAAGGCGCGGTGCTATTTAAAGCACCTCCCTCGCTACGGCGGGAGGTCGTGCTGCCCAGCGGCCGTCGCCTGACCGGCATGGGTATCCCGGCCGGCGTGACCCTGATCGTGGGCGGCGGCTACCACGGAAAAAGCACGCTCCTGCGCGCGCTGGAGCGCGGCGTCTATAACCATGAGCCGGGCGACGGCCGGGAGTTCGTCGTGACCGTGCCCGATGCGGTCAAAATTCGGGCAGAAGACGGCCGAAGTGTGGCCGGCGTGGACCTGTCCCCTTTCATTCGCAATCTGCCCTCCGGCATCGACACGCGCGCCTTCTCCACAACCAATGCCAGTGGCTCGACCAGCCAGGCGGCCGCCATCCAGGAAGCGCTGGAAACCGGCACCTCGCTGCTACTTATCGACGAAGATACGGCAGCCACCAACTTCATGGTACGCGACCGACGCATGCAGCGGCTGGTTCCGGGCACACAGGAACCGATCACACCGTTTATCGATCGCGTACGCCAGCTCTACGAAACGCGCGGCGTCAGCACCATCCTGGTGGTCGGCTCCAGTGGCGACTTTTTCGACGTGGCCGACACCGTCATCAAGCTGCACGAATACCGCGTGGAAGACGTGACCGAGGCTGCTCGGGAAATCGCTCGGCAGTTTCCAAGCGAGCGTACACCGGTAACGGACAATCCTTTCCAGGAGCCATCGGTGCGGCGTGTGCCCGATCCATCCAGCGTGTCGCTCCAGAAAGGAAAACGTTCGTCCTACGCCCGAGCGCGCGGGCGCGAAACACTCCAGATAGGGACTACCCTGATTGATCTGCGGGCCGTCGAACAACTGGTGCACGTGGCGCAGACGCGGGCCATCGGACAGGCGCTGGCCTACGCCTGTCGGCGTTACCTGGACGGCCACCGGCCGATTCCGGAAATCGTAGCGGCTGTGCTGGAAGACATCGACCGAGCAGGACTGGATGTGCTCGACCCGAAGGGCCTGCTGGACCTGGCTGGCTTTCGAGCGCAGGAGCTGGCCGCCGCGCTGAACCGCCTGCGGACGCTTCGGGTGCGCGTTGAACCCCCGGCGTAGCGCGATGGATATTATCGTCCCGGCCGAATGGGAGGCCTTACGAGAACGTCTGCTGCACGGGCCTCCGTGGCGCACGCTGATGGTGGCCGGTCCGGTCAATGCCGGCAAGACGACGCTGGCGCGCTGGTTGGCCGAGCAGCTTCAGGAGCAGGCCCGGACGCTCTTTCTGGATGCCGATCCCGGTCAGTCGCTGATCGGTCCGCCGACCACGCTGGCGCTGAGCGCGCTGCCGCTTCATCCCGACCGCTGGCTCAATCTTCGATTTGTAGGACACATCTCGCCAGAGGGGCACCTGCTGCAGATGCTCAGTGGCCTGGTGCGTCTGGTTGAGGCAGCGCGGCGTCATCGCGCGCAGCGACTGATCATTGATCTGCCGGGCCACATGGCCAACGAGGCTGGCCGCGAGCTGTTTTTTCAGATGCTGGATGTGGTGCGCCCGGACTATGTGGTCGCCCTCCAGCGCGACGCTGAGCTGGAACCGGTGCTCCGGTGCTTTCGGCGCAGTCGGCGTCCGCGTATTGTGCGGCTGTCGGTGGCCGAGGCCGTGCAAGCGCGGGATCGCTGGACGCGTAGCGACTATCGCCGCGAGCGGTTTCGCCACTACTTTGCCGGGGCACGGGTGCGGCGGTTATCGGTGCACGCGCGGGGATTGCACGGTATGGTACCAGTGCTGGACAACCCGGAGGCGGTCCGGCATCGCCTGGTAGCCCTCTGCGATCGGCATGGATTCGCTCGGGTGCTGGGTATCGTGACCCGCTACGACGCCGACCTGCAATGGCTGTATCTCTGGGCGCCTCCCTTTCAGGCGCGTGAAATTGCCACGATTCAGTTCGGACGCTTCCGGCTGGATCCGGCTGAGCTCGGCGCCGAAAGGCAATGGCGACGTGTTCCTGCCCGAACCGCTTCACCTCGAACCGATGCGTCCGAGTCGTAGGTCGTCGGGTGCATTGACATTGCGCAGGGATGCATCCGGCAAGGACAGGGTAGCAAGCGATAGCCGATCAAGCAACGCTTGCAGCGTGTAGCGGCCAGCCGCAAGCTGCGCTTCGGCGACCGGACGCACCGCGGCCACCTGGTATAGCGCGCAGAGCGGTTGACGGTGACCCTTGGACGTAACAGGCACCACGGCCGTAACGTCAGCAGTGCGCGCTGCAAATAGGGGCTGGAGGGTTTCTTTCGTCAGAAAAGGCAGGTCGCAGGCCAGAGCCAGCAACCAGGGGGTCTGCGCTGCCCGAAGACCAGCTACCAGCCCGGCCAGTGGACCGGCATCGGGCACTGGATCCAGCAGGCGAGGTACGGCCGGCGGCACCAGGTCAAAGTAGAAGTCGCCATCGGCTCGAATGCTGAGCAGGACGTGCTGCGTAAGATCCCGGGCTACCTCGTAAACCCGTTGGAGCATGGGCCTGCCGTTTACTTCGGCCCGCGCCTTGTCGGTCCCGAAGCGGCGGCTTCGGCCTCCGGCCAGCAGGAGCGCGGTCAGGTCAGTGCTCGGCGGTGACATCGGACGAATGGGCCCGGGGCTTGTGCTGACAGCCAATATCCTTTTCGATGAGCAGCTTCAGCGTCCGGTTCGGGCCGGCTGTCTGGCGTGCTTCGATGCTGATCTGGTCGCTTTCAAGCCACTTCCGGGCATCTTCGGTGGGTAGCAGCACGGTAAGGCGCGTGCCGTCCAGGTGGGCGGCCGGCACGGCCGTCTGCGCATCAATGCGTAGCGTGCAGGTGAACGTAGTCTGCGCATCGAAAGGCGTTGTGAGTTCCACGCGGCCCGTCTGTCGCAGGGCTTCCAGATCGTCGGCCTCCAGGCGGAGACGTAGATCGCGGGCAGTCAGGCGTAGCTTCATGACACAGAGCTGTTTTTTACACTACAACCGATTTGCTGGCGCAGGGTTCATTGATCCCCGTGCGATGCAGGCAGTCCCGAAAAAGAAAGTATCAGGGCGTCAATTGCTGGATAAATGTGTGTGAGGTGAGGCTGCGCTTCCAGATAAGTACAGCCCGGGCTGTGCCAGTGGGCAGTGCTCTGATCGAAGCTGGCGTCGTGGGCGTGACCGCCCTCATGGACGGCCACGCCCGGTAGCCGTTACAGGTCCAGATGCAGATCGACCACCATGTAGACCGTGCGGCCATGGTGACGAATCGGGCGATAGTAGACACCGTTGTGGTGGTAGTAACGGTGTCCGTGCACATGCACGACTCGGTGGCCCGGCGGCAATGCCGGTACAATGACCCCGACAGGTGCCCGTACCACGACAAAGCCTCTCCGAACCGGCCGGTAAAAGACACCGGCATGATAGTAATAGCGTGCTTTTCCAACGTGGACCACAACGTGCCCGTGGGGAAGTACTTTGACGATCCGTTTCGGATGAGCCCGGGAGACGTTCGGGGTGAGGCTCAAAGCCAATAGTCCTACCAGAAACAGCGGGAGCAACACCTTCAAGGTACGCATGGCACTTTACCGTGGGTCTGGTTATCAGGGCGTGCTATTAGATATACCCCACGATCATGCCATGCCCCTATGCAGGCAGCAGAAGGAGGACGCTGTGATCATAATACTGCGCAAATTGGCCAGTTTACTGTACGCAAAAACGAGATGATGCAGGTTTTTTTGAGGAGTCGGATTAGCGTCTTCCTGATGGCAACGATCGAGGTACCGCCGAAGGCGTCCGGTGGTTGCATCAGGGTAGAAAAAATGTTAAATACCGAACAAAAGATTATACAGACATCCGCGAATGAAGGCCATGCGACGCTACGGAATCATCGGAGCCCTACTGCTGACGCTGAACGTTTCGGCGGCAGCGGCACAGGACCTGGCTGCTTACAAGCAGGAAGCGCTGCAAGAAGTCGAGCAGCTTCGGAGTACGCTACAGCATCTGGCACAGGAGCTCTGGCGCTATGCGGAGACGGCTCTGCAGGAGCACCGTTCGGCTGAGTTACTGGCCAATGCGCTGGAAGCAGAGGGCTTTCGGGTGCAGCGGGGCGTGGCCGGGATGCCAACGGCGTTTATTGCCGAATGGGGAAGTGGCCGGCCCATCATTGGCATTCTGGCCGAGTACGATGCACTGCCCGGCGTAGGGAACGAACCGGTACCGGCCCGTCAGCCCCGCGCGGACGAGGTAACCAGCGGGCATGGCTGCGGCCACAATCTCTTTGGAGCGGCTTCCACTGTCGGAGCGATCGTCCTGAAGCGCCTGATGGAGCGCCACCAGATCCCCGGTACGGTTCGGCTCTACGGAACGCCTGCGGAAGAGACCGTCGTGGGCAAGGTGTACATGGCCCGTGAGGGCGTGTTCGATGATCTGGATGCAGCCATTGAGTGGCACCCGGGTACGGAGACGGCCGTCCGCAATCAGCCGGGACGGGCCATGAACAACTTCATTGTGCGCTTCTACGGGCAGGCGGCCCATGCTTCGGCCGACCCCTGGAACGGCCGCAGTGCGCTGGATGCCGTCGAGTTGATGAACCACGCGGCCAACATGATGCGGGAGCACGTCCATCCGACAGCGCGCATTCACTACGTCATTACCGACGGAGGCGAAGCGCCCAACGTGGTCCCGGAGCGGGCCGAGGTCTGGTACTACGTGCGCGACATTAACCGGGAGCGTGTCGAGTTCATGTATGAGTGGCTGAAGAAGATCGCCGAGGGGGCGGCACTCATGACGCGCACCGAATACGAGATTCAGTTCATCACGGGCGTGCACGAGGTGCTCCTGAACCGGCCCCTTCAGGAGGCCGTGCAGGCCAATCTGGAGCTGGTGGGGCCGCCGCGTTTCGATGAAGAAGAGCAACGGTTTGCCCGGCAGTTGCAGGAGTTTCTGCAGGTTGAGCCGGTTGGCCTGGATACGACCATCAAACCGCTGCCGGAAGGGCCGGAGCCGCCTCGGGGTGGATCGACCGATGTGGCCGAGGTGAGCTGGATCACGCCGACGGTAGGCTTTAATGTGGCTACGGCCGCGAAAGACGTCCCCTGGCATAGCTGGGCCACGACGGCGTGCCATGGCACCACGATCGGCTACAAAGGAGCCGAAGTGGCCGCCAAAGTCATTGCCACCACCGGCCTGGACATGCTGTTGCGGCCCGATCTGCTCAAAGCAGCCCGCGAGGAATTTTTGCGGCTGACGGGCGGCAAGCCCTATCAGTCGCCGCTGCCTCCTGACCAGCCGCCGCCGGTACCGACGCGCACAGGCCGTTAGTGATTGCTGAACGGCAGCGGACGGTCGCGCAGCATACGGTCCAGAAAGTCCACGGTGGCGTGGTAGGCGCGCAGCCAGCTTTCGTGCAGCAGAAAGCTGTGCACCTCGTCGGGCAGTACGAGGAGCTCGACGTGCACGCCGCGCTCACGCAGCCGCTGGGCCAGATCGACCGTCTGTTCGAAGAGCACGTTGCGGTCGTCGTCGCCGTGGATCAGCAGGACCGGAGAGCGCCAGCGGTCGATGTCGGCTACTGGTGAAGAGCGGTAGGCTAGGGCCAGGCTGTCGGGGTGGTCGGCAATGCCCCAGCCGCCGCCCGGCGAAAAGTCGGTAGCGCGGAAGGCCCAGTCGTGTACGCCGTGCAGGTCGACCCCGGCAGCGAATAGCTCGGAATCGCGCGCCAGCCCCATGGCCGTCAGATACCCCCCGTAGGAGCCGCCCCAGAGGCCGATGCGGTCGGGATCGACCTCGGGCAGGTGACGCAAAAAGAGCGCAGCAGCCACCACGTCCTGGTACTCGGAAGCGCCGCGGGGGCCCTGCCGGGCTGCCAGCCGGAACGCCCGCCCGTAGCCGATGCCGGTACGATAGTTCAGCGCCAGCACCACGTAGCCCCGGGCTGCCAGGTACTGGTTCAGGGCATACGCTCGGGCATAGTAACCGCGGTAGTGCCAGCCCAGCAGCATCTGCCGGATAGGACCGCCGTGCAGAAAGATGACAGCCGGCCGTCGGTCACCGGGACGTAGATCAGGGGGACGGAAAAGCTGACCATGGAGCGTGAGCCCGTCCAGCGACGAAAAGACGACCGGCTCCGGCTCCACCAGATGCGCCTCCGGGAAGCGTTCGGGCAACTGTTCCGGAAAGATGCGGCGCATGGTACGGGTCTGCAGGTCGAGCACGTGCAGTCCCTGGGGACGGCGCGCCGTGGCCGCGCGATAGATCAGCCAGCGACCGTCCGGAGAGATGACCGGATCGGTTTCGATGCCTGTTCCGGGAGTGAGGAGCTCTGGCGTGCCGCCGGTGGTGGGGACACGCCACAGGTGGCGCCGGTCGATGTCGTTGTGGTTGCTGCTGAAGTAAAGCCAGGCGCCGTCGCGCGAT
>JALSJJ010000220.1 GCA_026989375.1 Rhodothermus sp.
TCACGCACACTTCGCACGGCCGAGCCCGAGAATCTTGCTCCCCCCTGTAGGGGGAGCTGGCCCGAAGGACTGAGGGGGGTCATTCGCCCGATGGAAGCACCAGTGTCTGGGACGATGGCGTTGGTGGTTGAAGAGCCCCTCCCCTGCCCCCTCCCCAGTGGGGAGGGGGGAAGTCAAAGATACACGTTGGTCTACACTTCGACGACCACACTGAACCCGGCAAAGGCCTGCAAACCAGAAAATCTTGCTCCCCCTTGAGGGGGAGCTGTCCGAAGGACGGAGGGGGTGTCTTTCTGGCTTCGAACCTGGAGAGTCAGACAAAAACCAGCGGCTTAACCGGACAGAATTGGTTGGAGCCCCTCTCCAATGGAGAGGGAGGACTCAGAAAAAAGCTTTGCTGGGTCTCTTCTGGCGTAGGCGCTGGAGTGCACCTTGCCGTAGGGACCGGAAAGTTTGCTCTCCCTTGGAGGGGGAGCTGTCCGGAGGACGAACAGATCCAGCCTCCGGGTAGTGCTGCACCGAACGCCTCCTGCCCGAGAGGCGTGCTTTTTTGCTTGCATTTGTTTTTAGGTTAGACTAAATTATAGTCAACCTGAATCAATCTTATACCTAAAATGCTCTCGGAAGCGCAGGAAGACTACCTGAAGCAGATTTTTTTGCTGGGGGAAGGCGAGCCTGTATCAACGACGGCGCTGGCCGAGCGGCTGGGCGTACGGCCTGCTTCGGTGACGGGCATGTTGCAAAAGCTGGCCGCCCTGGGCCTGGTGGACTATCGGCCCTATCAGGGGGCCCGGCTTACCGACGCCGGACGCAAAATCGCCATTGAGCTGCTGCGCCATCATCGGCTGATCGAAACGTTTCTGGCGGAGGCGCTGGGTTACGACTGGCACGAGGTGCACGATGAGGCAGAGCGGCTGGAGCACGTCATCAGTGAACGGTTTGAAGCCTGCATAGCAGAATGGTTGGGGCATCCCGAGCGGGATCCGCATGGGGATCCGATTCCCCGGCCTGATCTTACGTTCCCCGCCCTTGAACCAGGACGTCCGCTGTTGCTACTGCCGCCAGGAGCCGTTGCACAGATCGTGCGCGTGCGGGCACAGGATCCTGACACGTTGAACCTACTGGCCCGTCTGTCGCTGCGGCCAGGAACGCGCGTGCATGTGCTCGAACAGACGTCCCGGGGCGTTCGGGTGGCTGTGGGCCACGAACGTTTTCTCCTTCCCCAAGAACTGGCTGAAGTAATATGGGTCGTCCAAGAAGCTATCTCCTGACGTTTGGCCTGGCCGGTATTCTATTGTTGCTGACCTCCTGTCAGGCTACGCTGCCTCGGGAGGATGGCCGGCTCCGCATTGTGGCCACCACATCGATTGTAGCAGACCTGGCCCGTCAGCTGGGCGGTGAAGCTGTGGAAGTAACCGCCCTCATGGGGCCTGGAATTGATCCGCATCTTTATCGCGCCAGTGAAGGCGACGTGACGCGCATGCAGCAGGCCGATCTGGTGTTGTACAACGGGCTGCATCTGGAAGGCAAAATGGGAGATGTCTTCGAGCGCATGCGGGCACTGGGACGCCCCTCACTGGCCATCGCCGAATGCGTGCCCGACAGCCTGCTCCTTCGGGCTTCTGGATACGGAGGCGTATACGACCCGCACGTGTGGATGGACGTGCGGCGCTGGCAGTACGCGGCCCGTTGTGTGGCGGAAACGCTGGCCCGCATGGATACGGCGCGTGCTACCTTCTATCGAAATCGGCTGACCGCCTACCTGGCCGAACTGGAAGCCACAGACGCTTATGTGCGCCGGCAATCGGCTACACTGCCACCGGATCGGCGGGTGCTGATCACTTCCCATGATGCCTTCCGATATTTCGGGGAGGCCTATGGGTGGGAAGTGCACGGTCTACTGGGCGTCTCAACGGCCGCCGAGGCCGGCACAGCCGATGTGCAGGCGCTGGCCGAATTTATTGTGGCCCGTCGCGTGCCAGCCATCTTCGTAGAAAGCTCCGTACCGGAGCGCTACCTGCGTGCGCTTCAGGAAGCGGTAGCTGCACGCGGCTTTTCGGTACGACTGGCCGGTCCCCTGTATTCCGATGCGCTGGGAGATCCGGGAACGCCAGCGGGCACCTATACAGGCATGATCCGCACCAACATCGACACCATTGTTGAAGCGCTTCGAAGTATTGCGACGCCATGAGCTGGGCTATTGAAATTGAAGATCTGACGGTTGCCTATCAGCAGCAGCCGGTGCTCTGGGATGTCGATGTAGTGATTCCTTCCGGTCAGATGACAGCCATCGTAGGTCCCAACGGCGCCGGCAAGAGCACGCTGCTCAAAGCCGTGCTGGGCATTGTGCGTCCGGCGGCCGGACGCATTCGAGTGCTGGGCCGTCCGTTTCGTGCTCAAGAGCGTCGGGTGGCTTACGTACCGCAGCGGGCCGATTTGGACTGGGACTTCCCGGCTACAGTATTCGACGTGGCGTTAATGGGTACCTACGGACGTGTGGGCTGGCTGCGACGTCCCGGTCCGGCCGAACATGCCCTGGCGCGCACTGCACTGGAGCGTGTCGGTATGACCAACCTGGCCGACCGCCCGATTGGTCAGCTCTCCGGAGGTCAGCAGCAACGCGTACTGCTGGCCCGTGCACTGGCGCAAGAAGCCGACATTTACCTGCTCGACGAACCCTTTCAAGGGGTGGATGCCCCTACGGAAGCGACGTTGCTCGAGGTACTGCGCTGGCTCAAGCAACAGGGCAAAACGATTGTGGTGGTGCACCACGATCTGTCCACCGTGGCCGAATATTTCGACTGGGTAGTGCTCCTGAACGTCCAGTGTATTGCCTGCGGACCGGTAGGCGAGGCCTTCACTCCAGACAATCTGCGACGCACGTATGGAGGTCGTATGGTGACGCCGGTACTGTCCACAACCTCCGCGTAGCCATGGATTTCACGCTGCGCATTGTCATGACCGGGGCGGCCCTGCTCGGACTGATCTCTGGATCACTGGGCACCCTGGCGGTACTTCGACGGCAGGGCTTGATCGGCGACACCGTAGCCCACGCAGCATTACCAGGCATTGTACTGGCCTTTTTGCTCAGTGGCTCAAAAGCCTCGGTCGTTCTGCAGCTTGGAGCCGCCATCAGTGGGACCCTGGCCATGCTCTGGGTACAGAGCGTAGTGCGCACAACGCGTATTCGTTTTGATGCGGCCCTGGGAATGGCACTGGCTGTGTTTTTTGGGCTGGGGGTGGTACTGCTTTCGGCCGCCCAACATACGGCGGGCGCCGCGCAGGCAGGGTTGGACCGCTTTCTGTTTGGCCAGGCGGCCACGCTGCTCCGGGAAGACCTGCTGACCATGGCCGTCACTGGCGCGCTGGCCCTCGGACTGGTGCTGGTCTTCTGGAAAGAAGTAAAGCTGGTTCTGTTCGACGAAGCCTATGCCGCAGCATTGGGACTTCCGGTACGATGGCTGCAGACCCTGCTGATTATCCTGTTGGTGGTGGCCATTGTAATTGGCTTGCAGACGGTAGGCGTCGTACTCATGATCGCTGTGATCATTGCCCCGGCTGCAGCAGCCCGGCAATGGAGCAGTCGCTATGGCCGCGTGTTGCTCCTGGCCGGACTATTCGGCCTACTGAGCGGAGCACTGGGCGCCTGGATCAGCAATCTGGCTCCTCGCCTGCCTACGGGTCCCATTATCGTGCTATTGCTGACCGTACTGGTTCTGCTGTCGGTCCTGGTTGCGCCAGCACGTGGCCTGCTCTGGCAACGTTACCGGCGCCGGCGCGCCCGTGCAACGGCCCAGCAGGCTGTCGTAGCCGTTCTCCAAGAACTGGCGCACCACCATCCCGAAGATTATCCACATCCCACCGCCACCATTCAAGCGGCTCTGGGTGCGAATGTCCCGGTTGAAGCCATTCTGCGTGATCTGGAGCGCCGGGGCAAAGTGCAGCATAAGCCTGGTCAGGGCTGGCATCTTACCAATCCGCCGCATACACCATGAGTCCTGCGCTGGAAATTCTGCTGGTTGCCGTTTTGACAGCAGCCGCCTGTGCGTTGCCCGGGGCCTTCCTGGTGCTCCGCCGCATGAGCCTGGTCAGCGATGCGATCAGCCATGCGGTGCTGCCCGGCATTGTGATCGGCTTTCTGCTGACGGAAAACCTGCAACATCCCCTGCTGCTGGTGCTGGCCGGTGCCTCCGGCCTGCTGACCGTTTACCTGATCGAACTGCTGGAAAAAACGGGTCGATTGCGCGAAGACGCAGCCATTGGCCTGGTCTTTCCGGCACTATTCAGCGTGGGCGTGCTGCTTATCGCGCAGCTGGCCGACCAGGTGCATCTGGACACCGATGCCGTGCTGCTGGGCGAGCTGGCTTTTGTGCCGTTCGATCGCCTTCAGTGGCAGGGCATCGATCTGGGACCCCGAGCGCTCTGGACCATGGCCGGTCTGCTGTTAATGAACGTGCTGTTGCTCTGGCTCCTTTACAAGGAACTGACGCTCGCTACGTTCGATGCGGCCGCAGCAGCGGTCCTGGGCTTTCGCCCGATCCTGCTGCATTACCTGCTGATGGGCCTCGTGGCGGTGACCGTGGTGGCTGCGTTTCATGCGGTGGGTGCCATTCTGGTCATTGCACTGATGATCGGGCCTCCGGCTACGGCTTTGCTGCTGGCCCGCCGCATGCCAACCTACCTCCTGCTCAGCCTGCTGATTGGCGCGTTGAGTGCCCTGCCAGGTTATGGCATGGCACGCGTGCTGGACGTCTCCATCGCCGGCTCCATGGCCACCATGGTGGGGGTGTTGTTCGGACTGGTCTGGCTGCTGGCTCCAGAGACAGGACTGCTGGCCCGCTGGCGTCGCCACCGTCGGCAACAGCTTGATTTTGCCCTGGATCTGCTCCTGCTTCACCTGTTGCATCATGAACACCAGCCCGCCGCCACCGTCGAACGCCACCAGGACACCTTACCGGCTCACCTGAACTGGACGAGCGAGCGTCTCAATATCATCTTAGCAGAAGGCCAGCGGAGGGGCTGGCTCCAACGTAAAGGCCCGGAGGTACACCTCACGCCGGCAGGACGCGCCCGAGCCACCCAGTTGGTTGAAACGCTCGCCCCTGCCCGCTCCCCCTAATCCACGCCGCCGACCTCCTCAAGCGGTACATTCAGGATCGGATACTGGGACCAATCCTGATAATCATAGTGCCACCATTCCCACTGGTACACCTGAAAGCCTTCGGCTGCCATCGCCTCGCGCAGGCGCTCTCGGAGCCATCGTTGCCGATGGGTTCCTCCCGGGTAGTTCGCATAGGCCCGCTCAGTAAACTCGTCGTAGCCGCTGGGCATTTCGAGCGGCTGGCCCGTCTTCAGATCATACAGCGAAACGTCCACTGCGCCTCCCCGATTGTGCCGGGAGCCATAGGCGGGATCGGCCACAAAGTGGTGCAGGCTATCGGGAGTAGCCTCCCACATCATCCAGGTGACATACCAGGGGCGGTAGGCGTCATGAATGATGAGCCCCAGTCCCAGCCGGCGCAGTCGTTGTTGGACGCGTACGAGCGCCTCGGCAGCCGGACGCTGCAGCAGGGCCCGTGCGGTGCGGTAGAGCGGCCTCCCCAGAAAATTATGGGCCGTTGCGTAGCGGATGTCCAGTTTGAACGTAGGATCTAGCTGCTGCAGATCCACCAGTTCTGGCTCGCGCAGAGCGTCCGGTGCTTCCGGCGGAAGCCGACGCCGGGCTTCCTCTTCCAGTTCCGCCAGCGGTCGTTGCGGCTGGATGCGAAACAGGGTGTCCGCTTCCGGGAGGCGTTCCCAGAAAACGCCGCCGATGCGCACGCCGGCCACCCTCCCGTCCGGCGCCCGGACAAAAGTGACCTGCTCGCCCATGTAGAGGCCGTAATCCGGCATGCGGAATTCGTCCGGTCCGACCTCGGTCAGAGGGTAATAGAAAAACCACTCGATCAGCGCGTAGAGATGGCCATCCTGCTCCAGGATATAGAGCGTGTTGTGCGGCCAGCCGTAGCGCCCGATGTAGGGACGCCAGTGCGCCGGCGCCGGAGCAGGTGGCGGGTCATCTACCCGCTCCCAGGTGGTACCATCCGGGGCCTGCAGTCCTCTGTCGGTCAGCCGCCAGCGGAGGCCATACGTCAGGCGGCCGTCGACGATCAGCGTGTCGCCCTGCCGACGCACGCGATCGACCACTTCGCCCAGGCGGGCATACAGGGTGCTGTCCTGCACAAACAGGTCAAGATAGCGCGTGCCCTGGCGATAGCGTCCGGCCAGGCGCCGCGCCTGTGTTTCGGGCACCGGATCTGTCCGCGGATAGTCCGGCAGTGGGCGCCCTTCTCGGTGGGCCAGCAGGAGGTCCAGCGCATATTCCGCCAGGCGGTCGGTGACCACGTTGGTGGCGTCCAGCGTGCCCACGGCGGCGACTCCCAGTTGCACATCCGGCAGTCCATAAACCCGCGAGGCGTAGCCGTACATGACCCCGCTGTGCTGAAAGCGGCGGTGTCCGCGGAAACGCGAAAGGTAAAATCCCAGCCCAAAGCCCTGCGTCTGGGTCGAGTCGGCGTACTGAATGGTCCACATGGCTTCCAGCGACGCCGGCGAAATGATAGAGGAGCCCTGTTCGGTCTCCCCTTTCCGAAAGAGCGTGATCAGAAAACGTCCCAGGTCGATGACCGTGGTGTACAGGTTGGCGGCCGGCAAAATGCCCATGTCAAAGACCGGTGCTTCAAAGCGACGCCCGTCATAGGTCCACATGTATCCCGTGGCCAGTTGGCGCTGCAGTTCGGGACGGGGTGTAAACGCACTGGAGCGCATGCCCATGGGCTCCAGCAGGGCCTGCTGCACATAGTCGGCGAAGGGCTGGCCGGTCACCTGCTCCACCACAAAGCCTGCGACCGAAACGGCCGCATTGGAGTACTTCGTGCGCGTTTCCGGTGGATAGACCCGGCGCGTTTCATTCAGGCTGTAGACGGTCCGCTGCAGGGAGGGTTCGGTCGGATCAAAGTAATGGCCCACGGGCGGTTCGCGGACCAGTCCGGACCGATGAGACAGGAGCTGTCGTAGCGTGATCGGCGCATCAAACGGATCCTCGGGGTGAAAGTCGGGCAGATAGGTGCGCACGTCGGCATCCAGATCCAGCACGCCCTGTTCGACCAGTTGCATCACAGCCAGCGCAGTGAACAGCTTCGAAATCGAGGCGACCCGGTAGACGGTCCGGGCCGTGGCTGCTATCTTCCGATCTGGATGCGCATACCCGAACCCCTGGGCCCATACAATACGGTCGCCGTCGACCAGCGCGATGGAAAAGCCCGGGATGTCTTTGTCGCTCCGTTCATAGCGAATGGCGGCTTCCAGCCGACGGGCAATCGCTTCGTAACCGGGCGCTGGCGATAGATTCTCCGGGGTTGTCTTGCAGCCCTGCAGGCTTCCCAGCGCCATGAGCCCGATGCATATGTAGCGGCCACGCATCGCGAAAAGCATTAGATCAGAGCCCGGGAATGGTTTAAGCCTCTGCAATTTGGGAAAGATCGAAGATGCCCGTTCATATTTAACAGATCTTCTTTCAATCTTCATTTTTCATCCGCTTCCATCGCTATATTGGAGTTGTGGGATGGTAGCCTGTCCGAGGCGGCAGTTCTGGTGGTGGGTAGGCGCCGGTTGCACCTGAAGCTTCGGGACTGGCTTTTTCTTTTGAACCTTCGGGTTGACCGGTGCCCGGCGCATACATGTGAGGAGCTCATGGTATCCACTCTGACACCCGCCCATATTATGCAGATCGGTATGGGTTTCTGGGCTTCCAAAACCCTGCTGACGGCCGTCAAGCTGGGCTTGTTTTCGACGCTGCACGACCGGGCGCTGACCCGCTCTGAAATTCAGGAGCGACTGCATCTCCAGGAAAGAGGGATGGAGGATTTTCTGGATGCGCTGGTTTCGCTGCACCTGCTGGAGCGCGATGGCGTCGGACCGGATGCCCGTTACCGCAACACGGAAGAAACCGCCTGCTTTTTAGACCGGGCCAGTCCGGCCTACATGGGCAGCATTCTGGAAATGGCCAACGACCGGTTGTATGAGGCCTGGGGGCGTCTGGAGCGCGCCCTGCAGACCGGTCAGGCGCAGAACGAAGCAAACGGCGACCTGCCTGCGTTTCTTGCGGGCGACCCGGATCGGCTGCACCAGTTTATGGAGGCCATGGCGGGGGTGCAACGTGGCAATTTTGTGGCCCTGGCGGAGCAGTTCGATTTCACGCCCTATCGGACCCTCTGTGATATCGGAGGCGCCAGTGGCCTGCTGTCTATTGAGGTGGCCCGCCGACACCCCCATCTGGCCTGTACGACATTCGATTTGCCGGAGGTATCCGACATTGCCCGCCAGACCATCGCCCGTCACGGCCTGCGCGATCGCATTGCCGTCGTAAGTGGCGATTTTTTCCAAGACGATTTTCCGCCAGCGGACGTGATCACCATGGGAAACATCCTGCACGACTGGAATCTGGATCGGAAGCTGCTGTTGATGGACAAAGCGTACCGAGCCCTTCCAGAGGGAGGCGTGTTGATTGCCATCGAAAACATCATCGACGATGCGCGCCGGGAAAACACGTTCGGGTTGCTCATGTCGCTGAACATGCTCATCGAAACCGGCGATGGCTTCGACTACACCGGCGCAGATTTCGACCGCTGGGCCCGTCATGTGGGCTTTCGGGAGACGTACATCATGCCCCTGACCGGCCCCACCAGCGCCGCCGTGGCGGTGAAGTAGGCTCTGCCTGCCATAAAGGTGTTCCACCTTAAGCGAGTCTAATTAACGTATCCGTACTAAGTACGTGGACGGAACTGTCTTGACGCGCGCTCTATCATCGGGGATCCCTCCTCCCATCAGGGGAGTCCTGACAAGCGGACGGTGCTTCCTCCTGTTCTTGGACGAGATGAGGCTGACGGAGCGGCCTCCTTTGCGGGCCGCTTGGACGCGGGTGGGGGAGCAAGCCTGTGAGCCAATCACCGGCCATCGGGGCGGATGTTGTATGGAGTGGGCAGTGCTTTTGCCCCGGGCGGAGGCGTGGAAGCAGGAGGCGTTCCAGAAAGCGCTTCGTCTGATGCATCGGAGGTGGCGGATCGCCCTGTTGATCGGTCGGGGCTCTGCTCATACGGCGAAGGTCAGTTGGCGACTGGCGGCGTGACTGGGAATCGAGTTCCGCTGGCTTCCGGTTGTCTGCCAGGAACGGAAGCGGGTGGCCCCCCGTGACGGCAACTCGAGCAGGAGGTGCTGGCCCATGAACCTACCCCGGAGCTGAATACTTCCCTGGCGAGAGCGTGTGGTACATGCTGGAGCTGGCCGCCGAAGAGCGTTTATGCAAAGCCAGCGTTCTCAAGGTCTTGTTCGGATAACTTCTGGCTCCGTGAGGAATGTCAAGTCATTTCTATCCGGATACTTAGGTTGCCAGCGCCGTCCATCAGCCGGTCCAGCAAGCAACTCACTCCACAAGCTGATACAAAGCATAGCCCGATTTGAGCGGTCC
>JALSJJ010000221.1 GCA_026989375.1 Rhodothermus sp.
AACCGGATGCAGTACGCGAACATCTCCAGGCAATAGCCCGCCTGGAAGTTGACGACCGCGTTGCACCCTACGAGACCGTCCGGCAGATGATGAACGTGCTGAATGAAACCCAGCGTGCCCGGCTGCGCGAGCTAAAGCAGCGCCAGATGATGCACTACATGATGCGGCTGTCCATGATGGAAATGATGCAGATGATGCACATGATGCATGGCCGTGAAGGCATGATGCGCATGATGCATGGCGGTGGGATGATGGGCCAGATGGGCATGATGCCCATGAAGCAGGGGGGCATGATGATGCGCCATCGCCAGCAGCAAGGACAAAAGGGACAAAAGGGACAAAGCGGCAACCATCGCCATAATAACTACTAATCACGTTAAAGACCATGTACGGACCGCATATGGTATGGGGCATGCACTGGGGCTGGTGGATCTTCTGGATCGTGGTGATCATTGCGCTGGTCTGGCTGTTCAGCCAGCAGCGCCGCTCCGGCGAGCCATCCCGCCCCCCACGCGAATCCCCGCTGGAACTACTGCAGCGACGCTACGCTGCCGGTGAAATTTCAACCGAAGAATACGAAGAGCGTCGGGCTCGCCTGGAACGTGACCGGCTGACATGAGCACAGTCTTACAACATCCAACACATTCACCCGACCCAGAGGCCACGGCCTTCGCTCGGAAAGCCTACGACCGCCTGGCCGGCCGCTACGATCTGCTGGAGCTGCCAATGGAGTGGTTGGCCTTTCGGCGATGGCGGCGACGCCTCTGGGGTCGGGTGAAAGGCCCCCGGGTGCTTGAAATCGGTGTGGGTACTGGCAAAAATATTCCGTTCTATCCAGCCGGCGTAGCGGTTACAGCCATTGATCTGTCACCACGGATGCTGGAACGGGCCCGACGTCGCGCCGCCCGATACCCGGATCGCACTATCGAGCTCCTGGAAATGGATGCGCAGACGCTGCACTTTCCCGACAATACGTTCGACGAAGCCGCGGCCACGTTCGTTTTCTGCTCCGTGCCCGACCCGGTACTGGGCCTGAAAGAAGCCCTGCGCGTTACGAAACCGAGCGGGCGCCTCCATCTGCTCGAACACATGCGCGTACACCCGGAGCGCATTGGTCGATGGATGGATCGGCTCGACCCCTTGATCTATCGCCTGACCGGCGTGCATATTGCCCGCCGCACCGTGGACAATGTACAGCGGGCCGGCTGGGTCCTGGAAGAAGTCACCGACCTGGCACCCGGCGGCCTGGTGCGTCACATTGTTGCTCGCAAACCCCAACCCTAACAACATGGAGATGGCCATGAGCGAAGTCAAAACAGCCTACTACTTTGCCCGGACTCTTCCCCTAAGCCTGGAAGAAGCCGAGGCCCGCGTACGCGAGTTGCTACAGCAAGAAGGCTTCGGCGTGCTCACCGAGATCGACGTGCGCGAAACGCTGAAAAAGAAACTGAACGTCGAAGTGCGGCCCTATCGGATCCTGGGCGCCTGCAATCCCCACTTTGCCCACCAGGCGCTGCAAGCCGAACCGCACATCGGTACCATGCTGCCCTGCAACGTAATCGTGCGCCAGACGGAAGACGGCCAGACCGAAGTGGCTGCCATCGACCCGGTCGCCTCGATGCAGGCCGTTGACAACCCAGCGCTGCGCCCAATTGCCGAGCAGGTGCGGGAGCGGCTTAAGGGCATCATTGAAAAACTTTAACGATTGTCGGACGCAACGCCATGCGACTCCGTACAGTCGGGCCGATTGTCCTGCTGTTCGGCCTGATAGGGGGATGTGTGCCCGCTTCCCCCACCGCTGATGACCTGGTTTTCGTTACCCTGTCAGCTCAGCAGGCGATCGTGCCCCTGGGGCGTCAGGTTTCCTGGCCGGCCGGTCAGCAGATGACCTATATCTCGGTGGATCCGGCTGGTCGGATTGTCCTGGCCACCAGTAGTAGTGAAAACCGCGTCTATGCCTATGATGCCCCAAGTGGACGGCTGCTGGGCCGCATCCCTGTGGGTCAGACCCCCAAGGGGGTTAAGATCGACCATGCCGGCCAACAAGCCGTGGTCGCCAATGAGGGGGATGGAACCGTGTCGTTCATTGACCTGGAAACTTTACGGGTGACCGACACTCTCTATGTAGGCCCTACTCCCCACAACAGTATCTTTTCGCCAGATGATCGCCTGTTGTATGTAACGCTCCAGGGAGACAGCAGCGTGGCTGTGGTGGACCTGAGCCAACGCACCGTAATCGATCGGCTACCGGTCGGACAGGCACCCCATAACGTCGATATCTCGCCAGATGGTCGTTACCTGTATGTCTCTAACATTGGCAGCCGCGACCTGACGATTATCGATCTGACCACACGCCGCATCATTCGCCGCATTCCGCTCTCGGCCCCTCACTACGGGGTCGATGCCACACCGGATGGCCGGTATGTGCTGATCACAGGAATTGCCGACTCAATGGTCACCATCGTGGATACGCGTGATTTTGAGGTCGTCAAGCAGCTTGTCGTAGGGATCGGTCCGCATGGCGTGCGCACCAGTCGAAACAGTCAAACAGCTTACGTAGCGCTGGTACCACAAAATCGCGTAGCCGTCTTGGATCTGACCACCCTGAGCGTAGACCATTACCTCCAACCTGGCAAGGGACCTTTCTGGATCGCAATCCCTGGCAATCCTTGAGATATTTCGACCATGCCTGACCGGCGTACTTTCCTGAAAACACTACTGGGTTCAACAGCGGCCCTGGCGGCGCCCGGCCTGTGGGCGACCGGATGCCGACAGAAAACGGCCGACCAGGCCGAAGCGGCACCGTCCCTGCGTCGCACTACCCCCACCGGCCCTACCCGCACCGTACATCTGCGGGTTGAACCCATTGAAGTCGAGGTAGCCCCGGGCCGTCTCTATCGCACCTGGGGCTACAATGGAGTCTTTCCTGGACCGGAATTGCGCGTGCGCGAGGGCGAGCAACTGCAGGTTGTGGTCGAAAACCGCCTGCCCGAAGGCACCACAATCCACTGGCATGGCGTGCCCGTCCCGAACGCCATGGACGGCGTTCCTGGTCTAACGCAGGATCCCATTGCTCCGGGCGAGACCTTTACCTACACCTTCGTGGCAGCTCCATCCGGGAGCTATCTGTACCACAGCCATGTAGGCCTGCAACTCGATCGCGGCCTGCTCGGCGCGTTAATCATTGAAGAAACTACGCCGCATGTATCCTATGATCGGGAGTATACGCTGGTGCTGGATGACTTTCTGCCCGAAGCACCACAGCCGCTTCCGGCTGGTGCGCCCGGCATGCGGGGACGCGGCATGATGGGTCGTGGCATGATGGGAGGCATGCGGGGGATGATGGGCATCCAGATGCCCCCTTACGCCGGATCACTGATCAACGGACGCCTGCCAGAAGCGGCTCCGGTCTTTGAAGTACGACAGGGAGAACGCATCCGCCTACGGCTGCTGAATCCCTCTGGCGCCAGCACCTTCCGCTTCGCGATCGCCGGCCATCCCCTGCTGGTAACCCATGCCGATGGGCGCCCCGTCGAGCCCGTGCAGGTAGATAACCTGCTCATCGGCATGGGCGAACGCTATGACGTGGTGATCGAAGCCAACAATCCTGGCCGCTGGGCTATCGTGGCCATCCCAGTCGAAGGCACGCACTCACCGGCCCGGGCCATCCTTCATTATCGGGAAAGCCGTGCGCGCGACCTGCCTTCTGGACTGCCCGAAACGCTCCGGGGACGCACGCTCACCTATGCCGACCTGCGCTGCCTGGAAATGCTCCCGGCGCGGCGCCCTGATCGCACGTTCAACCTCGTTCTTTCAGGAGGGATGCCCATGGCCCCCCGCTGGACCATCAACGGGCAGGCCTATCCCGAAGCGGAACCCCTGGAAATTGTTCAGGGCGAACGGGTGCGTTTCCGTATGATCAACCACAGCATGATGCTGCACCCCATGCACCTGCACGGCCACTTCTTCCGGGTGGGCGATGCGCTAAAGGATACTGTGCTGGTGCTTCCGCACATGGGACGCATCAGCTTCGACTTTATTGCCGACAACCCGGGCCGCTGGTTCTTCCACTGCCACAACCTCTATCACCTTGAAAACGGCATGGCCCGGGAAGTGCGGTACCGCTCCTGATCAGGGCCAGGCGGCTGGCTCGGGCAGACGCAGCGGTGGCAGCGCGTCTTCAATCGCAGCACGATGCGCCTCCAGCCAGGGAGGCAGTACCAGTTTTTCACCCAGATGCGTCGGATCCTCATCCCGGGAAAAACCGGGTCCATCGGTGGCCAGCTCGAAGAGCACACCGCCTGGCTCCCGAAAGTACACCGAAGTGAACCAGAAGCGGTCGATCAGCCCGGTGGGCCGAAGCCCGGCTTCGGCCAGGGCACGCCGCAGCCGGTCTGACTCCGCCACCTCGCGCGTGCGCCAGGCCACGTGATGCACGCCTCCGCGGCCGTCCCGTCCCGATATGGCGCCAGACCGCACCTGCACGTCCACCAGTTGCCCGGGCGCCCCTGCATCGACGGCATACCGGTACCAGGCTCCTGCCTGCGCAAGGCGGCGGAATCCCAGCACTTCGGTCAATATCTGCTCGGTGGGCGCCAGAGCACGCTCCCAGAGCTGTACCGAATGAAACCCGCGCAATTGATGCGCTGGCGGTACCGGACTGTCGTCCCAGGGCACCCAGGGCCGCTCCTGCTCAGTGGCTACCAGGACCAGCCGCAATCCATGGGGATCCTGAAAGCGCAGCACCGTCTCCCCAAAAGGCGAAGTGGCCGGCTCGATCGTCACGCCGTAGCGCGCCAGACGCTGCTGCCAGTAGGCCAGACTCTCGGGTCGCACGGCAAATGCCACCTCCATAACCCGCCCCGTGCCTGCCCGTGCGGGCGGCAGGTCCGGCCACGGAAAAAACGTCAACGCCGTCCCCGGCGTCCCCTGCCCGTCCGCATAAAACAGATGGTAGGTGGTGGGATCATCCTGATTGACCGATCGCTTAACCAGCCGCAGCCCCAGCACCCCGACGTAAAAATCCAGATTCTCCTGCGCAGCGCCACAGATCGCCGTTACATGATGAATCCCATGCACCCCCATCGGCTATCGAGAGGTTTTCCCTTTTCGAAGAGAACGGACGGCCCATAAACTTGTTGCAACAGATAGTCTCTTTTACCCCCTTCACGTCGCGGCCGTGCCGGTCCAAGAGGGCGGATCACTGGCCGGAAACGACTCCTGCCCTGCTTCTTCTACCTCATCCAGCAGCTCGCTATCCGGCACGGTTACCAGCAGAGCGCGAAACGCCACCGTTCCAGGAATGCGCAGGTGATGACTGCTGCCGGACGTGTTCTCAAACAGGATGGCATTACCGGGACCAAAGCGCCGGGGTTCGTGTCCCGGCACCACGACCTCCACTTCGCCTTCCAGTACCACCAGAAGCTGTCGTTCGCCTACCGTGTGCCAGTCGTAGGCATGGCCCGGGGGCGACTCCAGAAACTGGATATGTCCGGCTGTCCAGCGTTTTGAAAGCAGCCCGTACGGGGCCGCATCCCGAAGCTTTAGCTCCCATCGGCCAAAAACGACCCGTCCGTCCGGGCCGGCATAAATGCGGGTAAGCTGCATGATCTTTTCCCGTAGCTGTCTTTTGTGAACAAGATACGTGTGGCGGTTATGTTGGATCTGTTACCAATTGGCAACGGTCATTCGTACGTCCGTCGTAGCGGCCGTTCGGGCACGAACCAGGTGACCACCAGTCCAGCAATCACGAGCACCAGCACATAGCGATAAACGCGGCCGATGGCTTCGGCGAACGCCTGGCGTAGCCGCTGTACTACCTGTCGTCGTGCGCGGTCGATTTCGTGACGGATCAGCCTCTGCGCATTCGAAATATCGTGATGTGCGGCCTCCCGCAACCGCGCCTTCACAGCAGGTGGCAGAGGAGCTGTTTGAAGTGTTTGCTCCAGCATTCTATCATCGTGAGCGGCCAGTGCAGCGTCAAGGCGTACGGCCAGCGAATCAAAGCGGGCCTGGACGGCTTCCAGCCCTCCACGCTCTCCTTCCTGAAAACGGAACGCTGCACCTTCCGGAACGTGCGCTGCCAGTGAAAGGGCCAGCACCGTGCCCATCACAGCCGTTCCCATCACGCCGCCGATCTGACGAAAAAGCATGGCCGCGCTGGTGGCCTGTCCCAGCTTCCGCACGTCCACCGCGTTCTGGATAGCCAGGGGAAACAGCGGCATGGTGGGCCCCAGGCCCAGTCCGCACAGCGCCAGATAAAAGGCTACCTGCTCCGGCGGCGTCTCCGGCCCCATCGTCGTAAGCAATCCTACGGCAAACAGCACCAGCAGCTCACCGCCCAGCATGAACCACCGGTAGTGCCCGAAGCGAGCGACCAACTGACCGGAGACGGTCGATCCCGTGGCCACTCCCAGCGAAAACGGAATCATACTCAGACCGGCCACCGTGGCGGAAACACCGGATACATTGATCAGAAACAGCGGCGCAAACAGCACGACGTTCAGAAAAACGGCGCCCATCAGCACCAGCGCCAGCACCGAAGCGGTGAAGACCCGCTCGCGAAACAGCCCCAGATCCAGGATAGGCGAAGGCGAACGCCGCGCCTGCCGCACAAACAGAAGCAGCAGCAATGCAGCCAGCGCAAACAGCCCGATCGTTTCCGGTGCATTCCAGGGGTACACCTGCCTGTCGAGCTGCAACGCCAGTACCAGAGCCGTCAGCGCTCCGGAAAAAAGCAGCATCGAGCGTCCATCCAGCACGCGGTGCGTGGCCGGCGGATGCAGGGGGGGCATTTTGCTCCAGATAAAACCAAGGGCCAGCAGCCCGAACGGCAGGTTCACGTAGAAGACCCAGCGCCAGCCTTCAATGCCCGGCACCAGCACATCGCCATGGTCGGTCAACACGCCGCCGATAAAAGGCCCGAGCACACTGGCCAGTGCAAAAACAGCACCCACCAACCCCTGATAGCGCCCCCGTTCAGCCGGCGGAAATAAATCGGCAATGATGATGAAAGCCAGCGCAAAAAGGCCTCCCCCTCCAAGTCCCTGGAAGGCTCGGAATGCGATGAGCTGATTCATGCCATCGCCCAGGAGCGGCAGCGCACCGAATTCCCCTGCCAGCCCACACAGAAACGACCCGCCCAGGAAAAGCCCGATGGCTGCCAGTTCAATGGCTTTGCGACTGTACAGATCGGCCAGCTTGCCGTAAATAGGCGTCGCAACGGTAAACGTAAGCAGGTAAGCGGTAACAACCCAGGCGTAGCGGTCCAGCCCCCGCAGCTCGTCAACAATACGTGGCAGCGCAGTGGCCACAATGGTTTGATCCAGCGCGCCCAGAAACAGCGCCAGCAGGACCCCGGCCAGCGTATAGCGACGTTCGGGTGAAGCCAGCAGATCCACGACCTGTGCGTTCGGTTCGCTGCTGTCCGTCGATAAACGTCCAACTCCTGCCGTGATCCCACCGGGCTATTTGTTTACCCGACTTTCACGATGGATCACCGTCCCCGATATCCCCTGGAGGTTCTCTAAGAAAGTCAGTCTTCCTCAGTATTGTGAAGAGCATGCAAATCCTATCCAAACCGGTCGGATCATGCTTGACTATACTCTTTTTTTTTATGGTTGAAGTAATCAGAGCGGCCGCTCTGCCGAATTAACATTTTACCAGACCGTTCAACCTCAAAACCTGTCCAGGCGCCATGAAACGATGGATGCTTCTGGCCTGGCTGCCTTTTCTGCTGGGCAGCGGCAACGAACGCCCTGAGCCGTCGCCTTCCTCCCTCCCGATAACCCCTACGTGTGCGTTTCTGATGCAGGACTGCAGCGACGGCATCCCTCGCCTCGATTGCAGCATCTGGAAAATTACCTACGCTGCCGAAATGAGTACCGACAGACTTTCGGCAAGCGTGACCTGTGAAAGTGATGGCAACATGCGATGCGATCCGGTCAGCATTGCGCAGGGGCTGGTCAGTTTTTTGAAAAACCTGAAGCCCGATTAAGTAAAGCCTGCCATGCTGCGGTTCTGGTTCGTGCTGCTGCTGGGCGTAGGCCTTGCTGCCTACGCCCAGCAGCCTACGCACACGCTTCACTTCACCGTCGAATCCCCGATTCTGCTGAAGGAGCAGAAGGGGTTTTATTTTCGCTCGGTGAGTGAGGTGCTTCGGATCGATACGCTGCTCTGGGTCCTTACCCGCCGGCCGAATTCCGTCCTGATCTTTGACCTTCAGGGTCAGCCCGTTCAGCGACTGGCCCCCGAGGGCGGCGGTCCGGGCGAACTCCGCCTGCCCAAAAGACCCCGCTGCTACCGGGATACCGTGTGGATCTGGGACGGGATGGGCACGCGCTTTCAGCTATTTCATGCCCGGCAACGGACGTTCCTGGGTACCGTCTCTGGCTTTTCGGTGAATGCGCACGATATGGTCTATCTGCCGGATATGCAACTGGTGGTTTTCATCCATAATCTCAAAGAAGAAAACTTCCTCAACCTCTTTGATCTGCGCCGCCAGATGTATCTCCGGGCGCTGGGGAAATGGGCCTACGAGAATGCCGTGCTTTCCCTCTGGGACCAGACGCTCCACCTGGCCGCACAGGGTCCCTACGTCTATTTCGCGCCTCCCGCAGAAGCGGCCCTTGCCCGCCTGGACGTACGCACCCTCGAGATCGAAACCTTTCCCCTGGACGTGCCGGAATTTTCCGTCGCGCCCTACAAAGGAGGGCCAGCCCCCTATGCACCTGAGGTGGCACCGTTCCTTTTCACACAGTCGATCAACCGGGGCGTCTGGCGTACCCGCCTGGGCCTGATGCTTGTCTTAGAGACCGGTCCCTATCAGCCCACGGTCGAAGGCACGCGGGTGGACATCATCTGGCGCAAACAGAAGAAGCGGAAGGTGCATTTTGTGCTGGTGGATCCTTCCACCATGCGCCAGATAGGGCACGTGCAGTGGGATGGGGCGTTCATTCATCAACACAAACTGATCGGCCTAGTGGGCTGGGATCCAGAAACCACCACCTTCTACTTTTACGGACAGCGAGAAACCGACCCCATCCACCAGATCACGCCGGTGCGGTTCTATCTGGAGCCGGAGGCACACTGAACAGTCAGCAAAACGGGACCTGCCGGACAGATGCTCAGTTTTCACTCCAGCCAGTTAAACGAGAAAGTGCAGGAGCTCCCCCCACACTACAAGACTGCCTTTACTTCGCACGCGCTACGCTCACTGCTGCCAGAAACCATCTCGTGCTCGATCGTCAGGAAGGACTCGACCAGGGGACTCAGCCCATGAAGCCAGCGTAATCACATCCAAAAAGTAGCAACCTGTGAAGCTGGTTATGCAAATAGCACTGCTGCTGGGTCTCATCGCGTCGGCGGTGCAGGCCCAGCAACATCGCCCGCGTGTCACTTTTCGGCTGGAACAGCCCATTC
>JALSJJ010000222.1 GCA_026989375.1 Rhodothermus sp.
ATGAACGGATTATCGTAAGTCGTAATCCCCTTTTTATGGGGTCAAGTTTTGATACTCTGCTCCAAGTAGTGGCGTTAGCGCCAGCTCGTTGTTCACAGAGAAGAATGTCATGTCGTAATCCCCTTTTTATGGGGTCAAGTTTTGATACTCTGCTCCAAGTAGTGGCGTTAGCGCCAGCTCGTTGTTCACAGAGAAGAATGTCATGTCGTAATCCCCTTTTTATGGGGTCAAGTTTTGATACTCCCTTCATCACGGGGCACATCCCGGAAATCGCAACGCTCATTGCTCTGGTCGTAATCCCCTTTTTATGGGGTCAAGTTTTGATACCCTATTGTTACGAAGCTGGTGAAAAATGGCCCAAACGCCTCTAAAAAGGCCATTTTTTAGCAGACACAATATCAAAAAACAATAAAAATGATTCCGCCTCTCCCCTGTGACAATTTCATGTCACTCCTCTACTGACTTCCTTACCTTTGTCAATATACTTAAAATAAAAGATCTTGTCTTATTAAAGTCAAGCCCGGCCTATGCCTCCGGCTTTTTTTGATGCCGACGACACCGTACATTTTTGTCGATCCCATAGACAAGCCAGGTTGATTCTGCTGGCCCGGGCCGATAAGGCTGCCTTGTAGCGTTGCGGCGCCTGCGCTGTGTCAGACAAGATGATCAAGGGCGAATTCAATGGAGCGCTACAATCTGCTGATTGCGCTGGGCATCTCGCCTGCTATCGTAACCGAAACGATCTGGACGTTGGCGGTCGAGCATCCGCATCCGGCTGTGCCGGCCGAGATTCACGTTGTGACCACCCTGACAGGCGAACGGATGTTGCGCCGCCATCTCTTTGAACAGAGCGATGAGGAAGGACTTTCGGTCTGGGCGCGTTTTTGCCATGAGGTTCTGAAGTTGGATCCAGAAGAAGCCGAGGCTCCTCGCTGGTTTATTCATGTGCCGATCCGCGGCAACGGGCACAAACTGGACGATATTCGTACCTGGGACGACGATCGGCGCTATGCGACACTGTGCTACCAGGTAGTCGCACAACTCTGTGCTGATCCTGAAGCACCTCGAGTCGTCGCCTCCATTGCAGGAGGCCGTAAAACCATGAGTGCTCATCTGCTTACTGCTTTCTCGCTATATGCTCGCCCGCAGGATGAAAGCATTCATGTACTGGTACACCCGGAGCAGGCGGTGCTGAATGACCCTTCGTTCTTCTATCCACGCGCTGGTACCCGGCAGGACGTGCGCATCGAACGGGTAGATCTACATCTGGTCCGGTTTCGACATCATCTGGAAGAGCTGGCTCGTCTCCACCGCCAGGGACGGCTTCCCCAGACGCTGCAGGAGCTGGAATCCTTACCAGGGCTGGGGCTTCGCCCTGCTCGTCCAGCCAACGTCGAAATTATCCTGGGAGGCCGGAACGAGCGAATGCTGCGCCTTCTTGATCCCGAAGGAAACGAAATGGCACTGCTTCAAGCCATTACGCCTGCCGCCCTGGTGACGCTCCTGACCCTCTATGAAATGCTACGTCGAATCGACGCTTCTGAAATTTCCAACCTTCAATTGATCAATAATGAGCAGGTGGAAGCGCTACGCCAGGCTGCCTACGCCTTCTGTCGTGATTTGCGGCGATTGCGTCCCTGGGACGATGGTGTCACCCTGTCCCGAAGCATCTCCGAGCTGAACCAGGCCCTCAGACGCCACCCGCTCTGCGGGCGCTACCTTCAGATTGTCGGCCGTCGTACCTGGGAAGAAACTTTCTACGCGTTTCGGACAGAGCCACCCGCGCTACAGGTTACGATCCCACAATCACTCGACTATATGAAGTGGCCCTTTCAACATATTCCCAAACGATCGGCGTAATATGAAGAAAGAGACGCTATTTCTGGTACTGGGATCAGGCGAGCGCCATCGGATGCCTGGCTCGGCTGACCGTGCTTACCAGCGTACGGTTTACTTTATGGCTGAGCGGCCTGAAGCCGCGGTCGAGACCTCCTTCGTAGGCGAGGCGATTCTGAAGCTCAACCCGGGACGTTTTCAGCAGGTCTTTGTGCTGGGGACCGTTGATGCGATGTGGGACACGTTATACCTGCACGCCACCTCCGCCTATGCAGAAGCAGACGACGAGCTATACGTTGAGCTGTACGACCGCATTGAACAGCGGGACGAAGAGGGCGTGCGCAGGCTGCTTCCACATGTACAGGAGCGGCTACAGGCTCATTTTGAGTGCCCCTTCGAACTGCATCTTATTCCAGTTGGTCGCTCCCATGAAGAGCTGTGGCAGACGTTTCAAACATTGATCGAATTACCCATCCCGCGAGGACTGCTCTCGCTCGATATTACCCACGGCCTGCGTTATCAACCTTTCCTGCTTCTCCTGGCGCTGCATTTCTTACAGACGACACAGACCGGCCTACGGCTGGGCTCGCTCTTCTATGGGGCACATGAACTGCGCCATCAATTCGGGAATCGGGCGCCTATCTTCGATCTGCGTCCCCTGCTTGAATTGATGCAATGGAGCATAGCCGCGCGAACTTTCGCAGAAAACCAGGAGGTCAACGAGCTCCTGCAGCTCATGCGTGGACATATTGATGCGGCGTTAACGCAGGAGTTACGCAGTTACGTACTGCAACTGCAATTCAACCTGCTGAGCGATATTCGAGCGCGTAGTCATCGATTATGCAGGAGACTGGAGCAGTTGGAACAGCAGGCTGAGGCTCTTCCCCTGCCCTTTCGCATGATTTTGCCGACCCTGAAACGTGTGCCCGACCAGATACGGACGGCACGGAGTAACTGGGAAGCCATGCTAAAGATTGCTCGCAATCACCTGCAACACGACCGGCTCGGACTGGCTGTAATGGCTGCTTTCGAGGCGGTTGTCCACCGACTGGGCGAGATCTACCAGGTGGACCCCCAGAGCCGCGTAAAAGGCGTGCGCAACCAGAGCCGGCTGATCGATACTCTGCTTCACTCCTCTGTCCGCTCCAGATTACCTGCACCGCTGGTTGATATTGTAGCACACGTAAGAGCATTGCGCCAGCTACGTAATCAGATTGCCCATGCAAGGCCTGCAAAAAACAACCAGCAGCCTTCAGCCGACGTGCTGCGCCGCCAGCTTGAGACGATCCTGGCCTTTCTGGAACAGCATCTGGGCGATCCTGCCCTGAAACAGTTACCACAGATACGCGCCTTATTCTGAGAGCGGTGCGATCGTATAGCGTCCTAATCCCATTACGGTGCTATGACCAACGTGCAATTCAGCACCCAGACGTAGCAGAGCCCGGAGCTCAGGAGAAACGTCTTCAAGAATGACTTCTCCGATCAATCCGCCCTGACGCAACCTGGTACGTTGCCGACTGGAGTAACGCGTCGGTCCGTCGAGCCATTGCATCCGGTCTTCACAGATGCGTACCGCTTCGGCCTGACGCAGCAGGCCGCGGTAATCAAGCGACAACGTGGTATCTACATGAAACGTAGCAAGGCTCGAGAGACGACTGAGGATCGATCGGATCAGCACTCGAAATGTGAACCTTCGCGCCAACCGTCGATCTGCTTTCAGGCGCAGCGGCGTTATCGTGCGAAGCAGCAGCCGGCTGTTCGAAAAAAGCAGCTCGTCTGCTGTTAGATCGCTGAATTTCCATACAGGTATCTCTGTCTGGATCTGTCGGCGTGCGGCATCATAAACCGGGCAGCACGTCCCGTCAGGCTGCAGGGCTTGTACCGAAGTCAGGCGAAAGCGGCCATTTCCTGCACGGCGTCCGCGGCCAAGTCCACGCTCCTCCAGTTGCAGTAGTGCCAGCGTAAGATAGGGCAGGTACAGGCGGGCGCGTCCGATCAGGAGTACTTCTACCGTCAGCATCATTCCCGGCGTGAATTGTCGCTCGTGCAGGCCGGGACGCCGCACTACATACGGACGGGGTACATGCTGCAGCTTGCGTAGATGCGGTCCTTCAGGCGAGGGAGGCGTTTCAAAGAGATATCCGTAGGTGCACGTCCAGCGGAACGAGCAGTCAGTGCAATCCGGGAGTCGGGTGATACACACCATGCGGCGCAACGAGGCACCCAGTGCGCTGCGTATTACAGAAGCTGGCAGGCCCTCCAGGTCAATAAAGGAACGCGCCTCCAGCCCGAACTGAATCACCGACCAGTGCAGCCGATCCAGCTCTGAAAGCATCGATAACACCACGAACCGATACCGGTGAGCTTCCTCCGTAAGGTAGGTATGCTCCCCTTCCCGGACAACCCCTAAAAGCCCAGCCGCTCACGGAAGAACTGGTAGGCCTCATTGAGTTGACGGGTTTTTTCTTCAAGCTGCTTTTTTATCTCGTCGGTAGCGTCTGGAAAGCGGTCGGGATGGCAGGCCTTCATGAGGCGTCGGTAGTTCTGGCGGACCTGCTCCGGGGTAAAAGGCTCCCGCAGTTCCAGCACGGCCGCATACTGGGCAATCAAGAACTTTTCCAATTCTTCAAAAATATCAGATAGCTGATCCATCCGTCCCAGCATCCAGGCAAACTGCAACTCCTGATCCTCTCGACCATTCCGCAGCTTACGATAAAGCCAGTGATCTGTCATTTCATAATAAAACAAACAGAAAAATATCAGGTCGTCTATTAGCTTTATTCCTCCATATTTTATGTATTTTTTCATTTTCTCAAGACAGAGATTCAGATCAAGATTATTTCCAATTGTATACATTTCTTCAAGAGATTCCCAATCACGCTTTTGGAACATATAGTATAACAATATATCTCTGAATATTCGCTCTTTTGTTTCAACATTAAGAATGATTTCTGGAAAATGTAAAAGTATAAAGATGCGTCTTTTTAAAGCATTATGAAGCTGATGCTTGATTCTTCCTGTATTCTCTTTAGGAGTCAGTTGCTTTCGAAAAAAAGAGGAAGCAAGTGGATACGTTAAGAGACCAAATAAAAAGTCGCCAGTTGCAACCGCAAGGACTGCGGCAATAATACGGCCATTAATTTGGGCGTCCTTGTACTTTTTCATCTTACGCAATGCACTATCCACAAGATCACCCAACTCCTTGAAAAGGAGCTGTATCTCTTTAGCTTCATCCTGGTTTTGTTCAAAGTGCTCCTCCATGGTAGATGATCGATTTAGACAACAATGGGAAGTAGAAGATCGGAAATCTTGTTGCTAAAGGCATGGGTCGATTTTCCGATTGATCCATAGGACATTTATTGTAAATAACTACAGCAGCCAGTAATCCTGATCAATGTGGAGCGTAAGGGGACGTCCCAGTTGTTCCATACGGCAGAAGCATTCCTGGCATAAGGGCAGCAGAAAGACACGGTCTTCTTTCAGGTTCAGTAATCGTAGTAAGCGTCGCCGCATACGCTTCAGATCGTGAGGTTCTAACCGACATAAAAACACGCTGTACTGGAGTCGTTGTCCGTAGTCTTCCATCAAGCGCCCGACGCGCTGCAGCCGGCGATCGTCCGCAATGTCGTAGCCTATCAGCCAGTACTTCACGATGGCATGCAGAAAGCTGTGAAAGGAACCTGTCCATCAAGCAGACTGCGCGCCAGCAGGCGGGCTTCGGCCTCGAAGTGGCGGACCCAGCTAAGCGGTTGTTGCAGCACCGGATGCGCTACGGTACGCTGTCGGTATCGCTGCCAGGCCCCCAGCACAATCGCTCGTCCGCGCTCATTCAGGTAGATTCCCGGGGGGCGTTCCTCAAAATGCGCAGGTCGTAGTCGTCCCTCCCTGAACAACGTGCAGACCAGCGCATCGGCCACAATTGGCCGGAAGGCTTCCATCAGGTCGAGTGCTAACGCTGGCCGTCCATAGCGTGGAGCATGTAAGAAGCCGATATATGGATCCAGCCCGGCTACGGCACAGGCGGTTACCAGGTTGCTCAGCAGCAGGGTGTAGACATAGCTCAGCACGGCATTGGCCGGGTCGGTAGGTGGACGCCGCCTGCGTCCAGCAAATGGAGGCCAGTCGGATGTGGCTTTCTTGAGCAGGGCCTCAAAGACGCTGAAATAGCGTCGCGTAGCTGCTCCCTCGATCCCCATCAAGGCTTCGATCGAATCGACCTGGTCCAGCTTCCGGACATCCTGGAGAATCTGCCGGGCCACAGCCTGTAGCACAGGGCGATCCTGGTGACGCCGCCGTCGCCGAAGCAGTACGGCCATGTTATGTAGCTTAGCCTGTACAAATACACGTGCAATCTGAAACGACCGCTCCGGGTCGGCATGGGCCCGGTACTGGGCCAGACGCAATGCTACATGGGGATGAAACTCCGGCGCCAGACGCCCCTCGTAGCGACCGCTGCGCGAAAGGTACACGATGTCCGTATTGGTGCGCAGCAGCAGCCGAAGCGCCTGGGTAGTGATCTGCACCGGACCCACAAGGACCAGTTGATCGATCAGCAGGGCCGGTAGCCGCAGACGCTCTTTGCGCTGCCCATTGGTGCTGACCGTTACCAGGAGCTGGCGTCCCTGGCGCCGCACCACAGCACCCACCTCGTCCACGTACAGCGTACGCGCCGGTCGCACCGGAGGCTGGATGCGAGCCGGAGAGATCTTCTTCTCATCGGTATCAAATGGAGCACACACCGATTGGCGGGGGCAGCGCAGGCATCGCTCATCTGCACGAGGCTCCGGGATGCGCCCTTCCTGGATAACCTGGCGAATTCGGCGGGCCAGGTCCTGCCAGCTATGCCGTAGCGGTTCGTCAATCCGCACACGGATGACCTCACCCGACCGGTCGCGTATCTCCCCCCAGCGTACCTGGCGATGGTGGGTTGCTTCGTACAGCGCGCTCAGCGCACCCAGAACCGGCCACAGAATATCCGTTGCATGCTCTTTAAGGTCAGCCTCAGGAGGACACCGAAGCACGACAACAGGACCTTCGTCTGGATCCTGACGCACCTCAACCGGTCCACCCCAACCCTGGCTGGCACACCAGGCACCCTCGGCTGATAGCAATACCGACGGAACGCCTGGACCTTCGGCCCAGGCGTAATACCCCCGCCGAAGGCACCAGGCAAACTCGTATATCCAGCCAAGTGGCCAGTAATTAGTAGCCTCGGTCTCCACAACGGCTCTCCTTGACAAGCCAGTAATATCGCAGATAGTATAGTAGCGAAAAGATCTCAGTAAAGAATGAGATGTTTTACCATTCATCAGATGGGAAAAATATCTCTTTTATCCGTGGATGATCGTCGGGTATGCTCTCAGGATTGCCAACCTTACGGCATTAAATGAGCGATCATGGAGTTGCTGGTAGCTACAGGAGTCGGACTGATTGTCGGGGCCCTGGTGACCTGGGGGATATTGCGCCGACAAATTATTGAACTAACCCGACATGTAAAGACACAGGAACAGCAGTTACGTGAGGCGGCAGCCCGGCAGGCCGAAGCAGAGATACATGCCGAATACGCTCGATCGCTTCAGCAGCGCTGCGAAGCACTTACCCGGGAAAATGCGGCCCTTCAGAGCCAGGTGGCCCGGCTGGAAGCCATGCAAAAGGCCGATGCGGAGAAAATTTCCTGGTTGGCACAGGCTGAGCAGCATCTGCGCGAGGCGTTTCAGGCGCTGGCCGGAGAAGTGCTCCAGACAAACAGCCGGGAATTGCTACAGCGCAGTAGGGAAACGCTGGAGGCGCTGCTCAAGCAGGCGCAGCGTGATTGGGCCACCCAGAAAGCTGAATTGCAGGGGCTCGTGCAACCGCTGGGTGAATCGCTGAAGCAGTTAGATGACCAGATCCGCCTGTTAGAGCAGAAGCGCGAGAAGGCGTATGGAGCGCTGGAGCAACATCTTCGCCAGTTGCTGGAAGCCTATCAGGCGTTGCAGCAACAAACGCAACAGCTCACTCATGCACTTCGTGCAGGTACCCAGCAACGCGGACGCTGGGCTGAATTTCAGCTACAGCGTCTGGTTGAGCTGGCAGGCATGCAGCAACATGTGGATTTCGAGCTTCAGGTAAGCGGTGCAACAGGCCGCCCGGATCTGGTTGTCTATCTTCCAGGCAATGGTTGTATTGTAGTCGATGCCAAGGCTCCGATGTCCGACTACTTCCGGGCACTGGAAGCCCAAGATGATGCACGGCGCCGCCAGATGCTCCACCAGCATGCCCGACGAATGCGCCAGCATATTCAACAACTGGCCGGACGAGCCTACTGGGACCAGTTTGAAAACAGTCCTGAGTTTACCGTCATGTTCGTTCCCACCGATGCCTGTCTGTATGCAGCGTTCGAGGTAGATCCGACATTGCTGGAATATGCCTATGAACACCGCATTGCCCTGGCCACCCCTACGACGTTGCTGGCGTTATTGAAGGCTGTTGCTTTTGGATGGCAGCAGCACCAGATGACCGAAAACGTGCGCCGGATTGCTCACGAAAGCGAAACGCTACTTCAGCGTTTAAGACGCTTCACCGAGCATCTGCAGCAGATAGGCCATCGGCTTAATCAGGCTGTTGAAGCATATAACCGCTCTGTTGGCTCGTTCAACAGCCGACTGTTGCCTTCTGTGCGTCGATTGCGCGAGCTACAGGGCCGGACCGATGAGATCATCGAACCTCTGACAGAGGCACACCACGTACGTTCAATAACCGGTCCCGAAGGATAGCACAGATACGCGGACCTTCATCCAACACGCGTCATCTCAAACGATCTCAGAGGGGCAGGCCTGCCATCTACCAAGAGTGCCGGGAAGACTGGAGACGGTCGCTCCCGGCCATCGACGCCAAGTCGTAATCCCCTTTTCGTGGGGGCAGGTCTTACTACTTGACGGACTACGAATTGGACAGGGTGGCTGATCTCATCACGAATGGTATCAGGATTCAGTAGATCAGGCCTTCCTCTGCAGGTGGCAGTGCGAAGTCCAGGTCCTCAATGATTAACCGATGCTCTTCCGCAAGGCGGCGCACTTCCTCAACAACAGTGTACGGACCCTCGACCTCAAGCACGCGCTGCAGTAGCCGCTTGTAAGTGTCTGCAAATATGCCGCCTGCTTGGACGCGAACGCGGCCATCTACTTTTTCGGCGCGACCTCCGGCTATCTCTTCGCCGAGCTCGTGTCTGAATGTAAATGTCAGCCTCATCTTAACATAAATATGATGTCGTAATCCCCTTTTCGTGGGGTCAAGTCTTGCTACAGGGGCTCCAGATCCCTGTCGTTCGCAAAACGCTGGGGGCAGTGGTCGTAATCCCCTTTTCGTGGGGTCAAGTCTTGCTACGAGTCGCGCGACGACTGGCGACTCTCTGTACCGTCCCTCGAGAGTTCGTTGTCGTAATCCCCTTTTCGTGGGGTCAAGTCTTGCTACAA
>JALSJJ010000223.1 GCA_026989375.1 Rhodothermus sp.
CACAGGACAGGTAGATGATCTGATCGAACCCGTTCTTCTGGAGGAGGACCTCTTGTTTTATGCTTTCATTCGCTACGAAAGCGAAAGGGGCCGGCTAACAAAAAAGGCGCCGATGGCGTACTTGCTGGACCTGCGCCGTCGGAAGGCGATGCGGTTAAATCTGGAAGCCTATCCTTTTGCGACGTTGGTGGCCGCGCGCGATTCCGTACTGGTCGGATTCCGCTGGGATCTGTTCCAGCAGGAAATCCCGCATATTGCCTATTACGTGTTGCCTGCGCAACCCCAGCGAAAGAGGGACTCATGAGGCAGCTAATTACAGGACTGATGCTAATAGTGGGCCTACTCGGCTGTCGTCCTGAGACACCTACCGAAACGCTTTACCCGCTGCCGGAGCGGTTGCGGGGACCGTTTGATTTCGCGCTGACGTTGGATGCGGCGCGCCAGGCCCCTCCGGAGAGCTGGGCGGTCGTGGAAGCCCTGGAGAAAGCAACGGTGTACCAGATGATCGGTGCTGCCGAGGGGCAGGGGCCGGAATACTTTCTGGGACGGGTCGTTTACGCTACGTTCGATCCGGAAGGTCGGCTGGTGGTCGTCGATGGGGACAACGGAGAGGTCCGCTTTTTCGATCGCACCGGCCGCTTTTTGTTTAAAGTGGGGCGAAAAGGGGTGGGACCGGGAGAGTTCGACCAGCCCGTCTATGTGGCGTTTGACAGCCGCGGCTGGCTGTACGTGATGGAAGAAGGACGCCCCCGTTTGCATCGTTATCGTCCGGAAGGGACAGGGTTTGTGCTGGATCAGACGTATAACCTGGGGCCCCAGTTGCAGGCCAGTCCGCTTGGGTGGTGTCTGTTGGCGGATACCCTGTACGTGTACGCTCAGTCGGCGCAGTGGCAAGAACAGCCGCTATTTCGGGTGTTGACGCTGGAGGGTGGGCTCGTGCGCTCCTTTGGCAGGCAGGACGTCTATCCGCCGGAGGCGCTTCCGGAGGGATTTGAGCCCCTTATGCTGGAAGCCCAGTTATATTGTGATCCATATGGTCCTGGTTTGCTGCTGGCCTATCGATATCTCCCTGTGGCAACCTATTATGGCACAGATGGAACCCGGCGGTGGCGGGTGCGGATTGACGAAGCACCTATTCTGGCCTACCGCCTCGTAGATAGGCGTCGTCTGCGGCCCACGTTGCGCGACCGGGGCTATGTGCTGCGGAGCGTGTTGCCTCTACCGGGCGGCAGGGTGCTCTTCTACCTGGTATATCAGGAGCGGCGGTCTCTGCAACCTCTGGCCGCTAAGACGATCGCTTCGTATGTCTTCGCGTTGGATCCGGCTCAACAGCGGTGGTACGGTCAGGAGGTAGCCTTCCCCTTCTCCCGCCTTTACGCGTGGCAGGAGACCGATGGGCTGGGTATCAGCCTGGCATCTGAGCTACCCCATGTGGCATTGTTTCGTTTTCCAGAACGGTTAAGTGGCTCGTAAGCGGCAGGCTGCAATGCGAGCGGGATTGCTCATGCTCAGTGGGCTTTTGCTGGGATTGGCGGTGCCTCTCTATTACCAGAAGCTACGCCCTGACCCCTGGCGGCTGTTTTGGTCTGGCGAGGATCAGCAAGCGCTTCTGCTGGTGTATATCGGTTCGCCTACCTGTGGGCCTTCGAATGATCCTGCGTTGCCCTTGTTGTTGGAAGCCATGCGCCATCGCCTCCAGGAAGTGGCCAAGGAGCGGGGCATAGCTTTTCGTATGGTGGGGATTGCCATTAGCCGCGACGTTCGGAGCGGACTCCAGCATCTGGAAAAGATGGGGCCCTTCCATGAAGTGGCGGTGGGCGCTCGCTGGCAGAATTTAGCCGTGCGGTATGTGCAGGAGATCGCTCCGGGTTTGCAGGCGACCCCGCAGCTTGTGCTCCTGGTACGGAAGGTCAGTGCCTACCACGTGCTGCTTCGATGGGTAGGGGTAGACCGAATGCAGCGATGGGTGGAAGTCGGCATGCCCTTGCCGCATTTAGTAGGCTGAGCTGTCTTTTTAAAGTGGCTAAGCAAGCAACCATTGAGCGGGAGAGGAACGAGCTGCCGCAGCACGGCTTATGGATAAAGTGCACTGAAGGAGAGAGGGAGCAAGAGGCAAATTTGAGGTAGAGGGTTTGAGACGAAGGACCCGTTTATACTTTGCAACTCCTCTATGAAGGATACGAGTAGGTCAACAGGCGCAGCGCATTAAAGACGACCACCAGCGTGGAGCCTTCGTGAAACATAACGGTCACGCCCAGTTGTAGTCCCAGCAGGGCAGCCGGGATCAGAAAGGCGACCATGCCCAGGCTGATCCAAAGATTCTGTTTAATGATGCGACGGGTTTGCAAGCTAAGCGCACGGGCAAAGGGAAGGCCTTGCAGGGAATTGGCCATGAGCGCGATGTCGGCTGTTTCCAGCGCCAGATCTGAGCCAGCGGCTCCCATCGCGATGCCCACGTCGGCCTGGGCCAGTGCGGGCGCGTCGTTGATGCCATCGCCGACCATGGCAACCGGTGGCGTTTTCGTCCGGAGTTGACGAATCGCGGTCACTTTGTCTTCCGGGAGCAGGTTGCCTTGCGCTTCGTCCACCCCTACCTGTTGAGCGATGGCCTGCACCACGCGGTCATTATCTCCGGAGATCAGGAGCGTTCGTTGAATGCCCAGTTGGTGCAGGGCCTGAATGACGGCGGCAGCTTCGGGACGAGGATCATCTCGCAGCGCGACAATGCCCAGAAAGCGGGATCCGCGACGGACCAGCATGGTCGTTTTGCCCTCCCGCTCCAGGGCCTGAATGCGTTGTTGGAGGGAAGGAGGAACCGGAATCTGCTCCTGTTCGAATAGGCGAAGGTTGCCAATGTGTACGGGTTCTCCATCGATGCGGGCGCGGATGCCATGTCCGGGCACGGTTTCCATATCGATTGGATCGGGCAGGTTGGTAAAGGAAGCCGTGCGTTCGATATGCTGAACGACCGCTTCGGCCAGCGGATGATCAGACAGGCGCTCGACGGCCAGCAGGGTTTCCAGCAGTAATGCTTGAGAGGCTTCTGGAGCGGGCCATATGTCGGTTACCTGTGGCCGGCCCCGGGTAAGGGTGCCGGTTTTATCAAAGGCAATGGTGCGTACCAGCGCCAGGGTTTCCAGGGGGGCACCGCCTTTAATTAGAACACCGCGCTGGGCAGCCCGGGCCAGACCACTTAGAATGGCACTGGGGGTTGAGATGGCCAGTGCGCAGGGACTGGCGGCTACCAGCACGGCCATGGCCCGATAGAAAGCAGTCGCTACAGGCCATCCCAGCAACAGCGTACCACCAAGCATCACCAGTAGATCAAAGAGCAACACCGCAGGCACGAAGAACCGTTCGAAGCGTTCGGTGAACCGCTGCGTGGGCGACTTGCGGGCTTCGGCCTCCATGACCAGTTGCATCAATCGCGAGATGGTGGAGTCTTTGCTCTCCCGAGCAACCAGAAGGGTCAGGGAGCCGTTGCCGTTCAGGGTGCCTGCAAACACGCGGTGGGCATCCGAAAGCCGCTCCCATTGTTGGAGGGCTTCCTCAGGATGTGGATGAGGTAGCTTGTCCACCGGAATGCTTTCCCCCGTAACCGGCGCCTGATTGACACTGCTCTGCCCCTCAATCACGATGGCATCTACCGGGATGCGTTCGCCCGGGCGTACTACCACGACGTCGCCTACCTGCAGGGTTTCTACAGGGACTTCTTGCAGCGTGCCGTCCACTTTCCGCAATGCGGTGCGCGGCATGAGCTCGCCCAGCGATCGGATTGCTCGCTGGGCCCGACCCATAGCATAGTGTTCCAGGGCGTGGCCCAGACTGAACAAAAACAGGAGAAAGGCCCCTTCGGCCCAGTGGCCCAGCCATGCCGCACCAGTGGCTGCTGCCAGCATCAAAAAGTCAATGTTGAGTTGCCGTTGTTTCAGGCTTTCCCAGGTTTCGCGAAGGGTGTAATAGCCGCCGAAGAAGTAGGCCAACAGGTAGCCGATACGGGGCAAGATGGCAGGCACGTTCAGCCAGGTCTCCGCGGCCCAGCTACTTCCCAGGAAGAATCCGCAGAGCAGGGCGTAGATCAGTTCCGTCCGCTCTCCAAAAATGCCCGCATGTACATGTTCTTCTTCAGGGGCAGGAGTGGGAAACGCAGGCAGAATGGTCAGACCGAGCTGTTCGATCAGCGCACGAACCGCGGCTTCTTGCCAGTGACGACGGTCGTATTCGAGGCGCACGACACCGGCTGCACTCACCTGGGCATCTAAGATGCCCAGCTCGCGCAGAAGGCGACGTTCTAAACGCTGGGCGTGCCGTATATTGCGAATGCCTGAGACTGGCAGTACCAGATGACCATACTGCTCGGTAAGCGCAGCGCCTTCCTGACGCACCCAGCGCTCAATTTCGTCCAGACTCACCTGGTCTGGGTCGTAATGGACGCACAGGCATGCGGGTGTGCCGTCTTGCGGAGGCACTACATGCACGTGCTCAATGCCGGGCTTTACCGACAGAGAGGTCTGCAGGCGCTGCACACAGGGATCCTGCTCGTCCGGAATATCGGGGAGAATGACCGGTAGCTCTACACGTACGCGGGTCATGAATCGCCGATTTTCTGAAGGTTTTCGCCTTTAATGTTTGTTTGTAGGGTAAGCCAGATCTGCGTAAGGTGCAAGATTGTTTGACCTCTGGAGAACCCTCCCGTAAATCAGCGGCTGCTTTTCGTGGATTTTGGCAGATAAACAAACTCTCTTCTTTACGAGATTTGTAAAAAAATAAGCCCTACCCCCCGGTAGGGCTTACAGTGCCCGGGACTGGATTCGAACCAGCACGCCCTTGCGGGCACCGCCCCCTCAAGACGGCGCGTCTACCAATTCCGCCACCCGGGCATTGGCGTGACCCCGGCAGGATTCGAACCTGCGACCCCCTGATTAAAAGTCAGGTGCTCTACCAGCTGAGCTACGGGGTCTGCTGGTAGAGGCATGCCAGCTTACAGCAGACCTCTCCCCCTTGGACAAGACCGCTAAACGCACAAAGCCTACCAAAGGATTCGTTCAGGGCGCAATCCGCATGCAATTAGGAAAAAATGCAAATGCCATTTCAAGAGCCGGTCTGTAAAAGCCGACGCAGCAGTGCCACAAAAGCGGTGCGATCGACCGCCGACGAAGGGGGACGGATGCGGTAGAGGGGAAGTCCGGCCTGCTGTAAAATCCGCGTTTTGAGCATGTCGCGCATGCGACGTTCCGCCACAGCATGGAGGGGGCTATCCAGCTCAAAGCAGTAGCGGGGGCGGTAAGCATCGTCCGGATCGAAGACGGCGCAGTCCACCAGCGCCTGCAGCGCATAGCGGCGCTCTTCTTCATTCAGCCGATCGGCTACGCGCTCGTATTCGATCAGACATGAAAGCGCCACGTTTGGATAGACCAGGTAGGTAGGAAATACTTCGCGGACGGCCTGAAAAAACACAAACTCCTGTCGGGAGCGGAAGAGCGAAGGAGGGGTAGCAGGCTGGGTCGGCAGGTGGCGTTGCACGGCAAAACCATCCCAGTTTTCCCAGGCGATTGGAGCAACAGAGGGTTCAAGCAGGCGCGCGCATTCCGGATGGTTGGGACACCAGCGGGCATAGCGTCGGGCGATTTCGGGCCGGTCGGCGTGGCGACGTACCAGCTCGACAATTAGGTCGGTGAAGACAGCCTCGGGCAGTTCGTAGAGTCGGCCGGTGTGTAGCAGAAGGAGTTGTTCCAATACGGCCTGACTGAGTTCAGGCAAACGGGGATGCAGCTCCTGAATGAGCAGCGCAGCGGCATGGCGCCACAGCGGGTCCGTCTTCAGCGCGGACCGGTGTCGGTAGAGTAAATCCAGCGCAGGCGTCCAAGCTTGATCTTGCACATGACGGTACAGGGCCTCGACGTCAGCCTGTGAAAAGGGAGTGCTCATCTTTTAAGGGCAGAAGCTTATCTTTTCAGCAACCTGCACCTGATCATCAACCGTTTGTCCCCATGAAACGTCTGACCACTGGATGGATCCTGTTGTTACTGTTGGGAGCGGTTGTCCGGGCGCAGCCGCAGCTCACGGTCGAGAAAATTATGCAGGATCCAAAGACCTGGATCGGTGACTGGCCCGATAATCCATTCTGGTCCGAAGATGGCCAGTTTCTTTACTTCTGGTGGAATCCAAAGGGTCAATTTCCGGCAGATTCGCTTTTCAAGGTTTCCCGCGATGGGGGGGCACCGGAAAAGGTCTCGCCCGAAGAGCGCCGCAACCTGCCGCCGGCTTTTGATGGCTGGCATCATGGCGAATGGGTCTATGACGCAGACTTCCGCCGCAAGGTGTTCGTGCGGGATGGCGATCTGTACCTTTATGATCGCAGGGAGCGGCGCCTGACTCGCCTGACCCGGACGCCCGCCCGGGAGCGCAATCCGCGCTTTACGCCCGATGGACAGGCCATCGTCTTTGTCAAGGAAAACAATCTGTTTCAACTGGATCTGCACACCGGAGCGCTCACGCAATTGACCGACCTGCGGCGTGGCAGTGCGCCACGGGATCGCAAGCCGGACGCGCAGGATGCCTTTCTCGAAGCGCAGCAGCGAGCGCTTTTCGAGGTGATCCGCAAGCGCGTGGCGCAGCGGGAAGCCCGAGAAAAGGCACGGGAGCGAGATCGCCGAGCGGAAAATCCACCGCCTACCTTCTATTATGGCAATAAGCAGGTCGAGCAACTACAGCTTGATCCTACGGGCCGGTTCGTTACGTTTGCGTTGACGACGCCCTCGCCGCGCGACAAGCGAACGGCCGTGATGGACTACGTGACAGAGTCGGGCTACGCGCGGGAGTTACCGGCGCGGCCCAAGGTCGGCGTGCCACCCGGAAGCTTCGAACTGTACGTGCAGGACCTGCTGCGCGACACGACTTATCAGATCGACCTGCACCAGATACCCGGCGCCTACGACGTGCCCGAATACCTGCGGGAGCAGGGTGTCGAACCCGATTCGCAGAAGACAAAGCGTTTTCTGTATGCCTATGGCCCCTACTGGAGTGGCGACGGCCGCTATGCCGTGCTGGAGATCCGGGCACGCGACAATAAGGATCGGTGGATCGTCCGGCTTGACCCGGAAACCGGGCGGCTGACTGTGCTGGATCGCCAGCACGATGAAGCCTGGATTGCCGGTCCGGGTATTTCCTGGTTCGGGGGACGAAGCACCATGGGCTGGCTGCCCGATAACCGCCATTTCTACTTCCAGAGCGAACGTACCGGCTACAGCCACCTGTACGTGGTGGACGTCGAAACTGGCGAGATCCGGCAGCTTACAGAAGGCACATTTGAGGTGTTCAATCCATTTATTTCGCGCGATGGCCGCTACTGGTACTTCACCAGCAGTGAGGGCTCTCCCTTTGAGCGCCATTTCTACCGGATGCCTATCGACGGGGGACCGCGCGAGCGGCTTACCACGCTAACAGGCCGCAACGACGTGGTGCTGAGCCCGGATGAACAGGTCATGGGCATTCGCTATTCTTACAGCAACCGTCCCCCGGAGATTTATCTGCAGCCCCTGCGGCGGGGACGTCCGGGCGAGCCGCAGCGCATCACGCATTCACCCACAGACGAATGGCTGGCCTATCCGTGGCGCGATCCAGAGATTCGGTTCATCCCGGCCTCCGATGGCGCGCAGGTCCCGGCGCGGGTTTACGAACCCGACTCGCTGAACGGGGCCGCCGTCTTCTTCGTGCACGGCGCGGGCTATCTGCAGAACGTACATCGCTGGTGGAGCAGCTACTTCCGTGAGTACATGTTTCATAATCTGCTGGCCGATCGGGGCTATCTGGTGCTGGATCTCGACTATCGGGGGTCGGCTGGCTACGGACGCGACTGGCGCACGGCCATCTATCGCCACATGGGCGGTCGCGATCTGCAGGACTACGTGGATGCGTCGCGCTACGTGCAACAGCGCTACGGCATTCCACCCGAGCGGGTTTTCATCTACGGCGGCTCCTATGGCGGCTTTCTCACGCTCATGGCGCTTTTCACCGAAGGGGAACACTTCGGGGGCGGCGCTGCGCTCCGAGCGGTAACCGACTGGGCGCACTATAACCATCCCTATACTTCGAACATTTTGAATACGCCCGAGACCGACTCGATCGCCTACGTGCGCTCCTCGCCCATTTACCATGCGGAGGGGTTAGAGGACCCGCTGCTTATGTGCCATGGGTTGGTGGACACGAACGTGCAGCCGCAGGATATTTTCCGGCTGGTGCAGCGGCTGATTGAGCTGGGCAAAGAAGACTGGGAGCTGGCCGTCTATCCCGTCGAAGGCCACGGCTTCCGGGAGCCCTCGAGCTGGACCGACGAGTATAAACGCATCTTGAAATTAATTGAGGAGACGGTTGGGCCGGCACGCTCTCTTCATTGTGATTCATGAAAACACAGGGCCTCCCTGCAGGGAGGCCCTTTCTAAAGCTTGACTTCGCCCCGAGAAGTGTGCCGGGATAGATACTATCGATAAGCCTATTTCAAATAAAGCATTTTTTGATACAATTGTCGATTCCCTACAGTCAATCGATATACATAAAGCCCCGTCGTTAAATTTGTCGGACGGTACTGTACGGTATGATGTCCCGCAGGACGCCGCACATCCAGCAGGGTTGTTATATGGCGTCCGAGGAGATCAAAAACTTCCAGGCGGACATGGGCTGGTTGTGGCAAATAAAAGGATAACGTAGTTGCTTCCGAAAAGGGATTGGGGGCATTGGAGAAGAGCTGAGGAGCAGTAGGTTGGGAAGTTGTTATTTCTTCTGAGGAGGTGAGCTGTCCGATTTCTAAGAGGAAAGCCTCGTTCTTTCCGGTGGCTTTATGGTAGGCTACGCCTGCAATGTAGCGTCCATCTGGAGATACTGCCCAGGCCCGAACGAACCGGGATTCAGGGGAATCTAACAGATGGCCGTAAAGCTTATTGAGATTCTGCGTACCCGTAGCTTTGGTCCAGACAAAAGCGTTAGGCATCCCTAACGCGTTATCTCCATAGCCGACAACCACCTCCCCATCGGCCGACACGTCCGTCGCTACCGTTTCCAGACCACCCAGGGATTCCAGCGTCGTCCATTTTCCTTTTTGACGGTCGTAATGAAAGGCGATGATTTCGCCCGTAGTTTTTTCTGCTTTTCCTACGACATAGCGACCATCAGAAGAGACCGCGTGCGCAAGACTTGATTTAAATAGCAACGGAGTAAGGGAGGTGATCACTTTCATGCCTCCACTTGTAGTCCAAACGAACGCGTGGGTCCGCCCCTGG
>JALSJJ010000224.1 GCA_026989375.1 Rhodothermus sp.
TGCCCGCATCCAGAAGCCATTGCCCTGACCAAGCGAAACACCCCTTCCGTCGCTTCGCGACAGCTCCCCCTCAAGGGGGAGCAAAACTTCTGGGACTCTACGGCGGGACACACGCCAGCGCCTACGCCAGACATCGGGCAAAGCTTTCTTCCTCGAGTCCCCCCATCCCTTCGGGGTGGGGCTCTGTCCCAACCAAACGCCATTACTCCGCTATCTCTCCTTCCGCCGGGTTTATCAACAGCTGCCAGACTGGACCGCCTCTACTGGATTGTTATCAGCCTGATGGTGCTGGCGACCCTCCCCCGCTGAGGCTCCCGAACATCTGGTTGTCTTTACGCTGGCCTTTGCCTACCTTGGTGCCTACCCGCTGGCTGCAGCACCAAGACAGTCCGTGCTTTCTGAACCTTTATGGTGGCACGAATTTTTAGCCCTGCCAGAGGGACGCACACAACGGTGCACCCTTACCACGACAGTGGCCCTTCGCCAGGAAGGGACTACTGTAGCGGCCAGGTGTCTGACCTGTCCACGTTAGCCTGCGGCCCGCAGTATCTCGAGCGGCGGGCGACGGTAAACGTGACGGTTGGCCAGTAGCCCGACCCCCAGTGTCAGCATTATCGCACTCAGTAGCGCCCCGGCCAGCACCTCCGGCGCTCCCACAGGTGAAACCTCAAACACCAGGCTGGCCAGCAATCCGGCCGCCCCCACAGCCAGCCCCAGTCCCACCACGGCTGCCAGTAGTCCCAGCAACCCGTACTCTACAGCCGTGATCTGCAATACCTGGCGTCGCGAGGCTCCCAGCGTCTTGAGCAGCACGGTTTCCTCCTCCCGAGCCACCCGCGTAACGGCAATCGCCCCCAGCAACACAATTACGCCGGTCAGCACGCTGAAAAGTGCCATGAACTGCAGCACCAGGGCAATGCGACCGAAGATTTCATCGGCCACGTTCAGGATAAGCTGCAGATCAATGGCCGACACGTTCGGAAATGCCTCGATCACTGCCCGCTGGATGCGCGGGGAGGCAGAATCAGCCCGTACCAGCAGCACAAACATCTGCGGTGCTTCTTCCAGCACACCCTGTGGAAACAGCACGAAGAAATTTGTCCGGAATCGCCGCCAGTCCACCCGTCGGATACTGCCCACCACTGTAGGGATCTCAACGCCCTGCACATCCCACACCAGCGTATCACCGAGCGTTACGCCCAGCTCAGCGGCTATTTCTTCTTCGAGCGAAATGGGTGGCACGGGCGTCCCCCGTGGCACCGCAGGCGTAAACGTGCCGGCCAGGAGCGTTTCGGTATCGGTCAAATAATTTCGATAGGATGAGCGGTACTCGCGCCGAAAAGCCCAGCCCAGCCGAACGGTCGAATCGGCCCGAAGCGCCTCAAGGCGACGGCCTTTGACAGCCGCCAGCCGCATCGTTACGATCGGTACCGTCTCAAGCACAGGTGCCCCGTTCGCTTCGATAAGCGCCCTCAGGCTGTCCCGTTGATCAGGTTGCACATCGAAAAAGACCAGGTCAGGACGTTCGCCTCCCCCGGCCCGCTGCACCTGCGCCAGGAGCGCGCGCTCGACCAGCAGCACCAGAACGACCAGAAATGTCCCCAGCCCGAGCACCAGCGTCAACACGAGCGTCTGGTTGTGCGGCCGGTAGAGGTTGGCCAGTCCCTGGCGCAAGACATACGGCCAGCTCGCCGGTACAATGCGACGCAGCAGCCGCATCAGTCCCCAAGCCAGCAGCATCAAGGCGCCGAAGACGAGCATCAGCCCGAGGGCATAGCCAGCTCCGATCGTCGGCGTGGGGGCCAGCAGTATGGCAAAGGCCGTCAGTCCACCCACCAGCAACAGCCAGGCGACCCAGCGCAATGGATCACGTCCGCTCGGTACCGGATCGATCGAGGCCAGCAACGCCCGCAGCGGTGTAACGCGACGCACGGGAAGCAATGGGAGCAGGGCAAAAAGCAGCGTAATCACCGGCCCGCTCAACAGCCCCAGCGCCACAGCGGCCGGCTCGATGCGAAGCGGTACGGTAACAGGCAGGAATTCGGCCAGGAGTCGGGGCAACAGGGCCTGCAGTCCCAGTCCCAGCAACGTGCCAGCCACGCCGGCCACCAGCCCCATGACCAGCGCCTGTAGCAGATAGACCGTCACGGTCTGTACAGATGTTGCCCCGAGGCACCGCAGCACCGCTATGGCATCAACGCGCTGCCGGACGTACACGTGCACGGCACTGGCCACTCCGATCCCCCCCAGCATCAACGCAATAAAACCTATCAGCCCGAGAAAACGGTACAGGTTCGTCAGCGCTTCATCCCAGTCCTCGCGAATTTCTTCGACGGTATCGACGTCCACACGCAACGGCCGCAATTGCCGTCGGAGCTGCCCCCCCAGTGCCTCAACATCCTGATCGTCATCGAAGCGGAAGTACACCTCGTATTCGGCGCGGCTACCAAAGCCGAGCAGAAGCGTATCGACATCGGCCAGCGGGATATAGATGCGCGGCGCCGCCAGCGCCATGGCCGCCGATTCAGTAGGCGTAGCCAGCAGCCGTCCCAGAATTGGATAGCTCCGGCGCCCTACCCGCACAGAATCGCCTACATGTACCCCGTAGGCGTCAAGCAGCGTGCCATCTACCAGGGCTCCGCCTTCCGACAGGTAGCGTACGGCCGCCTCTGGTGGATCGGTCTGGAGCTGCCCATACAATGGCCAGTCGCCGGCAACAGCCCGCACCGAGGCCAGCCGCACCTGCCCGGTGCGTGGAAAAGAGACCATCGAAGTAAACGACACCACGCGGGCCTGCTGGCCGCCGATCGAGTCGATGAGCGCTTCCAGATCGTCGAACGGCGCTGCTCGTTCCAGGCGCAGGTCAGCTCCCAGCAGTTGCCGGGCCTGTTCATCCACAGCCCGCCGAAGGTTGCTGCCAACACCACTGATAGCCACCAGCGCAGCCAGTCCCAGCACCATAGCCGAAAGAAACAGCACAAGGCGCCTCCGGCTTCCTCGACTGTCGCGCCAGGCCATCTGCAGCGCCCAGCGCACCCAACCCGTATGCGATTCAGCCATGGCGTGCGTTGGTGGTGGCATGAAGCGGCTCGTCGGCCACGATACGACCAGCGCGTAAGTGCAGGATGCGTCCGGTACGTCGTGCCAGTTCCAGGTTGTGCGTGACAATGACCAGCGTAGTGCCGGCCGTTGCATTCAGCTCGAAGAGCAGATCTGCGACCACAGCACCAGTCTCCGCATCCAGGTTGCCGGTCGGCTCATCGGCAAACAACAAGCGGGGTCGATTGATAAACGCCCGCGCCAGCGCCACTCGCTGTTGCTCACCGCCCGATAGCTGTCGGGGATAGTGATGCAGCCGATCGCCCAGCCCAACCCGTTCCAATAGGTCAATCGCCCGCCGTCGTGCTGTGCGATCGCCGCGCAGCTCGGCCGGCACCATGACGTTTTCCAGGGCCGTCAGTGTTGGTAGTAGTTGAAAGGTCTGAAAAACAAAGCCCACGAGCCGGTTGCGCAATGCCGCGCGTGCGTCTTCGTCGAGCACGGTCAGCTCCTGGCCATCCAGCCATACCCTGCCGGCCGTCGGCAGGTCCAACCCGGCACATAGCCCCAGCAACGTCGTTTTACCGCTGCCCGAGGGGCCTACAATCGCACAGGTTTCTCCTTTGGCTACCGAAAAAGAAATGTCCCGGAGCACCGTCAGCGTTCGCGTCCCGCTCCGGTAAGTCTTTGTTAGATGCGCAACCTGTAGCATGCAGCTATTTGACGGATGCTTACGATCAAGCTCCTTATAACCAGTCGAGCCAGTTCGGTTCTGACAAGGTCGGGCGACGACTGCCCCATGCATACCCATCCGACGGTGACCGCATCGACACCAAGACCCGGCACAAAGCTGTCTCCGTTCGCCGTCGCGCTGCAGAGCCTGGCCAGGTTCAAAGATAGGGTTCGTGCCTGTGCCGCGTGCACTGCCAGCGCTTTTGCAGCCATGCCGAGCCACCGAATTCAACGATTGCTTCCACTGTTCCTCGGCTTGCTGGCCGCCTGCGGTGACCCCTCCAGATCGCCTCGATCGACACCAAACGCCTTGCCTGACACAGCCACTGCAACACCTCGCGACACGACCAACCGCACGGTACAGACGATCAATGTGCTTGTACTGGGCAACAGCCTGGCAGCCGGCTACGGCCTGTCGCCGGACGAAGCCTTTCCAGCTCTTCTGCAGCGCAAAGTCGATTCGCTGGGTTGGCCTGTGCGCATCATCAATGCTGGCCTGAGTGGCGAAACCTCAGCCGGCGGTCTGCGCCGCATCGACTGGCTGCTTCGCGAACGCATCGACATCCTGATTCTGGAGCTGGGCGCTAACGACGGATTGCGCGGGATCGATCCGGAAGTGACCCGCCGCAATCTGCAGGGCATTATCGACAAGGTTCGGACTCGCTATCCAGATGCTGAGATTATCCTGGCCGGGATGCAACTTCCTCCCAATCTCGGCCCCGACTATACAGCGGCCTTCCAGGCTATTTATCCCGAACTGGCCCGTACCAATAAGGTGCACCTGATTCCCTTCCTGCTGGAAGGCGTCGGAGGCGTGCCCGAACTGAACCAGCCTGACGGCATCCATCCCACGGCCGAAGGCCAGCGTATCATCGCCGAAAATGTCTGGCGCGTCCTGCGCCCTGTGCTGGAAAAGCAGTTGGGAATTGTGTAAATTCTATGACTTAAGACACTATTTTTAGATTTTTTCAATTAATGATTTAGACTCATTTAATCGCAATGTCCAAAGGAACCATTTTCATTGCTGACAGCCGAAATATGGCTGAGGTGAAGGACGAAAGTATTCATCTGATTGTCACTTCACCACCATACTGGCATATTAAAGATTACGGAGTGGATGGCCAGGTGGGCTACGGTCAGACGCTACACGAATATCTTTATGATTTGAGTCGCGTGTGGCAAGAAGCTTGGCGTGTACTCAGGCCAGGACGTCGCCTCTGTATCAACATTGGTGATCAATTTGCTCGTGCTTCCGTTTATGGACGTTATAAGGTGATTCCTCTCCATGCTGAGATCATTGCGCAATGTGAGAGTATCGGTTTTGACTACATGGGAGCTATCATATGGCGAAAAAAAACGACCATGCGAACAAGTGGAGGGGCTGTCATTATGGGTTCTTTCCCTTATCCGCCTAATGGCATTGTGGAATTAGATTATGAGTATATTCTGCTCTTTAAGAAGCCTGGACCTTCATCCTCCGTAAAAGAGGAAATCAAAGAGGCCTCTCGCCTGACCCGAGATGAATGGAAATCGTTTTTCAGTGGTCACTGGTCTTTCGCTGGGGAACGACAGGTACAACATGAGGCCATGTTTCCCGAAGAATTGCCGCGTCGTCTCATCCGAATGTTCACATTTGTAGGCGAGACTGTACTGGATCCTTTCTTAGGTAGTGGTACTACGGTAAAGGTGGCGTTAGAATTAGGCCGTCATGCCATCGGCTATGAGATCCAGCCGAACTTTGAGCCAATCATTCGAAAGAAGCTGGGTCTGAAAGAAAATACACTTTTCACTGTTCCTGTAACAATCCGGCATCGACAAAACTTCTTTCCTCCTGTAGCTCCCCCCTCTAATTATTCTCCTCGCATTCAGGATGCTCGTCCACTTACAATAGGCAGAGAGGTTTATCGAAGTGAACCTACATATCGTGTTGTCTCAATACTTGATGAAAAAACAATGTGTCTGGACAACGATATGATTGTAGAACTTCTGGGCATTATCGTGCCGCCAGAACGTAAAGACAAAGCCATTGCTTATCTCAATAGATACGTACGTGGAAAACGTGTATACATCAAGCACGACAATAACTTAAGAAGATTAAAAAATAAAAACATAAGCGCTTATCTATATCTTTCCAATAAGCTCTTTATAAACCGAAAAATGATTGAAATGGGCCTAGCCATTGCAGATAGAAACATAGAACATAAATACAAAACTAAGTTTATAAAAGCAGAATCTAAACAACATGGCTAAAGAGTGGATTTTAAACATTGCATTCAACCGATGGCAATTTAATCGTCCTAGATATGTAGGACGATTATCAGAGGCTATCCGTACTTGTGATCCTAATTCTTTAGAGGATTGGGAGCGCTATTATTTGGAAAAGGTACCATACAGGCACGTCCCTTCCAATTGGAAGATGCTTGGAAAAGATATGAAAGAACACTTGCGTGAAGTTGGATTGCGACTTTATGCTAAAATCAGTGAGCAATTGAAAGCAGAAGTGTCGGCTATAACTGAAGAAGATTGTATCAAATATGTAAGGGAAGTTGTTATCCAACGAACCTATGCGGGATATGTACGAGAGAAAGAAACCATATATTCGCAGCTAGAGCAGCGCCTGGGCACCTCTTTGTATCCGGCTCCTGACGATTGGGATCGACGCTATCATGTAGACTTTTATATTCCCGTAGGCGAACGAGCTATTGGGATTCAAATCAAGCCGATTACCTATAAACAAGTCCCTGAAGCCTATAATTGGCATGAGTGGATGAAAGAAGCCCATAACAGATTTCTTCAAGAACAGGGAGGTAAAGTCTTCATTGTGTTTTCGGTGAAAGAAGGGAATACTAAAAAGATTCTCAATGAAGAAGCTTTAATCCAGGAAATCCGTCAAGAAATAGCAAGGCTGTCAGCGTAAACCCGGTTGTTATCTTGATTCCTTATCACTTAGAAACTCATACGGCCATGCCCTGGAAGCCCTGCCGGGTGGTTATTGTGCAGCAGCCGCCCGTTTATTTGAACCGGGAAGCATCGATCGCACGGGCCGGCCAGTTGCTACTGGAAGCCGCCGAAGCAGGCGCTGACCTGGTCGTCTTTCCGGAGACGTGGCTGCCCGGCTACCCGATCTGGCTGGACGAGGCTCCGGGAGCTGCCCTGTGGGACGCACCAGGTCCAAAGGCGGTCTATCGCCTGCTCTGGGAAAATGCGCTGGAAATCCCCGGCCCGGCCTTTGAACAGCTCCAGGCGCTGGTGCGCGAAAGCGAACGTTACGTCGTGCTGGGCGTGCATGAACGCCTCCAGGGCACGCTGTACAACACTCAGCTCTTTCTGCGTCCGGACGGCAGCTGGGCGCTCCATCGCAAGCTGGTCCCCACCTACACCGAACGCCTGATATGGGGACGGGGCGACGGCAGCACACTGACCGTGATCGATACCCCGTTCGGACGCCTGGGCGGCCTGATCTGCTGGGAACACTGGATGCCGCTGGCCCGCGCGGCCATGCACGCCCGCTTCGAACAGATCCACGTGGCCCAGTGGCCTTCCGTCCACGAACGCCATCAGATCGCCAGCCGCCATTACGCCTTCGAAGGACGCTGCTTCGTGCTGGCCGCCGGGATGGTGCTCCGGAAGCAGGACGTGCTCGAAGGCCTGGCCTCCTTACCCCGGGTGCCCGACGAAGCCCGGGAGCTGCTCGCCTCCATTCCAGGCCCTCCGGAACGCCTGCTTCAGACCGGCGGCAGTGCCGTCATTGGCCCCGATGGCAACTACATCGCCGGCCCCCTCTGGAACGAACCGACCTTTGTAACCGCCACGCTCCAGCCTGAACGCATCCCCGAAGGCCTGCTTACGCTGGACGTCGATGGCCATTATACCCGTCCCGACATCTTTCATCTGGAAGTGAACACCCGCCCACAGGTGTCCGTAACGTTTCGGTCCGACCATCCGTAACAAACAAGCGCTTTCGTGCACTTATTTTGATTGAAAGGCGATACCCCAAACAGTCCGGCTATTTAAACGCGGACCTGCCATGCTGATTCGCACCGAAACGCCCATCCCCTCGTCCGAGATTACTGATGAGCGCCTGTACTGGAACCGCCGGGAATGGCTCCGAAAGGCAGGACTGTTGGCCGGCGCCGCCGCTACCGGCCTGCTGAATATGGGCTGCCGGGCCGAAGGCCAGCAGGTGCGCCGTAAGACGAATCCGGGTCCTTACGACACCGACGAACCCTGGACCTCCTACGAAGCCATCACGACCTACAACAACTTCTACGAGTTCGGTACCGGAAAGCGGGATCCTTCCCGGAATGCCCATCGACTGCGCACGCGTCCCTGGACGCTCCAGATCGACGGCCTCTGCCACCGGCCGGGCACCTACCAGCTGGAGGATTTTATCAAGCCTTACAAGCTCGAAGAACGAGTTTATCGCCTGCGTTGCGTGGAAGGCTGGTCCATGGTGATCCCCTGGCTGGGCTTTCCGCTGGCCGACGTAATTCGCCGGGCCGAGCCTATGGCCAGTGCGAAGTTCGTTGAATTCACCACCCTGTACGACCCAGAACAGATGCCCGGTCAGAAGGTCCCGATCCTGGACTGGCCCTATGTGGAAGGCCTACGGCTCGACGAAGCGCTGCATCCACTGACCATTCTGGCCGTGGGCCTCTACGGCAAGATGCTCCCCAATCAGAACGGCGCCCCGATCCGGCTGGTGGTCCCCTGGAAGTACGGCTTCAAGTCGATCAAATCGATCGTGCGCATCCGCTTTGTCGAAAAGCAACCGATCACCACCTGGATGAAAGCCGCGCCGCACGAGTACGGCTTCTATTCCAACGTCAACCCGAACGTAGACCACCCCCGCTGGAGCCAGAAGACCGAACGGCGCATCGGTGAATTTCGGAAGCGGAAAACGCTCATGTTCAACGGCTACGCCGACCAGGTAGCCCACCTGTACGCCGGGATGGACCTGAAAAAGTATTTCTGATGCGTCAGTTCTTACCCTGGCTCAACGTTCTGATCTGGCTGCTGGTCGTGGCGCCGTTGCTTTACCTGGTCTGGGGGTTGTGGGCCAACCAGCTTGGCGCCAACCCGATTCAGGAGATTACGCATCAGACCGGCCGCTGGACGCTCCGTTTTCTGCTGGCCACGCTGGCCGTTACGCCGCTGCGACGCCTGACGGGCTGGAATGGCTGGATGCGCTGGCGTCGTCGTCTGGGCCTGGCCGCCTTCTTTTATGCCTCGCTCCACCTGCTGCTTTACCTGTGGTTGGATCAATTCTTCGACTGGAGCGAGATCGTCCGCGACGTCGTAAAGCGCCGGTTTATCACGGTCGGGATGCTGGCTTACGGGCTGATGGTGCCGCTGGCGATAACCTCGACGGCCGGCTGGATCCGACGGCTGGGCGGTCGTACGTGGCGACGGCTGCATCGGCTTGTTTACGCCACAGCGGT
>JALSJJ010000225.1 GCA_026989375.1 Rhodothermus sp.
ACGCGCAGTCAAGTGTCAGGATCCCGTGCCGCGGCCGCTGGCGCCGACCTTAACATTTCTTCAAGCAGCACAATCGCGTGGCCAGCGGGGCCGATTGAGCAATCAGGCCGCGACGAGGGTTTTCTCATGAAGTCCTCCCTCCGGGGAGGGGGTCAGGAGGAGGGGCCAACCAGCCTGCCACGCCAACCTGGCCGCTGAGCGCTCTCTGACTGCAACGCTGCCTTCCACCCTCACCCCCTCAGCCCTCCGGGCAGCTCCCCCTACAAGGGGGAGCAGGTTCTTTCTGGCTTCAGCGAACGGGCGATTGCTGCGGCTCGTCTGCCAACCTGACGATTTTCTCATGAAGTCCCCCTCCCCTCCGGGGAGGGGGTCAGGGGAGGGGCCCATTCCTCCCCGAGACGCTCCCTCCAGGCGGAGCGCCTGCCTCCGGCAAACACCCCTCAGCCCTCCGGCCCGCTCCCCCTACAAGGGGGAGTGGGTTCTTTCTGGCTTCAACCGAGGGCAATAGCTGAAGATCGTCCATCAACCCGAATGTATGGTTTGCAGCGTCGTGCTTCAGGGGTGCTGCCTCGCCTTCATAGAAAGCCGCTCATTCCACCCGCCGGGTTGTGCGCCCGAAGGCCTATCTGCCCGTTTCTTCGTCTGTTTTCACAGCCTGCAGATCGCGTTGCATCTCCGGTCGTTTGTATCTTGGGTCCGGTCAGGGCAGGGGTTCCCCTGCGTTGCATCGACTTCCTCCCGCTATAGCTGACGTTTTCCCATGCAACCCATGAGTCAGACCAGACTTGCTGCAATTCATCCGGCGCTATCCGAACTGTGCATGCACCTGGCACGCATTGCGGACGTGCGTGCGGCGGCTGCGCTGCTGGAGTGGGACCAGGAAACCTACATGCCAGCCGGTGCGGCCAGTGTTCGGGCAGAACAGCTCGCTACGCTGCACCAGCTCGCTCATGAATGGTTGATCTCGGAACGAACCGGTGAGCTGCTGGAAGCAGCGGCCGCGGCCGTGCAGGATCTACCTGCAGAGCACCTGGCCGTTCGACTGGTCGAAGTCGTACGGGAAGACTACGAGAAGGCCCGGCGTATCCCGCCCGCCCTGGTGGCCGCGCTGGCTCGCACCGAGTCGGAAGCCTGCGAGGCCTGGAAGCAGGCGCGCCAGGAAGATAACTACGCGCGGTTTGCTCCTTATCTGGAGCGGCTGCTCACCCTCAACCGGGAAAAAGCGGAAGCCCTGGGCTACGAAGCCCATTTGTATGACGCGCTGCTGGACCAGTACGAGCCGGGCATGACCGCCGCGGACGTGCAGCGGCTCTTTGAGCAGTTGCGTGTTCATCTGGTTCCCCTCGCTCAGGCATTCAGTGCCCAGCCCCAACCAGAGCATGCTTTCCTCCAGCGCTACGTCGATCCTGAGCGGCAGTGGAGGCTCAACCGCATGTTGCTAAAAGCCATCGGCTTCGACCTGCAACGCGGGCGGCTGGACGCGTCGGTGCATCCGTTCAGCACCGGCATCGCCATTGCCGACGTGCGGCTGACCACCCGAATCGACCCGCACGACTTCACCAGCGGGCTGTTTGCCACGCTGCATGAGGCGGGGCACGGCCTCTATGAACAGGGCATCGACCCGGTACTGGAGCGCACGCCCCTGGCGGACGGTGCCTCGTTGGGCTTGCATGAGTCGCAGTCCCGTCTCTGGGAAAATCTGATCGGCCGCAGCCTCCCTTTCTGGGAATATTTTTTCCCCCATCTCCAACAACTGCTGGAAGGCGTCCTGGACGATGTTTCTCTGGAGGCCTTCTACCGGGCCATCAACCGGGTGCAGCCTTCGCTGATTCGGGTTGAGGCGGACGAAGTAACCTACAACCTGCACATCCTGCTGCGCTTTGAGCTGGAGCTGGCCCTCCTTGAAGGAAACCTGTCGGTACAGGACTTGCCGGAGGCCTGGAATGAAGGCATGCAACGCTACCTTGGCCTGCAGCCGACTACCCTACGTGAAGGAGTGTTGCAGGATATTCACTGGTCGCAGGGAGCTTTTGGGTACTTTCCGACCTATACCTTAGGGAACCTGATGGCGGCCCAGCTCTGGCGGGCGCTTACGGCTGCCCTGCCGGAGGCAGTTATCTGTATGCAACAGGGAGATTTTCAGCCAATACTTACCTGGCTACGAGAGCGAATTCACACCTACGGCCGTGCATGGAAGGCACCGGTTTTGCTGGAACAGGTGACCGGGCGTCCGCTCGAAGTGGAACCCTGGTTGACGTATATACGAGAAAAGTATCAGGCGCTGTATCCGGCAGCGTCTGTATCTTTGTTGTAGTTTACTCACCAGCCTGAGAAAATCTCTATGGAGACGCCTGACATTACTTTTGAGTACTACAGCGAGAATCACGAGTTGACGGACGCGCTGAAGGCCAAGGTTGAGCAGCGCATCCAGAAGCTGGCCAAAAAGCAGCGGGACATCACCGGCGTGTCGGTGGCCGTGCAACAGGTCGAACACAGCCACACGCCCCATGCCTATCGCGCCCGGGTGGTCATCTATCACAAACCGGAAAATGTCGTGGCCACCGAGGTTGCCCCGACGGTCCAGGAGGCCCTGCTCAATGCATTGGATTCTGTTGAGCGACAGGTACGCGAGCAGCGACGAAAACTACGAGAGCGGTGGAAACGGTCATAAACAGGAACGGGGGCGGTGTAAAGGCCGCCCCCGTTCCTTCCTGTGTATAATCTGCCTGCAACCTTCAGGAAAAGACCCAGAGGTATTCTTTTTCGCTGCTTCCGATCGAGAAAGACGGCTGTGTGCGCTATGAGGACGAGCGCGTTGCTCTGGATGTCTTTTGCAGGCGTCCGCCGCGCTGCCGCAACAGGTCTTCCCGCAGAAAAACCATCAGATAATCGCGTGCGACCTGGCTTTCGATACCTGCCTGTTCCGCCCGGTCGAAAAATTCAGCAAAACTCATCTCGTCAGGCAGTTGCGCCAGGAAATCCATGGCCTGCTGGATCAGTTCGGCCGACAACTCCGGCAATCCCTCCTCAGCGGATGGCTGAACTTCCTGAAACAGGCGGTACAACGTCACCTCTTCCCGAAGCCGGCGGTTTTCTTCCCGAAGCCGCTCGTTTTCGTCTATCAACCGCTCAACCTCCCGCTGAAGCCAGGCCAACCGCTCCTGTACATAGGCAATAAAGTCTTTCGGGTCCAACGGCATCGAAAGTACTTCCCCTCCGGGACTACTACGTGCGAGATCCGGACGCTGCGCCATCTGGATTATTTAAGCCTTCACTACAGATAGTGTCTGAAAAGTTCAATCTAACTGACAAAAACTGTTGGCGCACCCAATATGCGCCATTGGCGCATCTCTTAAAATAATCTCTGGCGCATTTCTTCGCCACAGGCAAGCTTTCCAAATTTAAGCACAACGAAACTTAGATGAAAGGTACGTGCGCTCAAATCGATGTTCTCGGAAACCAACAAACCGACGCAATGTCGGTTCATAGCACCGCTCCTCAATCTGCACCGCTTCTCGTTCGATACGTATCACATTGTAAAAATTTTTATTCCGGTGAGGACTACGGCCGCGACTGCTGGTCGCTGTGCCGGCACTGACAATCACCAAGCGATGTCCTCGGGGCTGTACCTCTGCAGGTTCCACATGGGCTACATGCAGATGGCCGCACAGGATAAATTCGACGCCGGCTTCGGCAGCCGCTTCCAGTGCCTGACGAGCCCCTCTGGCGACATCATGCGGCCCCACTGCCTGTAATTGCATCAGGTGATGGTGAATTACCAGAACGCGTACGGTCGCCGGTGGCACTGCCGCAAAAAACGTCTGCAAGAATGCCAGGTCTTCGGCAGCCAGGCGCCCTCCCTTAATGGTTGCGCCGTGGGCGGTATTTAGCCCCAGCACAGCCACCTCATCGCTGACGAATGACGGACGCAGGTTATCAGAGATATACCGGCGGTAACGGGCCAGCGGACGCACCAGTCGACTGAGGGGATGCCACCACGGGTAAACGTCATGATTACCGGGAACAACCAGCACAGGCGCCGGCAGCGCCTCCAGAAACGCTCGGGCCGCTCGAAACTGACGCGGACGTGCGCGCTGCGTCAGATCGCCGCTGATCACCACCAGATCGGGCGCCTGGCGGCGAACCTCTTCCTGCAGGTCTTCGACAACAGCACGGGAGGCCAGCCGTCCGAAATGCAGGTCTGAAAGATGTATAAGGATCATGATACCAAACGGGCGGACGGTCTGTAGACCGCCCGCCCTAAACGCACAGCAACACATCCAGGTGCCCGCTAAAGCAGCAAGTTCAGTGGCTCTTCCAGATACTGTTGCACCGTCTTAAGAAAGCGAGCCCCGGTAGCGCCGTCGACAACTCGATGGTCACACGAGAGCGTCAGCCGCATCCGCTTGCCAGGTACGATCATCCCATTTTTTACCACGGGCACCTCGCGGATGGCCCCAATGGCCAGAATGCAGGCGTTAGGCGGATTGATGATAGCCGTGAACTCCTCGATGCCGTACATCCCCAGGTTGCTTGTGGTAAAGGTGGCGCCTTCCATCTCCTGGGGTTGCAGTTTACGCTGACGCGCTTTTTCGGCCAGCGCCCGGGTCTCTTCGGCAATCTGTCCCAGCCCCTTCTGATCGGCGTTACGGATAACCGGCGTTACCAGCCCCTCTTCCAGTGCCACCGCAACGCCGATATGGATTTCCTTCCAGCGTCGGATTTCACCTTCCTGTTCCAGATAGGAGGCATTGATTTCGGGGTGCTGACGCAAAGCCAGCGCACAGGCTTTGGTAATCAGATCGTTGAATGAAATCCTGGGACGCCCCTGCGCTTCAGCCAGCTCGTTGAGTTGCTGACGGAAAGCGACCGCCTTTTCAACATCGACATCAACGGTCAGATAGAAATGCGGCGCCGTGAACTTGCTCTGCGCCAGTCTACGGGCGATTGTGCGCCGCATGGGCGTAATAGGCACCGCCTCGTAGGGCAATTCGGCCGGTGTGGCCGACGTCGGTACAGGCGCTGCCTCTGGGGTTGGGGTGACCACCTCGGCGGGCGGACGTTGACGCGCCAGGGCTGCTTCGATATCCCGACGCACAATGCGCCCTTCCGGTCCCGTCCCCTGAATGGTACGCAGATCCAACCCATATTCTTTGGCCAGCTTACGCGCCAGGGGCGAGGCCTTAATGCGTGCCTCGGCGCCATCCCCTGCGGTCATGGCCGGTACCGGTGCACCATCACCGACCTGTGCTGGTTTGGCCTGCGGAGCTGTTGCTTCAGCCGGCGCCGCCTCCGACGTCCCCTGCTCAGCCGCTGCCTCTTGCTTACCGCTGTATCGTGCCAGAATCTCGGAAATATCTTCGCCCTCTTCGCCCAGTACGGCAATCAGGCCACCGATGGGAACAGATTCACCTTCTTGTACCACCTTTTTCAGCAGGACCCCATCGTCGTATACTTCGAGGTCCATGGTTGCCTTGTCCGTCTCTACCTGAGCGATCACATCCCCTGCCGACACACGTTGTCCCTCTTCTACCAGCCACGCCACCAGCACCCCCTCCTCCATCGTGTCGCTCATTTTGGGCATTTCAACAGGAATCGCCATTGCTGTTTCGTTGGCTTGATGGTTTCGGAGGAATCAATCCACGTACATGACCTGCTTACAGGCTTCGTAGGCCGCGTCGGCACTGGGCATGTAGTATTCGATCAGGTTCTTGGCGTAAGGTGCCGGCGTGTCCTTGGCCGTCACGCGCAGCACCGGCGCATCCAGATAGTCAAAAGCCCGCTGCTGAATCTGGAAGGCCACTTCAGACGAAACGCTGGCAAATGGGTTGCTCTCATCAATGATCACACAGCGATTCGTCTTCTTGATGGATTGTACGACCGTATCGAAGTCGAAGGGCCGAATTGTCCGCGGGTCGATCACTTCAGCACTATAGCCTTCTGCCGCCAGTCGATCAGCCACCTCCATAGCAATCCAGTAACTCTTCGAATGCGCCACGATCGTCACGTCTTCACCTTCACGGGCAATGCGAGCCTTGCCGAGGGGGATAAGATATTCTGGATCCTCATTGACTTCGCCCCGCATACCGTACATCAGCTCACTTTCCAGGAAGATTACCGGATCGTCATCCCGGATGGCCGACTTCAGCAGCCCTTTTGCATCGTCCGGGTTAGAAGGAGCGACCACCTTCAGCCCCGGAAAGTACGAATAGATCGACTCCGTCGAAGTGCTGTGCGTCGCCGCCAGTTGGCCTGCCGCCCCGTTGGGCCCGCGAAAAACGATCGGAATCTTAAATTGGCCGCCCGACATGTAGCGGATCTTGGCCGCATTGTTGACGAGCTGGTCAAAAGCCACAAAGGAAAAGTTGAAGGTCATGAATTCTACGATCGGGCGCAGGCCGTTCAGGGCAGCGCCGATGCCCAGTCCGGCAAAGCCGGCCTCACTGATCGGCGTGTCGATCACCCGCTTGGGGCCAAAACGCTTCAGCATCCCTTCACTTACCTTGTAGGCCCCGTCGTACTGCCCAACCTCTTCGCCAATGAGAAAGACGCGCTCATCACGTTCCATTTCTTCAATCATGGCGGCCCGAATGGCCTCCCGGAACTGCATGATGGCCATAGTCTATCGTCTCGGTTAGGTTTCTAAGGAACTCCCTGCTCAAGCCAGAAAAGGATAATCCGGCTGGACGTAGACATCCTCGTAGATGGACGCCAGCGGTGGATACGGGCTTTTTTCGGAAAACTCCACGGACGCCTGCACTTCCTTCTTCACCTCCCCATCGATGGCATCCAGCTCCTCATTTGTCGACAGGCCATGCTGGAGCAGATAGCTTTTGAGCCGAATGATCGGGTCTTCTTTCTTCTTAGCCTCCAGCTCTTCCTTGGTGCGGTACTTAGCCGGGTCACTCATCGAGTGCCCTCGGTAGCGGTAAGTGCGGATCTCCAGGACCGACGGCTGGTACTCGCGTGCCAGCGCTACATACTTACGCACCGCTTTGATTACGCTGAATACATCCATGCCGTCGACCAGCGCCCCCGGCATGTTGTAGTTAGCCGCATAGCGGTAGAACTCCGTGTTGGCAAAGGCGCGCCACACGGCCGTTCCCATTGCATACTGGTTGTTTTCGATGATAAAAACAACAGGTAGCTTGTAGAGGGCTGCCAGGTTCATTGCTTCGTGGACAACGCCCTGCCCCATGGCCCCATCGCCAAAGAAGGTCAAGCACACCCCGCCATCCTCTCTGTACTTATGGGCAAACGCAATCCCGACGCCCAGCGGTACGTGCCCCCCCACGATGCCGTGCCCCCCGAAAAATTTCTTTTCCGCCTTGAAAAAGTGCATGGAACCGCCCTTGCCGCGCGAACAGCCGTCGATCTTGCCGAATAGTTCAGCCATGCACTCGTTGGCCGTCATGCCTAACGCCAGGGCAATGCCATGATCCCGGTAGGCCGTAATCACCGAATCGTGGCCGATCTTAATCGACCAGGCGGATCCGGTAGAGACCGCCTCCTCTCCAATATACAGATGGAGGAATCCCCCGATCTTCTGTTTACCATACATCTGCGCCGCCCGCTCCTCAAAACGCCGCTGCAGCAGCATATTGCGATAAATGGCCAGGAGATCCTCGCGGCTCAATCCGAGCTCTTCGTGCGTGTAAGCGCCGGCCGGATAGGTCTCGAAGGTCTGCTTAAAGTGAATGGGCTTTGCAGGCACCTGCAGTTGTAGCGCCAATCCGTTGGGCTGGCCGGCCGCCTGATCTACGGCGGTTCCCTGTCGCTTTTTTCTGGTCTTGCTGGCCATAGCAACCATATTGTTCGTGATTAAAGAAAGTCTACTTTGCAACCAATGGCAATCGGTCGGCAAAGGTAGCTTTTAAAGATACAACAAAGCTGCTGTGAGCGCCCACATGCATGCCTGCTTTTTCTTAAGATGCCTGTGAAAAGAAATGTGCTTGGGTCTTTTTTGTGCCCGTCGTAGTTTAAGAGGTCGCTTTTTTCATCGACGGTTGCAACAGGCGTCAAGCGGTGGCCGCATCGTCCATATCTCATCACTCCTCGGACACACTCGTTGTTATTCCAACCTATAACGAGGCGCAGAATGTGGAGCGGCTGCTTCCACAGGTGTTAGAACTTCCGTGCAGGGTTTCTGTGCTGGTGGTGGACGATGCTTCGCCCGATGGCACGGCGGCATGCGTGCGCGCGTTGCAGGCTCGCTACCCGGACCGGCTCTTCCTCATCGAACGCACCGGCAAGCTGGGCCTGGGCTCGGCCTACCTGACAGGCTTTCGATTCGGCCTGGAACGGGGCTACATCTATCTGGCCGAAATGGATGCCGACCTATCGCATGACCCGGAGGACCTACCGCGATTGCTTGAACCCCTTCGGCGCAACGAAGCAGATCTGGTCATCGGCTCGCGCTACATCGGCGGCGTCCGCATCATCAACTGGCCGCTTTCCCGCCTGATCCTCTCTTACAGCGCCAGCCTCTACACCCGGTTGATTACCTGCATCCCCGTTTATGACGTCACCTCCGGCTTCAAGTGCTACCATCGGCGCGTGCTGGAAGCAATCGACCTGGACCGCATCCGCTCCAATGGCTATTCTTTCCAGATCGAAATGAAGTACCGGGCCTGGCGCAAAGGCTTTCGTCTGCTGGAGGTACCCATTATCTTCACCGATCGTCAGGAGGGCTCTTCCAAAATGAGCAGGGCGATCGTCTGGGAAGCCGCCTGGAAAGTCTGGGAGCTCCGCCTGCGCGATTTGCTCGGCCTTCTTTGAAGAAACCGCAAAACAAGAAAACCACACAAGATCATATTGACAAGCGGCTTTTTTTTTTAGCATTCCGTTGTAGACAGAGAACGGCCGTTCTCCAGCGCGTTTCCCGAGCGTTTCCGTTCAACAAAACCAGGTCGGTGCCATGAAAAGCTGGATGCTTCTCGGTCTGCTGCCGTTTCTTCTGGGCGGCGGACAGCCGGCAGAAAAATCAATGGTGGGCGTCCCTGTCGAGCAACCCCTGTGCGCCCTGCTGGCCGAAGACTGCAGCGACGGCATTCCAAGACTGGATTGTAGCATCTGGACTGTCACGTATAAAGGCGTTTTGAAACTGGACAATATTGAACTCGAGGCAACGTGCCAAACA
>JALSJJ010000226.1 GCA_026989375.1 Rhodothermus sp.
CAGCAGCGCAGCGTCCAGTGCCTGGGCATTCAGACGGGAATCCTGCAGGCTCAACACCATGCGGGCTTCTGCATCGTCCAGCGTAGCGCCTTGGAAAAATCCCTCGAAGGTTCCGTTGAGCAGGGAAGTCCAGGCAGGCGTGATCGCCTTCAGATCTACCCGTTCCAGCCGTCCTTGATCAATCTGCCAGTAGGGTCGCCGGAGCAGCGGCCGGCCGCGCAGTCGGAAGACCACCCGTCCCGTTTCCAGTCCAATCTCAGGTGTAGCTGTAAGCCACCCGTGATCCATCTGAACCGGCACACGTACCGGCGCCAGCCGGTACGGCCCGTAAAGCAGGCTGTCGAGTTCGAGAGCGGCTTCCAGTTGGAGCGTCTCAAGGGCCGTTCCTTTACCCCGCAACCGGAATCGCCCGCTGACCATACTGGGCAACGTGTCGCCCAGCAGGGCCGCCACGTCGATCTGCTCCAGCAGCAGATCGGGCACTTCGTAGGAAGGGATTGCACTGCGGTGCAGTTGCCCACGACCCCGAATTCGTCCGCCGGCCAGTTGCGCGTTCAGGTCCAGACGCAGCGTGTCGCCATGTACCTGCACGGCCAGGCGTCCCTCTTCGATCACCGCCCGGTTCAGGCGCGAGGGTTGCAGTGTCAGCTGGCCGTCCAAGTGTTCGGTCCCGGTCCCTTCGATCCAGAAGCGCAGGTTCACCTGCCCGGTCCAGCGCGGATCGTCCAGTAAACGCGCCGGGTTCAGGTCCTGGAGGCTACCAACAAGGCGAAACGAAGGGGTCTCGGCAAATGGACGGCCCCGACCCGCCACCTGTAAGTGCGCCCCCTGCAGACCGGTCTGCGCCGTCAGCGTGCCCTCTCCTTGCCTGAAATGCATTCGAAGCTGGGTGGCTTCCAGTGAATAGGCTCCCAGCCGTGCCTCAGGCATTTCCAGCATCACCGTTCCATCCAGAGCCTGGAGCGATGGGCCCTGCAGATCGGCCACGAGTTGCAGGTTGAGCTGACCGCTCGGCCCTCCGAAAAAGGAAGGGTCCAGGCGATTCAACTGCATGGCCGCCTGGTACCGTACAGGGCCATCTGTAAGGGGCGTGAAGGTAGCCGTCAACGTCAGTGTACTGCCTTCATCAGCGCGCAGGTTGGCCTGCACCTGGAGCAGCCGCCCCCTGCCCTGCACCGTCAGCAATCCCGCCACGGTTCGTTTCGGATCCGGAACAGAGGTAAAGGGCATCAGATCGTAAAGCGCCAGGGGACGTGCTTCCAGCCGAAACTGCACGGCCTCGACCTGTCCGGTATCGGCGGGAAGCAATAGCGTGCCGCTTCCTGCCACCTGGCTGCGCGTTGAAACGATCCGCAACGTGTCGAGCAAAAAACGCCGGTTGCGCAGCGCCAGGCGCGTCGTGATGCGCACCGAATCGGCCACGCCTGGCGGTTGCAGCATGGCTTCCAGTTGACGAATCAGGACCGAAGGCCATCCATCTGCCGGGAGACGCAACGAGTCGAGCTGTATGGTCAGGTGATGCAGCCGCCAGGTCGAGTCGGCCTCCGGGGGATAGAAGTGCAGCGTCGCCATTCCGTTGCGCAGCGTCAACTGATCAATCCAGAGGTCCGGTGCGCTGCTGGCTGTGGCAGGTGTGGTATCGGTTGAATCGGTTGCAGGTAGAAACAGACGTGCCAGATCCCAGGTGCTGTCGGCCTGCTGCGTCAGGTGCAGATAGGGCCGGACCAGGTGTACCCGTTGGAGATGCACGCGTCGTTGGAGCAGGGCTTCCGGGAGATAGGCGACCTCCAGCGTATCCAGGGCCAGCAGTGTGCGACCTGCTGAATCGCGCAGGGCTACGTCATAGAGTCGAAGGGTCCGCACGAAATTGCCCTGGAGCGTGCCGATTTCCAGCCGAGCGTCCCGTAGCCGCGCATTGACCTGGTGTTCGATCAACTGCCGCACCTGCTCACGCCCCCAGGAAGTCTGAAGGATCAGCAGCAACAGCCCTCCCAGTACCACCAGTGTGCCCAACAGCAGCAGAAGCGCCCATCCGAGGCGACGCAACCACCGATGCAGAGACGATGTAGCAGACAGGGTGACCATGGATCCGGACATTTCAGAACGTCTGGCCAATGCTCAGGTGCAGCCGGAAACGACGTTGCCAGTGGACCGCAGGGGGACGCTCGGTCAATCCCCGGCGGTAGCGGTACACATCGGCCGGGTTGCGCAGGTCTTCGTAGCTTGGATTCAGCTTGTAGGCCAGATCAAGCCGGATGAAGCCCGCAGGCGTCTGGTAGCGCAGGCCCACACCTGCAGCCCATCGAAAAGCCGTGGTGCGCAGGCGTAGGCGGTCCTGTCCGAGCTGGCCGCCATCCAGAAAGGCAGCCCCCTGCCAGTCACTGCTCAGCCCGGGGAGACCAAAGCGTAGTTCGAGGTTGAGCATCAGTTTACGATTGCCCCCGATGGGCTCATAGTAAATCGTGGTATCCCCCCTGCTGATCTGCAGGCGGGTGATCTTGGGTCCGAGTTGCTGGAGGCCCCATCCGCGCACATCGCTGCTGCCACCGGCATAAAAAAGGATCGGATCAAAGCGATTCTCATAGCGCAGGCTATCAGCACGCCCCAGGCGTCCGGCCAGCGCATCGCGGCTGCGTCCGAAGGGAAGCAGGCTACCCACCAACAGGCGTCCGGCCAGTAGGCTCCGACGAGTAAGGGGCAGGTACCCGATGAGCTCAGCGCCCACCCGATAGTACTCTACCTCCGAGCCAATCAGGCCGCCCCCCAGCTCGGCAAACGGTCGGACCAGATAGCCGCGACGTGGATTGAAATAGTTGTTCGTCCGTCCAAAGGTGGCGGTTACGGAGAGGATGCTTTTGTCGAACAGATCCCGGGTGCGGGTCGTGTCGCGTCGTTGCTGGGTGAGCTGCAACGCCCGGCTGAAGGCATGCTGCAGCGTAATGGTTCGAAACGGGTAAATCTCGTAGAACAGCGTGGTGTTCAGCCCGAACTCGCGGGTATTGATCTGCAGAGGTTCGTTGCTGTCTTCCAGCAGGGGGTCGCGCTGGTATTCTAAGAACGGTGAGAGCAACAGCTCCATCCGTCGAGAAAACAGATAGGGCTGACGAAACAGAGCGCTGAAGCGAAATACCCTGGGCGGCGGCGTGCCGGGTCCACGTCGGGCCAGCAGGCCGGTCTGTGCGACCACGTGCAGCGTAAGCGTACGCGCATCGCCCAGAAAATTGCGGTGCGTCCAGCGCACTTCGGCGCCCAGGCCTTCACTGCGCCCGAACCCTCCCTGCAGCACCAGAAACCGCAACGCCGACTCGGCCACCCGGTAGCGTACCGTTACCGTACTGTCGCGTGGCTGGGACGGAATGTCGGCCAGCGCCACCCGGAAAATCTCCAGCCCGAAAAGCTGTCGCTGCCCTTCCACCACCTTCCGCTGCGAGAACACGTCGCCTTCCCGAAAGGGAAGCTCCCGGCGCAACACCCGATCGCTCACCCGACGGTTGCCCTCTATGTGAATTTCCCAGAAATATCCCCGAGGACCCGTATCCACGATAAACCGCAGGTCCACGGTATTAAAGACCGAATCGATTCGAGCCTCCGAGTGCACGCGCGCAAAGGCATACCCCCGGTCCCGAAACCAGTTCAGCACAGCATCCTGGATTTCTATGCGACGCGCTTCGGTGTAGCGCTCTCCCACGCGAAAGGCAATCCGGTCCCGAAACCGCCGCCAACGTTCGCGCAATCCGGAATCCAGCGTACTTATCAGATAGCGCCCCTCAGGATCGTAAAACCCGACATCTTGAATAACCAGAGGCGGGCCTTCGCGGATGCTCAGCACAATGTGGATCGTGTTGCGCGCTGTGTCGAGCTGCGAAGCCGGATACGTAATTTCAGTATGCAGAAAACCGTTGCGGGCATAGAAGCGCCGCAATCGCACCACATCGCGGGCCAGCTCTATCGGGTCGAACCGGTAGCGTGTGGGCGCCATAAAGGGCAACCAGCGCTTCACTTGATCCCACCAGGATGGCGCCTGCAAGACCATCTGCGCCCGGAGCTGGTCTTCCTCAAACGTCTGCGTATCTACGAACCGAAACGAGATGGCCCGAATCGTCGTGCGTTCATTGACCAGCCACAATGGAGCCTGCGCCAGCAATGAACGCGTCAGGCCCGTAAGCAGTACAGCAACTACTCCGATGCGAAGGCACTGCCACCTCATGCGTCTACCTCAGAAAGAGCTGTGGGGACCGAAGCTTCTTGACGGCCACGCTGGCGTTTTTCGTACAGGAGCACCAGCAGCGCTCCCAGAATAAACACCACGCCAGAATAATACACCCAGAAGCCGAACGCCAGAACCAAGCCAAATACCCGTCCGATGGCCGAAAGGCCACTATTTGCAAAGCGTTCAAAAAAAGCAGAACGTGCCGCGTAGAAAGCAAAGGCCGTCTTGGCTGCATCCCACAACAGGGCGGCCACAATGGCTCCAAACAATGCCCCTCGGACAGGCGGCCGGGGCTTGGGGGTGAAATAGTAGAGCTGAAAAAACATCGCCAGACTGAGCAGAAACGGAATCAGGACCCCCAGCACCTGAAGCAACTGACGCCATCCCTCCCGCACCCATACATAGTCGAGCCGAAGGCGATGCAACCACTCGAACCCGGCCGCATTGATCGTCTGGATCATTAAAGAAACACCAAATGTCAACAAAAACAGTCCACCGACCTGCACCATCATGCGCAGGTCGAAAAGATATCCATGCCAGATAGAGCGCCCCTGGTGCCACGGCTCATCAAACACCTGACTCAACACCCCACGCAGCGTGGTAAACAGGGTCATGGTGGCGTATAGCAAGCCCAAGATGCCGATCAAGGTAAAGGTGCCGCTGGCCCGCTGTAGCTGCTCCAGAAACTGCAGAAGCTGATCGCTCTGATAGGCAGGCAGAAAATCCCGGATAAAACGGGCTACAGTCTGGAACGGGCGCTCCTGCTGCAGGATATGGCCCAGCACACCCGTGGCCAGCACCAGCACAGGTACGATGGTAACCAGCACCTTGAACGCAATAGCCTGTGCCCAGAGAAAGACCGGCTTACGGTCCAGCAGATGATAAAGCCCTACCAGATAGTAGCGGAGCGTCTGCCAGACGCGTCGACATCCTCCCCGAAAAGCCTCCCATCGAAGCCGCATGCCAGCAGCAAGCCGGGTTCTGGAGATCAGATAGCGTCAGGCTAAAGCCAGTCGAACAAACGAGTTCCGAAATGCTCCGTCAAGCCTGCTTTCAGTTCTGGAGATAGCTGCTGCCTCCGTTTTCTTTTTTTCCTTCAGAAGCCCTGTCTTGCCAGTCGCTTGGCACCGCATTCCTGGCCAGGCTGCTTCGCAACAGAATGCGCTTATTGGTAAGTCCGGCCAGTATGGAGCCTGGCAAATGCCATATCCTAAAAAACAAGCTGCCGCGAAGCGACGGAGGGGGTGCTTGCTTTCGGGTAGGGCACGGGCGTACGGAGTAGTGGCGATAGTGGCGAGTCCCCTCCCCTGCCTCCCTCTCCAACGGGAAGAGGGAACGCAAGAAAAAAAGCTTTGCCAGAAATTGTGCAAGCGCGCTGAAGTAGACGCTACGAGACCAACCAGAAGCTCTGCTCCCCTTGGAAGGGGGAGCTGTCGCAAAGCGACGGAGGAGGTGCCTGTGAAAGGCAGCACTGCCCCCAGAAACCGTGCAGCGACCAGATCGGCGGCCAGGGTGGAACCCCTCCCCCTGTCCCCCTCCCCGGAGGGGAGGGGGAACTCACAAATACCTGCAGGCCTGCTACTCAGCGGCCGCGTCAAATCTGCCAGTAGTCCAGAAACCAGAAGCTCTGCTCCCCCTTCCAGGGGGAGCTGGCCCGAAGGGCCTGAGGGGGTGTCTGTTGGAAAACAGCGTTGTGCTCAAAAACGGCTCGGCGGCTGAATCAGTAGAGATGTTTTGAGCCCCTCCCCCTGTCCCCCTCCCCAGAGGGGAGAGGGAACTCAAGGAAAAAAGCTTTGCTGGACATCTGGCGTAGGCACCGGAGTAAGCCTTGCCGTGGCCAACCAGAAGCTCTGCTCCCCCTCTCAGGGGGAGCTGGCCCGAAGGGCCTGAGGGGGTCCTCTGTCGAAAAAGGCTGCACAACCGCTGAACCCACAAACTTTACTCCTCCTCCCAGCGGGAACTGCCGCAAAGAGCGGAGGGGATTTACTAACGATGCCAAATTCGCAATTCCATACTTCCTCTGCCGTGAGGAGACGGTCTCCGGCAGCAATGGCTTTACTTTTTAACCAAGTCTATGCCCTAAGAGAAGGGGATCTAAGGTATCACCCGTGAGGGCGTTAACAGGTAGTTGGTTCGGACATAGATTATTGTCATGAGAAAGAGCTCATCGACCTTATGGGTGATAGGGGCGGATCGACCCGAACGTAAGCCTGTGGAGAGGGACCTGGCGGGGCACTCTCAGAAGGAAGTGTTAGCCCACCATCGTTGAAGCAGGAATTCCCCTGTCGGTCTTCCGGGTGGGATTATATTCCCTGCCGGCAGCTCCTTCCGTAAGGAAGGAGCGGTTCACGTGCCTGCGAACTAAACCATGCGACACCGAATGGCTTTTCGCAGAGTTCAGAGAAAGATCTGCTACGCTGCAAGCAGCAAGGTAGCCTATGCACTGGCACGCCGTTCTTCGTAGATCGGAGCTTCCCCGTAGCGGACCGTCGCGGCCGTGATGCGGCATACGCCTACCTGGGGTATCGTGTGTATGTTGAACATGATATCCAGCATGACCTCTTCCATGACCGCCCGTAGGCCACGTGCTCCGGTGCCCAGCTCCTTGGCTCGCTCGACAATGGCGTGCAGGGCCTCCTCCTCGAAAATCAACTCGATACCGTCCAGAGCAAACAGCTTCTGATACTGGCGTACCAGTGCATTCCGGGGTTCGGTCAGAATACGCCGGAGCGCTTCGTCCGAAAGCGCCTCCAGCGGTGTAATAACCGGCAGACGGCCGATGAACTCGGGAATCAGGCCAAATTTGAGCAGATCATCGGGCTCAACATAGTAAAAAATGCGCGGGTCCCGGGGATCGACACGTTTACCCTCCGACGCAAAAAAGCCAATTGACGAAGTTGAAAGACGGTGCGCAATGATCTCCTCCAACCCCTCAAATGCCCCCCCGCAGATAAACAGAATATTGCGCGTATCGATGTTGATCAGGTTCTGCTCCGGGTGCTTGCGTCCGCCCTTTGGCGGCACCCCGGCAATCGTGCCCTCCAGAATCTTCAACAGGGCCTGCTGCACACCTTCGCCCGAAACGTCCCGCGTAATGGAGGGGCTGTCGCTCTTGCGTGCAATCTTGTCGATCTCGTCAATGTAGACAATGCCCTGCTCGGCCCGCTCCACGTTGAAGTCGGCCGCATGCAGCAGATGCGCCAGAATGCTTTCGACATCTTCTCCCACGTACCCCGCTTCGGTCAGCGCCGTGGCATCGGAAATCGAAAACGGCACGTCAAGAATGCGAGCCAAGGTGCGCGCCAGCAGCGTCTTGCCCGTACCGGTCGGACCAATCAGCAGGATATTGGATTTTTCAAGCTCAACATCGTCGTAGTCAGCCAGGTAATGCTGGCTATCGATACGCTTGTAGTGGTTGTAAACGGCTACAGCCAGCGTTTTTTTGGCGCGCTCCTGGCCAACTACGTACTCGTCGAGTGCGGCTTTGATTTCTGGAGGCGTCAACCGCCGTCGGCGTGCCTGAGGGCGACGACGGGCCGCTGCATGCGCCATCAGATCGTTGCGTACAATCCCGGCCGCATCGTGAATGCATCGGTCACAGATGTACACCTCATTGGGACCGGCCACCATAGAAAGGACTTCGTGGGTTGTTCGCCCACAGAACGAACAGCGAATTGTGTCGTCACTTCGACGCATTAGCTTCCCTGATTGCCTGATCAGACGGCACCTTAATGCTATGGTAAGAATATCGGCACCTTTACGCAACCTCTTCAATCGTCGGAACAAAACCCGTGTTCATGGAGGCGCGTTAAGGAACAGCTCAGCGTACGAGCTCCTTCTTTTCCCAATCCTGGATTCATCGTCATGCAGGAATGAGTGCTGTCCTCCCTGAGGCTTTTGTAGCACGGTTACAGCGGCTGGTACCATCGGCGTGGCTACCCACCGTCGAAGCAGCCTTTCGGGTGCCCCGCATTACAGCTTTTCGCGTGAACACATTGCAGACGGATCGCGCGACCGTACAGGCTGCCCTGACAGCCGAAGGGATTCATCCACATCCGGTTGACTGGTACCCCGACGCGTTCTGGGTACCTCCGGAAGCACGAGCAGCCCTGCTACAAAGCAGGGCCTATCAGGCCCGGTGGATTTACGTGCAGGACCTCTCGAGCATGCTCCCCCCGCTGGTGCTGGCGCCGGAACCCGGCTCCCGTGTGCTGGATCTCTGCGCCGCACCGGGCAGCAAAACGCTTCAACTGGCCTGTCTCCTGCAGGGCCAGGGCGAGATTGCCGCGGTCGAAGTCGTACGCACACGCTTTTACCGCCTGCGGGCAAACGTGCAGGCATACGGCGCGCCCAATGTGCGGCTGTTCCTGCAAGACGGCAGACGCGTAGGCCGCTATCGCCCCGCCTACTTTGATTACATCCTGGTTGATGCCCCCTGCTCTGCCGAAGGACGCTTCCACCTGAGCGACCCGAAATCCTTCGCCTACTGGAGCCCTCGAAAAATCCAAGAAATGGCCCGCAAACAGTATCGGCTGCTGGTCTCGGCCGTCGAAAGCCTGCGTCCCGGCGGCGTGCTCGTCTATGCCACCTGTACGATGGCTCCGGAAGAAAACGAAGCCGTGCTCGACCGCCTGCTCCGTCGTTTTAGTAAGAGGCTCACCGTCGAACCCATCAAGCTCCCTCTCCCCAATCAGCTGCCCGGTCTCGAACGCTGGGAAGGCCGCACTTTCCATCCCGACCTACGACACGCCCGCCGAATTTTACCTACCCCAGAAATGGAAGGCTTCTTCCTGTGTCGCCTGCGGAAAAGTTGAGGTCCTTTTCCCCTAAAAAAGCTCAATGCGTGGTCCTTCCTCACCCTCTTCGCCACCCGCTCCTCCTTCCGGCGGCTTCGATTCCTTAGTCGGTAAGATCGGCCGCTCACGCCCTGATGGCTCCTGTAACCACCGGGCGCCCTGAATAAGGTAGGTCTCTACCCGCTGGAGTAAAAGAATCACCTGTTCAATTTCCTGACGGGCTACATCCTGAAACTGAACCGCTCCAAGCGCCTCCGAAAGCTGAGCGACGACCTGACTGCTGTTGACCTGCTCAACCACCTCTACCAGCGAGGAAATACGCCGATTGTTCTCGCGCAGCGCCTGCTCAATCTGCTGACTGGCCCGCTGCAGTTCCTGCAATTCCTGAACATTCGTCTCCAGTAGCGTGCTCAGTTGCGTAATCTTTTCCTGTAGCCGCTGCGTAACCTGAGCAACCTGCCGATCGATCGAAGCCGCAAGTACCCGGGTTCGCTCCGACAGCTTCTGCACTTCTCCCGCTACCACTGCAAAGCTACGTCCCGCCTCCCCTGCACGGGTCGCCTCAATCGTCGCATTCAGGGCAAGCAGATGCGTCTGCCGGGCAATCCCGTCAATCTGATCGACCAACGGCTTCAATTGCCGCGCCTCATCGACCAGTTGCTGCAAATGCTGCAACTCTTTACGGGTACGAACCAGCTGCGCATCCAGGTAGTTATGGATTTTTTGCTCAACCACTTCCAGTTCCTGATTGCCCTGGGCCACATCGCGCACCTCCCGCGCAATTTCGGCAATACGTGTGACTTGCTCCTGCGAAGCGACATGGATCCGGTTCAAATGCTCCACCAGATGCATGACATCCCCCTCTGTGCGCGACAGCAAAGCGCGTAACCGGTTACCAACTTCCTGCAGCGAGGGCTGCAATTGCAAAAGATCCCCTCCCAATGCCTGAACTTCGCGCTGAAGCTGGACAAGTGCCTGCTTTAGTTGATGCAGCTCCTCCTGACTGGCTGCCAGCGCCCGCTGAATCTGCGCTAAGTGCTGCTGTCCCTGTTCCAATTCCTGGCGTAAGGCCGCCAGTTCTTCTGCCTGCACCTCGTGAGAACGAAGCGGTTCCAAGTGTGCCGTTTCAACTGTAGATTGGGTGTCTGAAGAAGTTTCGCGATGAATACGTAATCGACTACCCAGTAACCACCCTCCCAGTACACCTAAAAGACCACTTCCTTCTGTCAGCAGAATTATCCAGAATGCCGGTTGCCATTTCTGCCGCTGAGCAAGCCCCCACCCCAGACTACCTAACAGGATACTGTAACAGAGCACGGCGACTAATAACCAGCCGGAACGTGACAACTGCATCATCCTTCACTCCTTGCGCGCTCTGAATGCGAGCCAGACAGATGTTATGGTCTCTATTTTTTATTTTATTACGTTTTGGCAACATTTCAGTGTGTTCACTAAAATTTAATAATCCGTTTGAATGACAAAAACGGTACGCTGCATCCCATACCCTGCAAACCTGGAAAATGCGCTGCACAATAGCCCTGGGCTGCACCCAGTATGCCGCTTAATTTCCGCTACAGTTCTCCCTCTGACCGTGTAGGTCCATCGCTGCACCTTTTTGCTTCACGCCGAACGATCATCAGACTTATGCTCCTTAGAACCTGGCGTTAGCCGCTTTGCCCATATGGTGCAGCTCCGAGCATGTTAGGACCAGACACGCTCCTGACAACGAGGGCGCAACCCTTCCGAAAATCTCTCCGAACGTTGTAAGAGAACGGCCGCCGTTGTCAGAAGAGTGCATTGCCGGAGGTGAGGTAGGCCTCTTCCAGAGACATGGGCAGCGCACCCGGCTGTCGCGTCACAGCCGCCCAGCACCCGACGATACGCTGCTCCTTCTCTTCACGTCCAGCACCTGCTCATTAAAGAGGCCCGTGCAGTCGTCGCCCTCCTCGAAGCCAGGCCTGGAATATGTTCAAAGGCGAACCGGGCGGCCTGCTGCTACACGTGGTTCCTCCTCAGCCCCACGCCTGAACAGGCCGTCCGCTTCTTCACCTCGCAAGATGTGATTACGACTGCCTTCGAAAAAACGCGTCCGCCCATCTCTGGCAAAGTCCAGCAGGACAACATGGCAAACAAGGCCCTGCTCGATCGCCTATTCCGTCGCGCTGGCGAGCGGCTTACAGCCGCTCCCTGCAGCTTTCCCTTACTACTTTCCAACCATTCCCCTTCCCGGTGTCGGGAGGGATTCCTCTGCTGCTATGTCACCTGCGGAAAAGCTCCAAAAAGCTCATCCCTGTCGCTTGCACATAGCGCTGGCGCATGCCCTGCTAAGCTTGCAATCGCTTAATTCGAAGAAATCAGAAATGCCCGGATCTTCTGCACCTCCTCTTCGGTCAGGTTGGCCCGCACGCGCATGTGATGCGTGATGATCTCCCACTCCGCATCGCCAAAAGCCGCAGGAGGTGGTGCATTATGGCAACGAATGCAGTTTTCCCCCCAGAGCTGTACGCCTGGCTTGGTATCAATTGCCCGTAACCGCGGCGTGGGGTCACCACGCTGTTGTTCTGCTTCCACCATATTTGCCCGAAAGGCTACAGGGCTACAACCGATGCCGCCTATGCTGAGCACACCCAGACTAAGCAGCAGCATATAGAGCTTTTTCATGGCGCCTTTCCAGATTAAAATTTTCAAAATCCAATGGCAATATGAATCATGAAGGCATTTCTAAAGAATCCTTCCTCGTGTTCTTCTGCGACCGTTTCGGTTTTGAGCAGTCCTTCTCCTTCCTCGTCGTGCGCTTCCAGCGGATTAATGATCAGATAGCTGAACTTGACCACCGTACGCCAATCGATCCAGTAATTGAGTCCTATGGCGTATTCACGCTGCCGAGTCCCCCACGGGGCCTCCGGAGCCAGCTCCATTTGCGAAATGCGTCCGACCAGCTCCAGGTGGCGCAGTAGCGCATGGGGTACAAAGGAAGGCTGCAGCGAAGCCTGGAGAAAGTACGCCCAGCTGGTATTGTCGAATGTCAGTGACGTCGGCGGTCCTACGCCGGAGGCTGTGAACGTATAAGTGGCCCGGTCGACCTGCACGTTGTTGTACTGCCCCTTGATATTCAGGACACTCTGGAGCGCCGGCAGGGTACGAATCAGGTTCACATCCACACTGTACATCCGGGCCGCCACCTTTTCGTATTCAGAGCCGTCGGTACCCACCCGGGCATACTGTCCCGACAGTCCGATTTCCAGCGAAAGATTAGAAAAAGGCAGCACACTGATACGTCCTCCAACAGCTTTATTGCGATTGTTATCTTCTACCTGACTGAAAATCAGACGTCCGGCTTCCGCCGGATTGTCCTCTCCTGCCACAAGCGCCGGTCCATTGGTGACATAAACGGCATAGGTCAGGCGTCCTTCTCCCAGCGGAAATGCACCGCGTAGCTCAAAACCAAAGTCCACGGTGGGTCCCACAGGATTGTGATGGTCGAACCCTAACGGCGCAGTAGGTAGCCGATTAATCCAGGCGGGATGTAAATTCGGTACGAAAATGCCGAAAGGAAGCAAAAACTGCCCGATCCGAGCCGTTATCCGATTGGTCAGTTTATAAGCTACGTTTGCATATTCCAGGTCGAAGGTGACCTCTCCCTCATCAAACGCCACCCCTAATTCGCCCTCAAAAAGCAGCCGATCTGACTGCCGCCACAGAAAAATCGGATTAAAGCTCCCTCCTACAAAACTGCTGTTCAGGGGCTTACCCTCAAACTTGCGGATTTCCAACCCAGAATGCGCATACCCCCGCACTGTGAAAAGGCTCTGCCCAGGCGTCGGATCCAGTCGCTGGGCCTTGACAAGAGGAAAGCCAGTAATCATCCATAACGTAACGCCCCAGAGGATATAGCATCGGTATCTCATGGCATTTCTCCAATTTTTACTTCCGTGCCAGGCTGCGCATATACGTAACCACCTGCCACCGCTCTGCTTCACTCAAAATCGCCTTGAAGGCAGGCATTGCCCCACGACCTTCGCTGATCTTCCAGAACAGTGCGCCGTCCGATTGTGCCTGCACTTCCTTAGAGGTCAAATCGGCCGGTCGTGGATTAAGTGCCATACCTGCCGGACCGTCCCCTCGTCCCTTATTGCCATGGCAGACGGCACACTGTTGCTGAAAGATTTTTGCTCCAGCCTTGATGGCCTCTTCGACGCGATCGGCATAGGGATTTTTCAGGGTATCGGCCCAGGCGGGCGCCTTCCATTTGCTCTGCACGGCTTCCGGTCGTTGTAAGTATGCCCCCAGGCCACCCCCCAGACTAACCAGCAAGAGTACCGTGAAAGTGCCTTTCTTCATCCTTTTACTTCGCTCAGATCTTGGATTGCCTATCGATCCTATGTTTAAACAAAAAATCCGATCTGAGCAAGTACGTATATAAAAAGTTACATTTAAAAATTAACGTTTTCAGATACATTTGTATTTATGAAATCATTACACCTTTTATAAAAAATCCCCGAGACATTACGTTGTCTCGGGGATTCTGTGCGTGACTTAGTAAACTTTACGCTACCAGCACCCCCAGCTCCCGGCCCACTTTCTCAAAAGCGCGGATTGCAAAGTCCAGATCCTCGCGCGTGTGCGCAGCGCTGGGCATGACGCGAATGCGAGCCGCCCCTTTCGGAACGGTCGGGTAGCCGATCGCCATGGCAAAGACACCTTCTTCGAACAGGCGCCGACTGAACTCCTGAGCCAGCGGCGCTTCGCCCAGCATGATTGGCGTGATAGGCGTCTCGCTTTTGCCCGTATCGAAACCCAGCTCCTGCATGCTCTTCTTGAAGTAGCGGGCGTTATCCCAGAGGCGATCGACCAGCTCGGTGCTTTCTTCCAGCAGGTCGATCGCGGCCAGGCAGGCAGCGACATCGGGGACGGTCATAGCGCTGGAGAACAGGAACGGACGGCCCCGTTGGCGGAGCCATTCGATCAGCCTTCGGCTGCCCGCCACAACCCCCCCCATCACGCCAAAAGCCTTCGACATGGTTCCTACCTCGATATCTACCACACCGTGCAGGTCAAAATGATCGACGATGCCCCGGCCGCCTCGGCCCAGTACGCCTTCGCCGTGCGCATCGTCCACCATCAGGATGCATCCGTAGCGCTTGGCCAGTTCGGCCAGACGGGGCAGCGGGGCAATGTCGCCGTCCATGCTAAAAACGCCATCGGTTACGATCAGCTTGCGCCGGTATTGCGGCCCATGCTCTTTGATCAAGTCCTCCAGCGCTTCGACGTCGTTATGTGGATAGGCGATGATCTTGGCGCGGCTCAGGCGGCAGCCGTCGATAATGCTGGCGTGGTTAAGCTGATCGCTGAAGATTACATCTTCTCGGCCCACAATCGCCGGGATCGTGGCCAGGTTGGCTGCAAAGCCGCTCTGGAACGTGATGGCGGCCTCTACACCTTTGAATTCGGCCAGTCGTCGTTCCAGCTCCACGTGCAGCCTCATCGTGCCGGCAATCGTGCGCACGGCCCCGGGTCCCACGCCGTACTGCTCCATAGCTTTGCGAGCAGCTTCCACCAGGCGGGGATGGTTAGCCAGCCCCAGGTAGTTGTTCGAGCAGAAGTTCAGCACACGCCTGCCATCGACGGTCAGCCAGGCACCCTGTGGCGATTCGATGGTCCGGATATGCGTGTAAAGGCCGGCTTCCTTCAGTGCAGCCAGCTCTTCATCAATCCAGCTCAGCGGATGGCTCATGATGCTGCTGGGTTAGATTTAACACACTCCCTGTCAAAAAGATAACAGGTTTTGTCCCTTCAATCCATGTCGTTGGGATACAGCATGATTTTGGCCACCATCTCGTCGCCGGGGTGCATCAGGAGCTGAAAGGCCTGCTCATACGCTTCCAGAGGGAGCCGGTGGGTAATAAGCGGGCTGAGATCGACGGCACCGGTCTGCAGCAACGCCCGCATGCGATGCCAGGTGTCCCAGATGCGACGGCCGTAAATGCCCTGCACGGTTGCTCCTTTGATGACCACCAGCTCATTCCAGTCGAGCGTTATCGCATCGCCGGTCAGCCCGAGGGCAGCCACCTGTCCCCCGGGTCGAAGCGCTTCCAGTGCAGCACGAATGGCCGAAGGCGCCCCGCTCATCTCCAGCACCACATCTACTCCATCTCCCCCGGTCAGCTCCTGCACCCGAGCCACCACCTCTTCCTGTTGGGGATTCAGCGTCACGTCGGCCCCCATACGCCTGGCCAGCGCCAGGCGCTGTTCGTTCAGGTCCGTAGCAATAATGATTCGGGCTCCTGCTACCCGGGCCACGGGAATGGCCATCAATCCAATCGGACCGCATCCACTGACCAGTACCGAGCGGCCGGCCAGGTCGAACGTGTAAACCGCATGCACGGCATTACCAAATGGATCCTGCAGGGCGGCAATCTCCGGGGGTACGTCTGGTGCATTGACCCAGACGTTTTCGGCCGGCACGCATACGTATTCGGCAAACGCACCGGGGCGGTCGATGCCAATTACCCGCGCATTCCGACACAGATGCGGTTGACCGGCGCGACAGGCTGCACAGGTGTGGTCCACAATGTGTCCCTCAGCCGATACCGGCTGCCCCACCTCCAGACCGTCCACCTCTTCACCTACGGCCACAATCTCACCCGCAAACTCATGTCCCAGAATCAATGGCGGCCGGATGCGGTGCTGACTCCAGGTATCCCAACGGTAAATGTGCACGTCGGTACCACAGATCGAAGCAGCCGTTACCCGGATCAACACGTCGCGCGGTCCCGGCCGCGGCACCTCCGTTTCGATCAATTCCAGCCCAGGAGCAGCTTGTATTTTTGCCAGGGCTTTCATTTTCATGCGTTTGGTTCTTCACGTGCGATAAACCTGTGCGCTGCACAGTATACGACAGGCATTTGTTAATACAGCACGATTTTTGGAAAAAAAAGATGCGCCCGGACCCGGGCGCATCCTGGAAAAAACGGAAAAGGCGACGCTCAGCGTACCAGCACACCCTGCTGCACGGTAACCCGTGCGTTCGCACGCAATTGGAAGAAGTAAACGCCACTGGCTACAGGATGCCCCATGGCATCACGTCCATTCCAGCGCACCTCATAGGAGCCTGCGGGCTGCTGCTGACGCACCAAGGTAGCCACCCGTCGCCCCTGTATATCCAGTACGTCCAACACCACCTGAGCGGGCTCATCCAACTGATAGGTAAGCACCGTCGTTTCAGTAAAAGGATTGGGATAGGGCGGATGCAGGGCAAAAGAACGAACCGTTGGGGGCGAGGGCTCTACGTCGGTGACTACGGCACGTGCGACATAAACGCCATTCCCATGCGTAGCGGCCACTACCAATCCATCGGCGGGCCGACTCCGAACCATATCGACAACCACGTTTCCGATAGCGGTTGCCCCTTCCTGGACCCACGTCGTCGCCATCCCATCCAGATCGTCGGCCCGATACAGCCCGGTACTGGTAGCTGCAAAATACAGGGTTCGGCCATTGGATAACGGCAAAATATCTACCCATCGCACCGACGGTCCACTTCCTGAGCCATCCGGATTTTCTTCCAGATTTCCGCTGACCGGGGTCCACGTCGCCCCTCCATCATCAGTATACCAGATGCTCAGCACTTCATAATTCGAAAAGGCCACCAGCACTTTATCTCCATCTGCTGGATGCACCGCGATACTGCTGACATAAGCATCCTGCGGAAAGTTCGGACTGGTGACGTCTGTCCGAAGCGGATTGGACGTATGGGCACTATCCAGTCGAATCAGCTTCCCCTTGGTGGTTCCATAATAGACGCGGTTCGGTGGACGCGCGGAAGTAACAGCAATGGCTGAAATCGTATGCCCGGGCAGCATATCAACCTGGGTCCAGTTCTTGCTGTCGCGATCCTGTCGATTCTGAGTAGGATCATTGAGCTTGTTCGTCAGGCTATCATTACGCCAGAGCGTTGTGCCCGCCGGATAGTACATCCGTAATGGATTGTTGGGATCCAGTGTGAAGGGATTAATAAAAAGGTGTCCACTGGCGCCCGCCGGGTCGATGCGCGTCCAGTTCATGAACTGCAGCAAATCACTTAACTGCAGCAGGTAGGTCGCCCCATTTTGCGTTGAGGCATAGAAATAGGTTCTCCCGGGACTGATCGCGCAGTAAGCGCCATCTCCACTTAAGAGTTCAATCCAGGCCACCGTCCCACTGGCCGAAAAGGTACCCCACGTCCCATTATCTTGCATCCCCCCCAGTAAATACAGGTCGTCTGGCGTGGCTTCATCGAAACAGAGGGTATAGAACTGGGTGGTAAGATATCCATTATTCAGCCAGAACCAGGTTACACTGGAGGCCATTACATTGTTGGTGCGAGAGATTCCTCCGTCATGTGCCGAAAGCATCCGATTGGGATTGGAAGGATAAAAGACCACCGCATGTTGGTCCGGGTGGTGCACGGGATAGCGCCGGTAAGTATCTTTATGGTGATAGCCTCCAATTCGTGTTAGCGTTGTGTCGGCATCTCCCAGGTAGAGGCGATAAAGGTTAATATCCCCCAGAATGAGGGTGCGTGGATCGTCTGGCTTGACGGCCACGACCATGTCATAACCCCCCTGGGTGTCAAAGCTACCGGTCAAGCTTCCTTCATCTGGAAGAAGATGCGAGAGGTCTTCCCATTGACCACCGTTCCCGGTACCATCGCCCAACAAATACGTGTACTTCCAGAGGCTGTGATCGCTGACCCCATGCCCGGGCGTGTAGGCCAGGAAATACACCTCATTCTCATTGGAGGGCGCAATGCCAATGACAATGCGCCGATAGTTCGTAGGCCAGTCGGCCGGCGTAATCGAAACCCAGTTAATGCCGTCGACCGAGCGCCACAGACCTCGTCGTTCTCCCTCATCGCTTAAGGCTGCGTAAACCACCCCGGTCGAAGTAATCGCAACATCTGTATAGGCCGACCAGGGACTACTCTGACTGAAAAGCACGGGCGTCCATGTCGTGCCGCCATCGACACTTCGAAAGATGCCCCCATATGTAGCGGCATACACTTCATCTTCTGTCAGATTAGAAGCATCAATAGCCAGCCGCCATACGATATCAAAGAAGCTTTCAAAAGCATGGGGAGTGCCAGAAACCGTTGCGGGGAGCGGCGTCCAGCTATGTCCTCCATCCGTTGATTTATAAATGCCATCCCCCAGAAAAAAGGCCTGTCCCCCGGAGGCCGAATTTCCTCGATATTCTCCGGTGCCAAAATACCAGATATGCGTTTTTCCAGGCCGCGTATCCTGCACCAAGGTGGTTACGCTATGCAGCTGATCGGGTCGGGTGGTCTTGGTCCAGGTACTTCCCCCATCGTCAGAACGCCACATACCGCCCGAAACGCCACCCGCCAGTATGATATTCTCATCGGTGACGTCCAGCGCCAATGCACGGGTGCGCCCTCCCAGATTATAGGGGCCTCGATGCTCCCATGCGCTCAGCGGATCCTGCTTGTTGCCCCCCTCGGCTCGTATCGGTAGCGTAGCGGCAAAACGTAACTCGCGGGCCCGGATATTGCGAGGAATCTGGTCGGTAATCGGGCTGCGCAGCCGAAGCCACTCCCAGCGCGCTCGTGCATCCGGATCTTCGTTTGTCTGAATGGTTGCTGGAAGGGGCGGCGGCACCTCAGGCTGCTGAAGCACTTTCCCGCTGAACCCGATTGCCCAGAATAGCCCCACCGCGGCAAGCCCCCAGTAGCTGAACCGTTGCATGATACCCAGCGCTTTAGTTTTTGGGTTGCACGTGATAGTGGTACACCACAAAAGTGACTTCGCCTCCTCCCGGACCTGGCCCTTGCACCGCTAAATCTGCCCGAAAACGATCGCCGAGTTGCAACCCGGGAAGATCTACCTGCAGCTCAGGACGTACCTGCCGGGTAGGTTCCAGCGTAAACGGAAAATAGACCGACACCCTCTCGCCAGCAGACAGGGTTACCGTCACGCCACTCCCATAGCCTAACACAGAATCGACCTGAACCTGAGCCCTACAGGCATACCTGGCACAGAGGCCGCTCGCCTGGGCCGTATCCGGCGCCATCACCTGGACGACCGTACCGCTGATCCGGATATGTCCCGGTGGAATGGATGCTTCGGGACTTGGAGGCATAGCTTGCTGTTCCATCGGCGCGATTCGCTTACATCCACCTGCACCGAGCAGCAGAAGTAATACCAGAGGAACTCGAATCATTCGAATCGTATCGTTTTTGCAGAACTTTTTTGAAAATACAAAAAATCAAGCAATTAAAAAAGTCGCCCCTGCTACTTGAACAGCTTCACCTCCAGGTATCCTTCTTCCCACGGTTGTTTTCCAGCCATTGATCAAAATTCGCCTAACTGGTTGCATCCTGCGAGTGGCTCCTTTAGCTTGTTATGTTGACATGCAAATGATCAACCGTGGAGCAACCCATGTCCTTAACATTTCAGGAAGCCTACCAGGACCTACGTCACATTTACGACCAGACGCGTCAAGCGGCCTCGGTGCCTTTTACCTTGCGTGATGCGGAGCGCGCGCTGGCAGCCCTGCTGACGACCGATAATTTATGGGAAGCCATCCGACTAAGCCACGTGCCATTACGTGCGCTCAGTACCTTCTGGCACCAACTGATCAAGGCAGGGCTGCTAAAAGCCCACGACGGTGCCCTGCGCCTGACCGAAAGCGGCCAGGCGCTGACGCAGGCACTGGGCGTAGCCCCCCTGCGCGAAGCCACCTGTGCCCACTGTGAAGGACGCGGCGTCGACTACCGCACGCTCCCGGAAGGCGTCGCCGAACGTTTTGCGGAGATCGCGCGGCACCGCCCCGAAGCGATTCAGGCCTATGACCAGGGATTCGTTACTGACGCCACCACGCTTTCCCGTATCGCTTTTGCCTGGCATCGCGGCGACCTGGAAGGCAAGGCGATCATCGTGCTGGGTGACGACGACCTTATGAGTATTGCGGCAGCCCTGACCGGCGCCCCGGCCCACATTCTGGCCATTGATATTGACGAGCGACTCATCCAGTTTATCAACGAAGTGGCCCGACAGGAAGGGCTGGATCGACTCGAAGCGGTTCGCTATGACCTGCGAGAACCCCTGCCCACAGCATGGCTGCGTCGCTTTGACACCTTCCTGACCGATCCCACCGAAAGTTTCCTCGGGTTTAAAACCACGATCGAACGTGGACTGCTGGCGCTGCGTGGTCCCGGTAGCGCCGGCTACTTTGGCCTTACCCACGTCGAGTCCAGCTATGAAAAATGGGCGCAAATTCAGCGCTTTTTGCTGGACCACGGGGCCGTGTTGACGGATCTCATTGATGATTTCAGCGCCTACGTCAACTGGGGCTACATCGAATCGATGCGTTCGTGGGAATGGCTGCCCACCCACAGTTTGCCTGAACGCGCCTGGTACTATTCGGCATTGCACCGCATTGAGCTCCTGCGTACCCCGGACCTGGACAATACCGCCGTCGAGGGCGACATCTTCAGCGACGCCGAAGCGGCCACTACCTGACGTATTACAAAACCATTACGCACGGACTGAAGCGATTCGTGTCGTCCTGCGTTGGAAGCTACCGGCTGGCCTGAAACAGCCGGTAGTCTTTTATGGCAGGATCTACCGGACCGCTGGTGGAAGCGGTGGTCACGCTGCGCCATGCAGCGACCGAAGCTCCCAGGCTGGAAGGCATTCCCACAGGCGTCGAAGGCCTGGACGCGCTGTTTTTCACAACGGCCTGGCAGGACGGCCGCCCGATACAGAAACCCCTGGGCGGGATACCCCGCTATGCCATCCTGCAGGTAACCGGAGTAGCCGATACGGGCAAGAGCCTGCTGGTCGAGCAATTTGTCGTGGAGCAGGCACGGCGCGGTTCGGTGTGCCTGTTGCTGAGCACGGAAAGCCCGGCGCCCTTCGTAGCCATGGGACTGCGCACGCGGGCAGCCGCCATGGGCGCCGACTGGTCCGCCCTTGAAGATCGCATCGTGCTGATCGATGCGGCCACGCACCCCATCCTGGCCCAGGATCTGCCCACGCTGTTCAACACGCTGGCACATGCCATCAAAACCTACCACGTACGGGCTGTGGTGATCGACTCGATCACCGGCCTTTACGAAGCCCGCGAAATGCTGGCCCGTGACGTGGTACGACCGATCTTCACGTTTCTCAAAAAATGGCACCAGACGGCGCTGCTTGTCTCTCAGAAGCGCAGTGGTCACGAGCTGCTTACGGCCGAAGCAGCCGGGGGCTATGCGGTAGGGCATATCCTTGATGGCACGCTGGTGTTGGCCAAACAACCCATTACCAGCCCTCAGCAAGCTCGCCTCTACCGCATGCCCATCGGTGAGACGGTCCGGCTGTTCCGCATCGACGGCTGCCGCCTGTGCGGACATGACACCAGCACCCACCTGCTGGAAGTTACGCCGACAGGCCTGATTCGCGTTGGTCCCCGCCTGCAAACCCTCACTCAACCCACAGCTATTGAACCCACCTAACAGGAGTAGCCATGCCCGTAGAGCTTCTTCCCCAACCGGTTGACCTGGATCATCGGGCGCTTCAGGTCTTTCTCAAAGCTATCGAGCTGGCAGGCGGTCCCCGTGGTCTGATCGAGCACAAACGGCTGACTTGGCTGCCCAGCCTGATGGAGGCAGCCTATGCGGTGGTGCTGGAAGCCGAGCATCACCGCTCGGTGGATGAGATCGCCCGCTTTCTCGGACTGTCGACAGCGGCTACGCGCAACCTGCTCCGGGCTTCAACGAAAGCCATCAAAGAACGACTGGAGCAGGAAGAACCTTCGGAACGCACCGTGCACATCGCCGGCGGCCTGGCCCGGCTGGCCTATGAAGCACTCCAGCGCGAAGCGGCCCGGGCTTCCTGATAGGTTGGCCAGGCCGGTTTTACACAATGCGGCTCAGCAGCACCGAAACCAGCACGATGAGCCCGAAATACAGCACCAGCCCCCCGTAAAGCCAGCGGTGCGTCCGTAATTCCTTCCCCAGTTGACGTCCCCAGTGGACCTCAGCGGTAGCGACCGGATGGCGTCCCCGGAAAAGCCAGGCAACCGTAAGCGTTGCCAGACATCCCGCTACATTCCACCAGAGCCAGGAGACCTCCGCCTCAAAGCGTAGCCAGAGCACCAGGTTGACCCCCACACCGGCCAGCAGCCCGGCAATCACGCCCGCTCCGGTAGCCCGTCGGCTCAAAATGGCCAGTAGAAAAGCAGCCAGAATGGGTCCGTAAAAGACCGACCCGATCTTGTTAATGCCCTCAATCACGGTCGGAGCCACCCGGCCCGCCAGAAACGCAAACGCTGTGCAGATCACCCCCCACCCGACGGTAAACCACCGAGAAACCTTCAGATAATGCCGATCGCTGGCCCGGGGGCGCACGTAGCGCGCATAGACATCCTGCACCGTGGTGGCTGCCAGCGCGTTGAAAGCCGAGTCGATGCTCGACATCACAGCCGCAAACATGGCCGCCAGCAAAATGCCCGTAATACCCGACGGTACGTAGTGCTTGATAAAGAGAGGAATCATGTAGTCTGGATGATCAGCCGGAATGGTGGCGGTAAACGAGGGAACGGCCTGTACAAAGCCTGCAAAAAGCAGGCCCACCAGGATATATGAAAGCACCAGCGGGAAACGTCCGATGCCGTTCATAAAAAGCGTGCGCCGGGCTGTATCCTCGTCCGGTGTCGAAAGCACGCGTTGAATCTGACTCTGATCGCAACCATAGTAGGAAGTATACAGAAACAGGCCACCCAGCAGCATAGGCCAGAAGCCAAACGTGGCGCCGTCGCCCAGCCCGTGCGCAGTCAGATCAATCGCCTGTAACCGATCGGCCGGCACATGGGCCAACAGTTGCTCCCACCCACCGCCTACCTTGACCGCATACACCAGCACAATGAAAATACCAGCCCAGAGCACAAAGAGCTGAATCACATCGCTCCAGATGTCGGCGGCAATGCCTCCCATCGTGGTATAGAGCAGACAGATGCCACCGACCAGTAAGATCGAAACCGGCAGCGAAGTCTCGAGAATCGTCGAAAGTAGAATCGCCGCTGCATAAACCGCGACGCCGGTGGCCAGACTACGGCTGAGCTGAAAAATCAAACTGAACAACAGGCGAGTAGCCGCACCAAAACGTCGCTCAAGATATTCATAAACGGTAATCACGCCTGCGCGATGAAACGCCCGGGCCAGTATGGCTGCCACCGGAATCATGGCCAGGGGCACCGCAAATTCGTACTGCAACCACTGGAGGCCTCCCCCTACCCGCAGCGCCACAAACGCCGGCGCACTGATCATGCTGATCACGCTGGCCTGCGTAGCAATAATGGAAAAACCAATGGCCCAGACAGGCATCCGGCGCCCTCCCAGAAAATAGTCCGCCCGCCCCTGGAAACGCCGCCCGATAACGTATGATAACAGAATCAGCCCGGCAAAATAGACACCGATAACGATGTAATCCAGCGTTGTAATCATCTGACCGATCGGGTTTGCGTTGGAGGATACCGGAGCCTATGGATTCCCCCCAAAGATAACCCCCACCTGTTTTCCCGACCGGATTTTTAGGTGCATGCGCCGAGGCTTAGAACCTGAAGTAAAATGTCCAGCGCAGGAAGATGTCCGTGCTCAGGGTGTCTGCATCGTAAGTAACTATCTCGACGTTCGGCATGAAGTGCACGCGGTCATTCATAGCCACATCCAACCCGACAATCCAGAGCGTAGCCCTCGAAGTAGGAGCCAGAGGAATATAAGCGATCGATGCGCCTTTCGGATTGGGATCCAACAACCGGTCGGCTCGGCCGAAAAGCTTCACCTTCTCGCTTGCCTGTGCGACGACAAAACCGGACACATAGCGTAACACGCGGTCGCCCTCTTCCACCATCTGTACATGCTGCGCTTCGTAAATCAGTCCCATTCGGAAGGTCTCGATCCGGTAGGCCCCCAGGCCATGCCAGGTGGTCAGCACCTCGCCGACGTCGGTACGGGCATAATCAGCATATGCCTCCAGCACCAGGGCTTCTGTCGGGAAGAATTGCAGGGCCAGCCCGGCTCTTTTGCCCCGGTACCCTTCCGACTTTGTCCCCTCCCCGTTGCCAAAGGTGGCATGATACCGTATCGTTCCATCATCGGTCAGCCTACCGCGTAGTGTTATACCGAACTCCCGTGAAGAGCCCAGCTTCTGCAGATCGGCCGGCGCCTTTTCAACCGGCCGGTAGCCCCAGACCGACTCGACCAGGTTAAACAGCGCCGACGGCGAAATCCCCAGATACAGCTCATGCTGATCGTCTAACTTCCATTTCAGATAGGCATCCTTCACAAAAGGCACCGCATTACCTGCCGTGAAGTTGCCTGGATGCGTCATCTCCAGCCGCAATCGTAGCGCAAAGTCGTCGTCCAGCTCCTGATCGTAGGTAAAGTAAATGCGGCGAATCCAGAAGCCGTTCTGGTTCCTCAAGGCTTCGTTATGATGTCCGGCGATATAATAAAAATCTCCAAAAGCTAATCCACTGATTTTGCCCTGGGCCAGGAGGGTTGCTGGAAGAAGCAGCAGACTCAGGCTTAGCAGGTAGCGCATACGCTTTTGCAGAGTGCAATTTCTGGGGCCAATTCGGCCCCATGTTACACAACCAGAACGTGTGGATCTGTTAACTTCGGCCAAAATTCAGCTCCTTTTTATCGAAACCAGATCAGAATCCACACGATGAGTCCAAGCAATCCCAGCGCCTGTATGCGGTAGTTCTTGTACCAGGGTAAGCCGCCCAGCTCGCGGGACTCCTGTCGGAAGAATTCTGGAGACCAGGTAACCCCTTTGACCTCTTCCGGCGCCGGAGGAGGTTGCAACAGGCTGGTCACCACCATAGCGATCACACTGATCATCAACAGGATCGGAGGAAGATAGAGGAAGTGCAGGACGGGCACGCCGGCAGCTACCAGCGCTTGCTGCTCGGGCGAAAGTGGCCCGGTCTGTACAATGAGTCGATCTGTCAGATTCAACACCAGAAAGACGGCAGCGGCCAGATGCCCTACCACAAGGCCGGCAAAGGCGCTCTTGCGCGTGGCCCGCTTCCAGAAGATGCCCACCAGAAAGCAGGCGACCACCGGCGGCGCCAGGTAGGCCAGCATAGCCTGCAGGTAGGTCCACAGGTTTGGAAAGCGCACGATCTGCGGAGCCCAGAGAATAGCCAGCCCCATAAAGACCGCCGTTACCCAGCGTCCGGCCCCTACCAGTTCGTGATTGTTCTGGGTGCGCCGCAGCTTGCGGATAAAGTCCATGGTAACCAGCGTCGAGGCCGAGTTCAGGGTTGAATCGACGCTCGACATGATAGCGGCCACCAGGGCTGTGATCACCAGTCCGCGAATACCTATGGGTAGCAGATCGAACAGGAGCGTCGGGAACACCAGATCGGTGTTGGCTGCCAGCATCGGATACTGCTCGGGCGGATAGAGAATGCGGGCAAAGATACCCGGCATCACCATGATGAACAGAACCGGAAGCTTCAACAATCCGGCAAACAGAGAGCCCCAGCGGCCGTGGTTCAGGTCGCGCGCCCCCAGCACGCGTTGCACCATGAACTGATTCGTGCACCAGAAATAGAACCCCAGCAGAAAAACGCCTGTTACCAGTCCGGGCCAGGGCAGCACGGGATCGTTGGCCGGCCGAATGATGCTCAGATCACTCGGTGGAACCTGTGCCGTTACTACTTCCCAGGAGCCTACGGCCTTGAACGAGAGCGCGGCAACCAGCACAGCCCCCAGCAATAGCAGCACCGCCTGCACGGCATCGGTATAAATGACGGCCTTCAGGCCTCCCGCTACCGTGTAGAGCCCGGCCAGCAGCCCGAGTATGCCAACGGCCAACCATATGGGCACCTCCGGGTAAAGGATCTGCACCACCAGTGCACCCGCGTACAACGCACCGGCCGTATCGACCATAATGTTGAGCACAATGAGCAACCCGGAGAAGTACATGCGTGCACGTCCGTCAAAACGCCGCTCCAGAAATTCAGGGATGGTGTAGATGCGCGTACGTAAATAGAACGGCAGAATAAAAATCACAAAAAAGATCAACACCAGCGCAGCCATCCACTCGTAGTTGTAAACCGAGATGCCACTGCCGTAAGCGCTCGATGCCAGCCCGAGCAATGTGCTGGACGACACGTTCGAGGCAAACAGCGAAAAACCAATCAGCCACCAGGTGAGCGAACGCCCTGCCAGAAAGTAATCATCGGCCGTTTCCATACGGCGGGCCAGGTATAGCCCCAGCCACACAATGAAGACCACGTAGAGGCCGACAGCAGCCAGATCGAGCCAGGCGAACTGAAACGAAGGCATGGCAGCGTATATCCGTGGATGAAAGCGCTAACACGTCGCACCTTAGAAGATCGGAATTTCTGTTCGATTCCGCCACCCCTCTGGCAGGACACCGTGGCTTTTTTGCGAAGGTCGACAGGGTACTGTCGTGGTGACCCCAAAGAACGCGTTTTATTCACGCATGCCGCTAAGCACATTCTTGCAGCCTTGCATGCGGTGCGCAAGCTATTGGCTCTTTGAGGGATTGGTGGGAACCCGCAAGCGCCTGCCTTGCGTTTTTCGCCTGGTGTCCAACCAAGCGGTAAGCAGCAACAATGGCCGGACATAATAAGTGGTCGAAGGTCAAGCGGCAAAAAGCGGTCGTCGATGCCCGGAAGTCGAAAATCTGGGCACGCCTCTCACGCGACATCATTGTGGCGGCCCGTGAAGGCGGCGGCGATCCTGAAGCAAACCCCCGCCTGGCACAGGCCATTGAGCGGGCCAAAGCCGAGAACATGCCCAAAGAAAACATTGAGCGCGCCATCAAGCGCGGCACCGGGGAAATTCAGGGCGAAGACTATGTGGAGGTTACGTACGAGGGCTATGCCCCTGGCGGTGTGGCCGTCTTTATCGAAGCGCTGACCGATAACACCAACCGGACCGTCTCCGAAATCCGCCATCTGTTTACCAAGGCGGGCGGAAGCCTGGGACAACCTGGCTCGGTCGCCTATCTCTTTGAGCGCAAGGGCATCATTGAGATTGCGGCCGAAGGTCGCGACGAGCTGGCGTTGTTTGAACTGGTAGCCGAAGCCGGTGCAGAGGACCTTACGCGCGACGACGACACCTTTGTCGTTACCACGTCGGTCGAAGCATTTTCCGAAGTGTTGGAGGCCTTGCGCAAAGCCGGGATTGAACCCGTAGAAGCTGGCCTGCAACGCATCCCCACCACGACCGTAACGCTGCCTCCCGAAGAGGCCAAAAAGGTGGTGGCCCTGCTGGAAGCACTCGAAGCGCACCAGGACGTGCAGAACGTCTACACAACCCTCAACTTCGACGAGGCGACCCTTGCCGCCATCTCCTGAACATGCGAACGCCCTGGTTATCCTGGGCATCGACCCAGGATCGCGCCACACAGGCTATGGGGTGCTGGCCGTCTCCGGCGAGCGTGCGCGCGTGCTGGCCGTCGATGTGATTCATCTGGACGGGCAGATGGCGCATCCGCTCCGCCTGCTCCAGCTATTCGAGCAGATCGGAGCTGTCGTAGAGCGCTACGCGCCTGACGAGTGCGCGCTGGAGATGCCGGTTTACGGACGCAACCCCCAATCCATGTTGAAACTGGGACGCGCCCAGGCAGCCGCTATGCTGGCCGTCCTGACCCGCCAGATTCCAACCGTCGAATATACGCCCAAAGAGGTCAAAAAGGCGCTTACCGGTCGGGGCAACGCCACCAAGGAGCAGGTGCGATTCATGGTGCAGGCCCTCCTTGAACTGCCCGCCCAGAGCACTCGCCTGGCGCTCGACGCTTCCGATGCGCTGGCCGTGGCCGTATGTCACTGGCAACATCGGACGCGTCTGCACACCACCCCACGCTATACCAACTGGGCCCGCTTCATTCGGGAACACCCAGAACGCCTGGTGTAAGCCCTAACGCGCCCGCTCACTATCATAGAAATAACCTCGTTCCTCATCCCGAACACGCACCACTTCAGCCACTTCGTCCATATCCAGCTGGCCCTTACTCATCAGATAGACCAGCTGGGCGATCTGGCGGTCCTTGTTAGGAGCCTGATTCCACTCGGGATGCGCCTGTTCAATCAAACTCACCAGAATGCGCAGATACGGATAGCGCTTTTCTGGAGACTCCAGTCGGGCAATGGCCTGCGCAAACAACTCCGCATTACGCCCGACCTGACGGTCGATCATTTTTTCACGATAGTAGGTCATCGTTCGCTTAATGGCTTGATCTTACGCATGGTGAGGCTCGGTTCAACAAACCCTGCACGCAGAAGGGAAAGGGTTCGGGCAAAGTTACAATATCTACTTGTGAAGTACACGCATGTTAACAGAAAATTGTGCAAACGGGTTTCTACGAACCGGGTCTCTCCCATGGCGTTGAACGTTGACAGGACATAGCCCATGTTACGGAGCTATGAGCCAGAAACCAATACGCGAACCTGCGCAAAATCGACGGCGTGCCAGCCCGTATCGCCTGGAGTTGTTACCCGTTGTGCCGGCTTACCATCGACGGGCCCGCCAGAAAAAGGAGCTGAAAGAAGGGCAACTGGTGTACTATGGTCCGATGCCTCTTTATTATGGTATCGGCGAAGTCAAACAGGTGGTCGGCTCGTATGTGGCCGTCGATTTTCGCGGCACAGGCCTGCTGGGCGTTCACGAAGATGTGCTTGCTGAAGAATACCTGATTCCTATCCCCCCTGCTACGCTTCCGCTGTTGTAAGCACCGCCCATCTCCTGTATCTTTTCAGCAGTGCCTTCGTAGAACGAACCGCCTACACAGACCCGGCCGATCAATCCATGCTTGTTGTCGATCAGGTTACAAAGCGTTATGGGACCACCGTCGCGGTCGATCGGGCCTCGTTCACGGCTACGCCCGGACGCATCCTGGGATTGCTGGGCCCCAACGGTGCCGGCAAGACTACCACCATTCGAATGATTGCTGCCATCCTGCTGCCTGATAAAGGTCGCATCCTTTTTGAAGGACGGCCCGTTGGCCCCTGGAGCCAGGCACTTATGGGCTACCTACCCGAAGAACGTGGCCTTTACCGAAAGCTGCGGGTAGAAGAACAGCTCGTATACCTTGGACGCCTTAAGGGGCTTTCCCTTGGGGAAGCCCGACGGCGTGCCCGCACCTGGCTGGAACGCCTGGACCTGGCACGCTGGCGCCACCATAAGACGGAAGCCCTTTCAAAGGGCATGCAGCAAAAGCTGCAGTTCATTGCAGCTATTCAACACCAGCCGCGTCTACTCATCCTGGACGAGCCTTTCAGTGGCCTGGACCCGCTCAATGCGGAGTTGCTGAAAGACATTGTGCTGGAGCTCAAGGAGGCCGGCCGCATCATTCTGTTCGCCTCACATCGCATGGAACAGGTCGAGCAACTCTGTGACGACATCTGTCTGATTGCCCGGGGACGCATTCTGCTGGCCGGCTCCCTGCGAGAAGTCAAACAACGATTTGGCCGCAACACGGTTGTTTTAGAGTTCGACGGAGACGGAGCCTTTCTCGAACCGCTAATACAGCAGGGAGCTATCCGTTTGCTCAGCCGCACAAATCACCGCGTTGAGCTGGTGCTCTGCAACGGCACACCGCCCCGGCGGGTGCTGGAAGCCGCCCTGTCCCACGTGCGTGAGCTGTACCGGTTTGAGGTGACCGAACCACCGCTGAGTGAAATCTTCAAACAAGTAGTCCGTGCCCAGACCGCATCGACCGAAACGTCCCATGGATAAAGTCTGGATTATTCTGCAAAGCGAATTTCTTCGGCGCGTGCGTACGCGCACGTTTTTGCTGACCACGTTGCTGGCGCCCATCATCATGCTGTCGCTGGCGCTGTTGCCCGCTTTGATCGGCTATCTGGGCAGTCGGGACAACACGCGTCATCTGGCCGTGGTCGATGCTACCGGTATCCTACTGCCCCGCATTCAAGAGTACGCTCCGGCTACGCTCCGTCTGGAAGCTGTGACGTTGCCCGTCGATTCGCTGCAGGTAGCTGTCCAGCAGGGACGCTATGATGGCTATCTGATCCTGCCAGCGGGTCTGATCGATGGCAACGCAACGGCCGAACTCTACGTTGAAAGAAGTTTGGGGTTGAGCTTCCAGGGCCAGCTTGAGCGCCTGATCAATCGAGCTGTCCGGGAAGTCCGACTGGAACGGTTGCAGGTACCTCCCGAACTGGTGACCGCGCTTCGGGCCGAGGTATCGCTGCGCCAGTATCGGCTGCTGGAGACCGGCACAGAAGCGGACGGCACCGTATTTTTCTCCATCATCGGTTACCTCATGGGCTTCATCATCTACGGCGCTACGCTGGCCTACGGCAGCCTGGTGATGCAGGGCGTCATCGAGGAGAAAACCAGCCGGGTGGTTGAACTGATCGTTTCATCAGTACGGCCGTTTCAGCTCCTGATGGGCAAGGTGCTGGGCATTGGAGCGATGGGACTGGTACAGTTTGCTCTCTGGGGACTGTTGTTCCTGGCTGGTGCTACAGCGGCCGGTCCGATCATCGCCCACTTTATTGATCCCCAGCAGCTCAATCTTCCGGCCAGTGCCTCTACCCGTGACCTGCTTCAGGCGGCCAACATCACCCTCCCTTCTGTTGATCCGATGTTGATTCTCTGGTTTGTATTGTTTTTCCTGGGAGGCTATTTGCTGTATGCCAGCCTGTTTGCAGCCGTCGGCTCGGCTGTCGAGCAGCAACAGGATGCGCAGAGCCTGATGCTACCGCTCATGCTGCTGATTGTCATTCCCATTCTGTTTATTACCTATGTGATTGAAAATCCCGATGCGCCCCTATCGATCGGTCTGTCGCTGGTGCCATTCTTTTCACCCATCCTGATGATTGTACGCATTGCCATTGGCAGCGCCACTTTCGGGGAAGCCGTTCTGGCCTATCTGCTGCTGGTAGCCGGCTTTCTGGGTGCTATCTGGCTCAGTGCGCGTATTTACCGCATTGGCATTCTTTCCTATGGCCAAAAGCCTTCGTTGCGTGAGCTACTGCGGTGGATCCGTGCCTGAGCGGTTCAACGGAACTTAACGATCTGGCTTGCCTACAATCCGAAGGGTTCCCACCACCCTTCTGGCTGTCATGCGGCTCGGATGCTTTGTGGGGTTGCTACTGCTCGTTTCGGCCGTACCGGCCGCACAGGCTCAGTACTTTCGCTTTGGCAAAAACAAAGTGCACTACCGAACCCCTACCTGGTACTACATCCAGTCACAACACTTCGACATCTACTATTACGAAGGCGGGTACGAACTGGCCAGCTTCACAGCGGAAGTAGCTGAGGCCGCCTACCGACAACTGGTGGCGCTGTTTCAATACGAGATTGCCGACCGTATTCCCATCCTGGTCTATCAAAGCCATCATGACTTCACCGTCACCAATGCAGTAGATCTGCCGGACTACAGCGAAGGCATTGGGGGCGTCACCGAACTCTATAAGAACCGCATTGCTGTCCCGTTCATGGGTGATTACCGGGACTATCGCCGGGTAGTCCATCACGAACTGGTCCATGCCGTCCTGAACGACATGTTCTATGGCGGTTCGCTCCAGTCGATACTACAGAACAACCTGCAACTGGTGCTGCCGCTCTGGTTCAACGAAGGCCTGGCGGAATATGCTGCGCTGGGCTGGGATACCAACGCCGACATGTACGTCCGGGAGGCTATTTTGAACGACCATCTTGCACCGATTCCTTACCTTTCGGGCTACTTTGCTTACCGAGGTGGCCAGAGCGTCTGGGATTACATCGCCGAGCAGTACGGCCGGGAAAAAATCGCCGAGATTCTCCAGCGGGTGCGCCTGACCCACTCGGTCGAGGCTGGCATCCGACAGGCAACGGGGTTGTCGCTACGTGAGCTATCGGAGCGCTGGCACAAAGCGTTGCGTGAAATTTACTATCCGGAGCTAACGGCTCGTGAGCCACTTGACGACATTGGCCGTCCCCTGCTGACGGCCCACAACGCAGGTTCCTACAACACGAGTCCTGCGCTTTCGCCTCAGGGCGACCGTATCGCTTTCATCACCAACCGTCACGGACTGTTCGATGTATACCTGGCCAGCGCCAACGACGGCAAAATCCTCCGTCGGCTGGTAGCAGGCCAGAGCAGTCCTGATTTTGAGAGCCTGCGTATTCTGACGCCCGGCCTTACCTGGAGCCCGGATGGTCGCTTCCTGGCGCTGGCCGTCAAGAGCGGTCCTACCGATGTCATCGCCGTAATCAATGTCGAAACCGGCGCCCACGTCCGTTACCGTATTCCGGGCGTCGAGCAGATCCTGTCGCTGGCCTGGAGTCCGGACGGCCGTCGCATTGCTTTTGCAGGCACCCAACAGGCGCAGAGCGATATCTACGTGCTGGATCTGCGCACCGGAGAAACGATCAACTACACCAACGATGTCTTTAGCGATCACGAACCGTCCTGGCGGCCCGATGGCCAGGCCCTGGTGTTCCACAGCGACCGAGGCGACTATGTGGAGCCTGGCCGCTATCGCGCCGGCACCTTCGACCTGACCGCTCATCTGAGCCGAGGCTACGACCTCTATCTGCTTTATCTTGACCCGGTGCGTATCGAACGGCTGACAACCACCGAGCCCTGGGACGATCGCAGCGGCCGTTTCGGAAGCGATCCTGACCGCCTCCTGTTTATTTCAGACCGTAACGGGATTCCTAACCTGTACGAAAAGAATCTGCGCACCGGCGCCGAACGGCCGCTGACCAACGTAGTGATGGGCATCCAGCAGGTTTCCCTCTCCGCCGATGGACACAAAGCGGCCGTCGTCAGCCTGCGGGACGGCGTACCCTCTATCTATCTGATCAAAAATCCCTTTGCACGTCGCCTGGCCTCCGACACATTGACCCCCACTGTCTGGGCCCAGCGGCGTCTACGCCGAACATCACAACCTGCTCCGGCCCTGGCGCTGGCCTCGGAGGCACTGCGTCAGCGTAATCCCTTCCTGCGTGATGCTTCCCGGCCTCTACGCGCAGCGTCCCCACTGCTTACCACCACCGCAGCGGCCAGCCTCATCGGCGCGGACCGTCCTACCGAAACACCTGATTCTGCCCGCTACGGCACGCTACGGGTGGACTTTCGCAATTATGTATTTAGCTCGGCCTTCGAGGAAGCCCGTCCCACTCCTGCTACCTCCTCCTATACATCCGATCCTTTCGCCCCCCGCCATAACGTGGATGAAAACGGCCGCTATCGCCCCCGCCGCTATCGCCTGTACTTCACGCCCGATCTGGTCTATGGCACAGCCGGCTACGACATGCTCTACGGCGTTCAGAGCGTTACGCAGATGATGTTCAGCGACATGCTGGGCAACCACCGCATCTGGGCCGCCACCAACTTGCTGGTCGATCTGCGCAATTCCGATTACCTCATTGCCTACAGCTACCTGCCCCGGCGAACCGACTGGACGATCGCCGTCTACCATGTGGCCCGGCTTCTTCCAGACTATACCCTGCGTACCCTCTACCGCTATCGCCATTATGGGGTAAACCTGGGAGCCAGCTATCCGCTCAATAAATTCGAACGATTTGACTTCGGTCTATCCTACATGGGCGTCAATCGGACCGACATCGGGAACCTGACGCAACCACCAATCACCCGTACGCTTATCTATCCGTCAATCACCTACACCCGTGACGTAAGCGTTCCGGGTTTGCTGGCACCCATTGGCGGTCACCGTCTGGCTGTCCAGCTTGCCGGCAGCCCGGGCAATCTGCTATATGGTCGTCAGATCCGCTTTGTGACCCTGCTGGCCGATCTACGCACCTACACAGCCTTCGGACGCGGGCTTTATCGCTTTGCCTTCCGCCTGGCCGGTGGCGCTTCGTTTGGCCCAAATCCCCAGCTTTTCTACTCGGCCGGCGTGGAAAACTGGATCAATCGACGCTTTGACAGCTTCCCTATAGAAGACCTGACCGACTTCGTCTTTGCCACGCCAGTGCTCCCCTTGCGTGCCACCCACATCAACACGCTCAAGGGCTCCTATTTCGGGTTGTTTAACGCCGAATTTCGCTTTCCACTCATTGCTGCCCTGCTGCCCGGTCCACTCCCCTTACTTCCGCTTTATAACCTGCAAGGCACGGCCTTTCTGGACGTAGGCGCCGTATGGGGCAGTCCCTCTAACCGTCGCCTGAACTTGTTCCGGAAAAACGAAAGTGGCGTGCAGGTGCTCGACGACGTACGGATAGCCAGCGGGCTGGGCCTGCGTACCATTATGCTGGGTTTCCCCTTCCGGTTTGACTTCGCCTGGCCGTTCGATGGCCGGCGCTTTCTCAAGCGACGCTTCTACTTCTCGGTAGGTCTCGATTTCTGAAACGGAACCCGAGATAATGCCCCCGATTTAAAGGGAGCCGATCGTCGGGCCAGCTTCGGATCGGCGATTTTTTCGTAGCGAAGACCCCAGGTATCGTCAACGTTTTCCAGCATGCAAACCGAAATCAAAGCGATCAGTCCGGTCGAATACGAACTGACTATTCACGTTCCTGCTGAAGCATTGCAGCCCGAACTGGACCAGATACTGCGTCAACTGCGCGGACGCGTTCAGCTCAAAGGATTCCGTCCCGGCAAAGCCCCCCTGTCGCTCATTAAAAAACTTTATGGCGACGAGGTGGCGCTGGAGCTGGCCGAGCGGAAGGTGCGCGAAGCGCTCGAAGAAGCGGTTCTGAACTCCGGCACCTACAAGGTAGTCGGTCGTCCTCGAGTGCTCCGCCTGGACTACAAGCCGGACACCGATTTGCATGCGGTGCTTCGCTTCGGCGTACGCCCTGAATTCGAATTGAAGCCCCTCGACCGAGAGACCCTTCCCCACCTGGTTCACCAGGTTACTGACGAAGAGGTCGAGGAAACAATCCGACGCCTGCAGAAGGACCAGGCCGAACTGGTCGATCTTCCGGCCGACACGCCCTTAGGAGCCGAGGACTACGCCGTCGTTGACATGCAGCGTCTGGACGAAGCAACGGGCACGCCCCTCATCGGCGAGAAAGAAGAGGGCGTCTCGTTTTTCCTCGACGACCCCCGCCTCCGTGAGGAAATCCGCCAGGCCCTGCTGGGCAAAAAGGCAGGCGAAACGGTGCGCGTCGACCTGCCACATGGCGACGAAGCTTCCGGTGAGCCTGTCCACACGCACCGCTACGAAATACACGTGCGGGCAACCAAACGGCGCGAGCTGCCTGCCCTCGATGCCGACTTCATCCAGAAAATCACACGCGGACAGGCTTCCGACGAAGCCGGCCTACGCGAACTGGTCCGCAAAGAATTGCAGGAACGCTGGGATCGGGAGTCCCGGGAGCTGCTGGAACAGGAAATGATGAACCGGCTGCTGGAATTGCATCCGATTCCGGTGCCGGAATCTGCCGTAGAGATGGTGCTGGACGAGTTTGTCGAAGACGTGCGCCGGCGCAATAACGGCCGACTTCCTGCAGATTTCGATGAGACGGCCTTTCGGCATGCCAACCGCGCCCTGGCCGAACAACAGGCGCGCTGGATGTTTATCTTTGACAAAGTGGTAGAAACCTTCGGCCTGGAAGTAACCGACGAGGATCTGCAGACTTTCTTTGAAGCCCAGGTCGATGCAGACAGCAACCTGAGCGCAGAGCAACTGCGCCAGTTTTATGAGTCGGTGCCAGAGCTGATGCACCAACTCCGGCGGCGGTTGCTGACCCAGAAGGTGTTCGATACGCTCCAGAGACAATTTCAGCTTGAAGAGCTGGACCGGGCGGCTTACCTCGAACGTCTGCAAGCCCGCCAGGAAGCGACCGAAGCCCGGAACCCTGAGTGAGACGTTCGGTAGGAGCGAATGCCTGTCCAAGTCCTGCTAACCTGACCAGAGACCAGACGGCAATGTCCGACCGCAAACTTGTAGAGGATTTTCTGAAGTTCTCACAGCATCTGACGCTCCCCTCCGGGATTTACAGCGGGCCATTCCAACAGTATCCGGTCGGCGCGCTGGTCCCCATTGTGATTGAGCAGACCACGCGAGGGGAACGAGCTTATGACATCTTCAGCCGCCTGCTGAAAGAGCGTATCGTCATCATTGGCACGCCAATCAACGACCAGATTGCCAACCTGGTTGTAGCCCAGCTACTCTGGCTGGCCAGCGAAGACACGGAGCGTGACATCAACATCTACATCAATTCCCCGGGCGGCTCCATTGATAGCGGCCTGGCGGTATACGACACCATGCAATATGTAGCGCCGCCGGTGGCCACCATCTGTGTAGGCCTGGCCGCCTCAATGGGAGCTGTGCTGCTGGCGGCCGGTGTCAAAGGCAAACGCGCAGCCCTGCCTAACTCCCGCATTATGATCCACCAGCCCTGGATGAGCGGTGTGCAGGGCCAGGCGACCGACATCGAAATTCACGCCCGCGAGATCCTCAAAATGCGGGAGCGTTTGAATGACATCCTGGCCTTTCATACAGGACAACCCAAAGAGCGCATCGCTCAGGATGTCGACCGGGACTTCTGGCTCAGCGCGCTCGAAGCCAAGGAATACGGACTGGTAGACAACGTACTGACTCCGCGACGCGGCTTTTTCCCATCTACGGACGGCCAGGCTTCAGACGACAGGGAGAAAGGAAGCGACGCTTAGTGCGGCCTCCTTCGTCATGGTCAACGGCGGCCTGCTCGGTCGAGCAGGCCGTTTCTTGTGTTAGCTGGCCTGTCTGCAGAGTACCTGATGCAGGATGGCCGCCAGCTTCTCAGCCGTATAGGGCTTATGCAGGAAAGCGCGCGCCCCGGCCTGCCGCGCAGCTTCGGCACGTCCCCCGTGCAACCCGCTGGATGCCACCACAGGGAGTTCTGGCCATCGCTCTCGGATTGCCCGAATCAGCGCCAGGCCGTCCATTTCAGGCATTACCAGGTCCGTAATAACTGCACGAATATCGGCCGCGTGGGCTTCCAGTTGCTCAAGTGCTTCTCGCCCCTGTGTGGCTGGATAAACCCGATAGCCCAGTTGTTCCAGGGCTTCACGAGCCGCTTCCAGCACAAAAGGCTCGTCATCGACAAGCAGTATGCCCTCGCCGGCTCCCCGGTAGGTCGGAGTCTCCACCTCGGCCGCTGTGGCTTCGACTTGGGGAGCAGCCGGCAAATACACCCGAAACGTGGTACCCTGCCCGGGCTCGCTGTACACGTTGATAAAGCCGCCGTGACTGCGCACAATGCTGTACACGGTAGAAAGCCCCAGCCCCGACCCCTTGCCCACCGGCTTCGTCGTAAAGAAAGGCTCAAAGATTTTGTCGAGAATATCATGCGGAATGCCTGTGCCTGTATCACTGACCGTGAGACGAACGTATGGGCCTGGCCGTGCTTCCAGCACCCGACGCGCATAGGGTTCGTCTACTCTGACATTCTCAGCCGCCAGCAGCAGGTGCCCGCCATCAGGCATGGCATCTCGCGCATTGACGCATAGGTTCATGAGCACCTGTTGTAGCTGCGTGGCATCTCCCTGCACGGACCACAGCGCGTCATCCACCTGTATTTCGAGGCGTATGGTACTGGGAAAGGTCTCCTGCAGCAGATGCGCCACTTCCTGCACGATGGTGCGCACGTCCAGCAGCGCCCGCTCTCCTTCCATGCCTCGGGCAAAAGCCAGCACCTGACGTACCAGATCAGCTCCGCGCTCGGCGCTGCGTTGGATCATGCCGAGCGCACGCGCACGTTTTTCGGGATCCAGCGTATCCTGAGAAAGCATACGCACGCCCAGCAGAATGGGCACAAACAGATTGTTGAGGTCATGGGCCATTCCGCTGACCAGCCGACCGATGCTCTCCATGCGCTGCGCCCGCAGAAACTGTTGTTCGAGCTGGCGTCGCTCCGTCACATCCGTACTGATCATCAGCACGGAACGAGGCTGGCCATATGCATCACGTACCAGCGTCCAGCGGCTTTCCAGCAGCCGATCATCTTCACCGTCGTGCTTATGCAAGCGTAGCGTTCCATTCCAGACCCCTTCGGTCTGCACCGCGCGAAAAGCTTCCTGGAGCAGTGCCCTATCCAGGCCATCCATTACCTCCCAGACCGGTCGTCCCAGTACGGCCGCTGCTTTTTTTCCGGTGAGTTGCTCGGCGCTTCGGTTCCAATAGGTAATCCGTCCATCCAGATCGACAGCCATAATCACATCGCGGGCCGCATCCAAAAGGGCAGCCTGTTCCCGGATGCGTTCTTCGGCCCGGTGGCGTTCCACCGCATAGCGGATGGTGCGCTCCAACTGCGAGGTATCGATCTGTCCTTTGATCAGATAATCCCAGGCGCCAGCCGCCATTGCCTCCAGATCTACCTGGAGATCTCCCTGGCCGGTCAGTAAAATGATGGGCAGCGTAATTCCTTCGCTTCGAATCGTCCGCAGCAGCGACAGGCCGTCGTACGCTCCCAGCCGATAGTCCACCAGGCACACATCGAACGGTTGCGTCCGCAATGCAGCCAGCCCGTCCTCATAACTGGCCCGCCAGTGGAGCGTACATTGAATCGTAGTGGCCCGGCTCAGAAGCCGGCGAACGATATGATAATCCTCTTCATCGTCCTCAACCAGCAGAATGTCCAGTGGCTTGGTTCTCATCTGCGCTATTAATCCACTGAAGGAAGTCGCACGATCTCAAACCAGAAGTCGCCCAGCACTTGCAGCGCACGCACCAGTCCATCGAAAGTGACTGGTTTAGTAATGAAGGCATTCACGCCCAGATCGTAACTGCGCAGAATATCGGCTTCGGCATTCGACGTGGTCAGTACAATCACGGGAATACGCCAGAGTGCTGGATCAGACTTAATCTCCCGCAAGGCTTCTCGGCCGTCCTTACGGGGCATGTTCAGGTCCAGCAGAATCAGCCCGGGACGGGGCGAGCGTGCTGGATCGGCATAGGGGCCCCGCCGATAGAGGTAGTCCATGAGTTCTTCGCCATCCTCCACGGTGTAAATCTCATTACGCAGGCGGCTCCGCTTGAGGGCCCGGATTGTCAACAGGCGATCGTCGGGATCGTCATCGGCCAGCAGGATAACGACCGGTTCAGTAGCGCTCATGCGTGGATCGTCGAAGATGGCGGAAAAACAGCACCCGGTGGTTGTGTCAAGGGCAACCGGACGATAAACGTAGCCCCTGCGCCGGGCCGGCTGCGGGCCGTAAGCTGTCCGTGGTGCCGCTCGACAATGCGGCGACAGATAGCCAGTCCCATACCTGTGCCCGCATAGCGATCTCGCCCATGCAGCCGCTGGAACGGAGAGAAGATACGATCCAAGTATTTTTCATCAAAACCAATTCCGTTGTCCTGCACCTCAATGACACACGAGGTTTCCGCGTCGTCGCCTTCCAGACTCGCTCGGAGCCAGACCTCGGGTGGACGGTCAGGATGATGAAACTTGAGCGCATTCCCGATCAGGTTCTGAAGGAGTTGCCGCATCTGGGTGGCATCGGCTTCTACCACGGGCCAGTGACCCTCGACATGCACCTGCGCTCCCGTTTCCGCAATGCGCACTTCCAGATCAGCCAGCACCTGTTGCAGGATAGCGTGCAGATCGACCCGCTCAAACGGCCGGCCCTGCGTCGTAACCCGCGAAAACGTCAGCAAATCCTCAATCAGGCGAGACATGCGCGTGGCGGCATCCTGCATACGATCCAGGTAGTAGCGCCCCTCATCGTCCAGCAGGGGCGCATACTCTTCCTTGAGCAGCTCGGCAAAAGCACGAATCTTCCGCAGCGGTTCCTGCAGGTCGTGCGACGCCATATAGGCAAATTCCTGCAATTCACGATTCCGCTGTTGAAGCGTCTCGTTGGAACGAGCCAGAGCCTGTTCGGCCTGCACCCGATCGGTTACATCGCGCGAGCTACTCTGCAGTTGCACTACGCGTCCTGCTTCGTCCCGAATGGCCCGCACATGCGTCTCCAGCCACCGATAGAATCCCTGTTTGTGCCGGAAACGATAGACCAGAGTCCCTGGATGCGTCCCGGTACCCACCTGCTGGACCAGGGATTGTAGCCGGTTACGATCTTCGGGATGCCAGAAAGCTTCAGGCTGTTGCCCGATCAGTTCTTCAGGTGCGTATCCGACAATGCGCCCTGCAGAAGGACTGACGTACACGAAATGACCATCAGGAGCGTGCAGGGCTACCAGATCGGTCATATTCTCCGCCAGCAGCCGAAACAGACGCTCTCGCTCTCGAAGCTGGGCTTCGGCCTCACGCGCCTCGGTCACATCCCGAAAGATAACAGCCACCCCTTCGTCCAAGCGGGTCGCGGTCATCTCCAGCCAGACAGAACGGACTCCTTGCTGAAAGCGGAAGGTTTGCTGAAGCGGGGTGCCGCTCTGCATAACCTGCACACAGGCCTCAAAAAAGCCACACAGGGTCTTCTCCGGGAGTGTCTCGCGCAACCGATGATGGGTCAACTCCTGCTGCTGGAGCAGCGCGTGGGCGCGCGGATTGGCCAGGAGCCATACAAAGTCGACGATCTTTCCGTCCGGGTGATACACCGGACGCAATACCATGATGCCTTCCAGCGAACAGGACAGAATGCGGGTTAATAGCCGCCGGGAAGCTTCCAGGGCTTCGCGGGTCCGATGCTTCTCGGTTTGATCCTCAAACACCAGGATCACCCCTCTTTGGTCTTCCAGAACACAGCTCTGCGCCCACCAGCGCACCCAGAAAGTCGGGCCTCCACGACGCCGTAACCCGGCTTCTGCCCCTACCACTGGCGCTCCCTCCAGCACCTGCCGGATCGTTCGCTGCCAGTATTCTTCTTCGTCTTCAAAAAAAGTCAGAAGGGACTGTCCGACGACCTCCTCGGCGGTCAGGGCAAACGTCCGACACCACTGTGGATTGACCGCCCGGTAGCGCAGCGCCGCATCAACCACTGCCGCCGCCACCGGCAAATGCTGCAGCAGCAACCTCCAGCCAACAGCGTGCTCCATACATCCGGAAATCCCGCACGGTACTCAACTCCGGGAAGCTAACGCCGGAACACGCGAAATCCACCCTGTCCAAATGTAATGATCCGTTAACAAGTGGCCGCTTACAGCTCCATATGGGGGTCTATGGACTCGAGCACTTCGGTCAGCTTGCGCAGGAAGGAGGCCGCCATGGCCCCATCGATGATCCGATGGTCGTACGACAGCGAGAGATACATCATGTGCCGGATCGCAATGACATCGCCAAGCTCAGGATGTTCAATCACCACCGGTCGCTTTTTGATAGCTCCGGTGGCCAGAATAGCTACCTGCGGCTGGTTAATAATGGGCGTTCCCATCAGAGAGCCCAGCGAGCCAACGTTCGTGATCGTAAAGGTGCCGCCCTGCAGCTCATCGGGCTGTAGCTGCTTACTCCGAGCGCGCTGTACCAGGTCGGCAATGGTTCGTGCCAACCCGACCAGGTTTTTCTGTCCGGCGTCGCGAATAACCGGTACAACCAGTCCGGTCGTACCCAGCGCCACGGCGATCCCAATGTGAAAGTCTTTTTTGACAATGATACGGGTACCTTCAACCGAAGCATTCAACCAAGGATGTTCCTTGAGCGCCTCTACGACCGCCTGCACGAAGAAAGGCAGATAGGTCAGCCGCACCCCTTCACGCTGCTCAAAACGCTCTTTGTTGCGCGCGCGCACCTGCACCAGGTTGGTCACGTCCACCTCGGCAAACGAAGTCACATGGGCCGAGGTCTGCTTCGAGCGGATCATGTGCTCGGCAATCAGTTGCCGCATCCGATCCATCTCGATGATCTCGACCCGGCCCTCGTAAGTGCCGGTTACTACCTGGGGAGTCGGACGCGGCGCTGCCGGACGTTCGGGCGCAGGTGGTGGCGTTGCCGGACGCACCTCGGCCGGACGCACTACCCGCTGCTTGCGTTTTTCCAGGTATTGCAGGATATCCTGCTTCGTTACCCGTCCCCCTCGCCCGCTGCCTGGAATAGCGGCCAGCTCTTCCAGCGTCAGGCCTTCCTTTTCGGCAATGGAGCGCACCAGCGGCGAATAAAACCGGCCATCCGGCCCACGCCGTGGGATTGGTCCAGCCGGAGCTGGGGCACCATCCCCCGAAGCGCTCGACGGGGCAGTTGCAGCCTCAACTGTTGACCGGTGCGCAGCGGCCGACGGTGCTGTGGGCGCCTCTTGCGAAGCAGTAGCCGCCGGTTGACCCGTCGCAATGCGAGCCAGGACGGTGCCGACGGCCACCGTCTCCCCTTCCGGCACCAAAATCTCCTGCAACACCCCAGAAGCCGGCGACGGCACCTCCGTGTCCACCTTGTCCGTCCCAATCT
>JALSJJ010000227.1 GCA_026989375.1 Rhodothermus sp.
TACAGTGCGCTGGCGGCGGCCGGGGTGCTGTCGTTCGAGGATGGTTTGCAACTGGTGCGCCTGCGGGGGCAGCTCATGGCTGAGGCTGGCCGCACCCGGCCCGGTGCGATGGCCGCGATCTTGGGATTGGACGACCATGTTGTGGAGACGCTCTGCCAGGAGGTTCGGGAGGAAGGGAGCGGCTTCGTGCAACCGGCCAACTACAATGCGCCCGGACAGGTGGTGATTTCAGGTGAGGTGACGGCCGTGGAGCAGGCGGCCGAAAAAGCGCGAGCCCGCGGCGCTCGGCGAGTGGTAAAGCTTCCTGTCAGCGGAGCCTTTCACTCCCCCCTTATGGAAGACGCCAGCCGGCGGCTGGCCGAGGCTATTGCCCGAGTGCCGTTGCAGCCCCCTCGCTGCCCGGTTTACCTGAACGTGACGGCAGTGCCCACGACCGATCCAGAGGAGATTCGGGCCCGGCTTGTCGAACAAATGCTGGCCCCGGTACGCTTTACGCAGATGCTACATCGCATGCAGGCCGATGGCATCACCGCGTTTCTGGAAGTGGGGCCGGGGAATGTGCTTACTGGTCTGGTGCGGCGCACGCTGGGCCGCAAGGTGCAGGTAGCTACGGCCGGAACGGCCGATGAACTGGAAGCCCTACTGCAGCAAATCCCCTGAGCCATGGTGTTTGATTTTTCCGGGCAGTCTGTACTGGTTACCGGCGGCACGCGCGGCATAGGACGCGCTATTGTCGAGGCATTTGCCCGCGCGGGAGCCCGTGTGGCCTTCACCTATCGAAGCTCTGTGCAGGAGGCCGAAGCCCTGAAAGCACAGCTCGCGCAAGACGGGACCGAAGTGCTGGCCTTCCAGGCAGATGCAGCCGACTTCGAGGCGGCCGGACGCGTGGTGGCCGCTGTGCTGGAGGCCTGGGGAAAGATCGACGTGCTTGTGAACAATGCCGGCATCACGCGGGACAACCTGCTGCTGCGCATGAGTGAAGCCGACTGGGATGCCGTGCTGGCCGCTAACCTGAAAGGCGTTTTCAACTTCTGCAAGCAGGTCTACCGCCCGATGATGCGCCAGCGCAGCGGCCGCATCATCAATATCTCGTCCGTGGTCGGCGTGGTCGGTAATCCAGGCCAGACGAATTACGCCGCTTCGAAAGCTGGCATCATCGGCTTTTCGAAGAGTCTGGCCCGGGAGCTGGGTAGCCGCGGCATTACTGTGAACGTGGTGGCCCCCGGCTATATCGAGACCGACATGACGGCCACCTTACCCGAACAGGCCCGGCAGGCCATGTTGCAGGGCATTCCTTTGGGGCGGCCGGGTGCGCCTGAAGATGTGGCGCAGGCTGTGCTGTTTCTGGCTTCCCCTGCTGCCAGCTATATTACCGGGCACGTGCTGCACGTAGACGGCGGTATGGCCATGTAGGCCGTTCTGGATCGAACCGGTAAGCTTCGGCGTTGGGAGGAAGACGGCGGCCCCGGGCCGCCGCATCTGTTTTGGTGCAATCATTTACAAAAGGGAAAATGTCCGAAGAACCGGTTCGCTCGTCCTACACGACAGTTATCGATCTAACCCGCCGTGCGCAGCAAAAAAAACAGGAGGCGGCGACCTCACAGGCTACTGGCGCGCCGCTACCGGAGGTGTCCTTGCAGGAGCTGCCGGAGCCGGTGCAGCAGGCAGTCCGCGCCATTGGTTGGACCGAGTTGATGCCGGTTCAACGCCGAACGCTTCCCTACCTGCTGAAAGGACAGGATGTGATCGTCCAGTCGCAGACCGGTTCGGGCAAGACCGGCGCGTTTCTGTTGCCACTGTTTGAACGCCTGGATGCTTCCCGGGGGCAGGTGCAGGCGCTGATCCTGACGCCCACGCGCGAACTGGCCCGGCAGATCTTTGAGGCATTCGAGCAGATGAAAGCGGGCGTTCCAGGGGCGCGGTCGCTTCGGGCCGTGCTCGTCTATGGAGGCGTGCGCTACGGTCCGCAGCTCAAAGCGCTGGCACAAGGCGCGCAGGTGGTGATCGGGACGCCCGGCCGCATCCTGGATCTGATCGAACAGGGGGCCCTCCGCCTGGGCGCCTTGAAGGTTCTCGTCTTTGACGAGGCCGACGAGATGCTCTCCATGGGGTTTTATCCGGCCATGCGCCAGCTCAAACGCTATCTGCCCCACGAGCGGAATACGGCCATGTTCAGCGCTACGATTCCACCGCGTGTGCAGGCGCTGGCCCAGGAGTTTCTGAAAGATCCCGCCTTTGTCTCACTGAGCACTGATCGGATCGCCGCCGAGACTATCGAGCACCGCTATTTTATCGTACCTCCTATGGAAAAAGACCGGGTGCTCGTGCAGCTTATCGAACTGGAAAATCCAGAATCGGCCATCATCTTTGCCAACACGAAGCGGGACGTTGAGTATCTGGGGAAATTTCTCAAAAACTATGGCTACAATGCTGACGCGATTACGGGCGATCTGCCCCAGAAGCAACGGGAGCGTCTCATGGACCGTCTGCGGAGGGGCCAGCTTCGGTTTCTGGTGGCCACGGATGTGGCTGCACGGGGTATTGATATTTCGGACCTGAGCCACGTCTTCATGTACGACGTGCCGCAGGATCCGGAGTATTACGTGCACCGGTCAGGCCGCACCGGACGCGTGGGGAAGGCCGGTACGACGATTGTGCTGGCGACTCCGCTGGAAGAGGGACGGCTTCGGGCCATTGCCCGTCAGTATGATATCCCGCTCGAAAAAGGAACCTTGCCCACGCCCGAAGCCGTCGCAGAGCGGGTAGCCGAACGGGCCATCGCATTGCTGGAAGATCGCTACCGGGAAAAAACCAGCCTGGACCGGGAGCGGCTGAAGCGCTTTGTGCCGCTTGTCGAACAACTGGCTCAGGAAGAGCCGGAGTTGCTGGCGATGCTGGTAGACGAGTTGTACGTGAACGAAGGGCACCGCACGGGTATCCATTCCGGTGTAGAAGCCAAAAGGAATACCATCCCGGTAAAGAAACAACGACGTCATCATGGGAGGAGATTATGAGGTATGCTATCCTGCTGATCGGAAGCCTGTTTGTGGCGCTGATAGCTCGGGCTCAGGTGCCTGAGCCCGGACTGTTCACAGCCGACGGGCAGCCGGCCTCGTGGGAACAGCTACTGCAGGCAACCGGCGCCGTCGAAGTGGTTTTCTTAGGCGAACAGCATGACGACACGGTGGCGCATCAGCGGCAGCTCCGTGTGCTTGCGGCATTGCAGGAGCGCTATGGTCACCAGCGGCCGCTCGTGCTTTCCCTGGAAATGTTTGAGCGCGACGTGCAGCTTGTGCTCGACGAATACCGGCTGGGATTGATTACCGAAGCGCAGTTCCTGGAAGCGGCGCGTCCTTGGTCGAACTATGCGCGGGATTATCGGCCGCTGGTGGAGTTTGCCCGGGCAAATGGTTGGAAGATTCTGGCTGCCAATGCGCCCCGTCGTTATGTGAACCGCGTGCGTCGCCTGGGGCGGGAGGCGCTCCAGGCGCTTTCGCCGCAGGCACGGACCTACCTGCCGCCCCTGCCCTATCCCGAGCCATCAGAGCTGTACCGGCGGCGTTTTCTTGCGCTGATGCGCGGCATCCAGCACGGCGACATGCAGGTCGATCCAGAGCGGTTGCTTCAGGCCCAGGCGCTCTGGGACGCCACAATGGCCTACACGTTAGCCGAACACCTGATGCGGCAGCCCGAAGCACTCGTCGTGCACGTAACAGGGGCCTTCCATGTGGAAGGACGCATGGGGACGCCCGAAATGTTGCGGCGCTACCGACCGGGCACCCGTATGCTGGTCGTGGTACTTCGCCCGGCTGCCGATCCGTTGAGGTTCGATCCGGCGCAGCACATGGGCCTGGGCGACTTCGTCTGGCTGACCCCGGCGCCGCCGACGGGCACAGATGGCCGGTAACGCAGCAGGTACCCCCGACGCAGGGCGGTCCGGGCACGGGACTTAAAGTCCAAGCAAGTGAAGATGTTGGGTGGCGGATCACCGCTGATATTCGTTTGCCGTTGTCAAGGAGGGTTAATGGATGCACCTGCACATCCTGCAACACGTTCCCTTTGAAGGGCCTGCGCACATTGCCCTCTGGGCGCAGCAGCGGGGGCATCGGTTGTCGTTTACGCGCTTCTATGCCGGGGAAGTCCTGCCCGCTCCTGAGGCTATCGAGGGCGTGGTGGTGATGGGCGGTCCCATGGGAGTGTACGAAGAGGATCGCTATCCCTGGCTTCGTGACGAGAAGGTATTTTTGCGGGCTGTGCTCGACCACGGTAAACCGGTCGTGGGCATCTGCCTGGGCGCGCAACTGCTGGCCGAAGTGCTGGGCGGGCGCGTCTATCCGGGGCCGCAGCCTGAAATCGGCTGGTTTCCAGTGCGGCCCACATCGCAGGGGCGTGCGCACCCGTTGCTGGTCGGCATTCCTGATGAACTGGTCGTGTTTCACTGGCATGGCGACACGTTCGATTTGCCACCGGGTGCGGTCCACCTTATGGAAAGCGCCGCCTGTGCCCATCAAGCCTTTGTCTGGGAAGATCGGGTGCTGGGGTTGCAGTTTCATCTGGAGATGACGCCCGCCAGCGTGCTGGCGCTGGTGCAGGCCGGACGGGCGGAACTGGAGGCGGCCCGCACCCGCTCGGCCTTTGTGCAGCCACCGGAGGCGTTGCTGGCGCGTCCGGCCGGGGCCTACCGCTCGCTACACGAGGTGCTGGCGCTGCTGTTCGACCGGGTGATGGGCACTCAATAGACGACGCGCACCGCGCGGCTGCCGCGTCCGTTCGTGTCGAACGTGCGCAGGCGCACCTCGCCGTGGCCGCTGAGGGCTACCGGCTCGGTGTATCGGGGCGAGGTGGCCGTGGGGATGCTTCCGTCGAGCGTGTAGCGGATCGTCAGGCCGGGTAGCGCCACGTTGGCCTTCAGATACCCGTTTCCGACCACCGCTCCCGGTGGGGGTAGCCGATAGGGGACGGTGCCCTGATAGAGCGCGTCCAGCCGAGGCAGCTCGCGCTGGCCCAGCCGGTTGGCAAATTCATTCCAGGCCTTTTGCAAAGCCCGCTGTCGGATTTCCGGGTCGGCTATCTGGGTCCAGGCCGGGCGCGCAGCCCAGGCGCGTTCGGCCAGCGCCAGCATCCGGGGCACGGCCATATAGAAGACGCGGGCCGGCGTGCGGAGCGTTTCGCCCCAGAGCTGCCCTTGCAGCCCCACAATGTGGTGCTGGCCTCCAGGCGTCAGGCGTTCGTGGTGGGCGAAGGCGTCGGGAGGAAGGAGCCGGCCGAGCCAGTGCTGGATCGGCCCCTGAAACAGATCGAAGGGCTCCAGCCGATAGGGTGCGTCTGTGTCCACGAACCCGGCCCAGTAAAGACCCGCCTCCTCGGGATGCTTGGTATAGGCCAGGTCGAAATACAGATTGGATGCCAGCGAGAGCACCACGTCGTAGCCGGCATTGGCCAGCCGGTAGGCGTGATCTTCGGCGCCGCTGCCCCAGATGTTGTTCCAGGCGTAGACCAGAAAACCGCGGTCCCGAAAACGCGGATGAGGGCGATGCACACGCCGGCCGTCTTCTTTGGTGGCGGTCAGCCCGATTTCTTCCCAGCCGGCCAGGCGCAGCCCTTTACGGGTGAGCATCTGGTGGAGGCGTTCCAGAAAGTAGTCCTGCAGAGCGGCGGCGTCTTCGATGCCTTCGGCCTGCATAACGGCCTGGCAGGCGGGCGAGCCGGCCCAGGCGCCCGGAGGCACCTCGTCGCCGCCCGTGTGCACCACATGAAGCGGTGCGTCAGCTTCCCTGTAGAGCCGTTGCAGTTCGTCCACCACCTTTTCCAGGAAGCGGTAAGTAGAGGGCAGGCAGACGTTGATCACGTTATCGTTCCAGCCCTGTACCGAACGATACGTGGACGTGTCGGCCGGATCGATCAGTCGGTAGGCGGTCGCTTCAGACTCGGGGCGGCCGGCCGCCTTCAGGCGGGCGTAGCGCGCTTCCATGGCCCTGATGGCAGCGCGGGCATGGCCGGGCACGTCAATCTCCGGAATCACCTCGATGTGTCGATCTGTGGCATAGCGCAGGATTTCAAGGAAATCTTCTCGGCGATAGAAGCCGCTCCCGGGCAACTGGCCCGGGGTTGGTCCCGAACCGTGTGAAGGAACCAGACAGTCCTGTTCCGTTTCGATGTGGCCGCGGCAGCCGCCCACCTTGGTCAGCTCGGGCAGGCCGTCGATCTCCAGGCGCCAGCCTTCGTCGTCGGTCAGATGAAAGTGGAAGCGATTGAGCTTGTAGAGCGCCATCAGGTCAAGCAGGCGGAGCACCACGTCTTTGGGCTGGAAGTTGCGCGCCACATCGAGATGCAGACCTCGATAACGGAATCGGGGCGCATCGCGAATTTCCAGAGCGGGAATCGGGATGGCTTCAGACCGTCTTCGGTAGAAGGCCGGATCGATGAGCTGGCGCAGGGTCTGAATGCCATAGAAGACGCCGGCAGCGTCGGTGCCGGTGAGGGTAACGCCTTCGTTCGGATCGATCATCAGATGGTAGGCTTCGGCACCGGCCGGTCCGTCGGGTAGCTGGACGTCTCCGAGGCGCAGGCGGATGGCCGCGTTCGAAGGCGTGCCTTCCGCCAGGCGCGGTCGCGTACCCAGCAGCGGGGCCAGGGCATCGGCCAGGAAAGCCGCTTCGTGGGCCAGGGCCGGTTCGTAGGCAATGGTAGCGGTGGGGTTGAGCAGCCAGCTTCCGGCCTGGCGGATCAGGACGTGGGGGGTAGGAACGACCGGGATCAGGCTATCGCGTGGCAGCAGGCGGCGCGAAGCGTTCTGGTAGTAGCGCAGCGCCGGGGTGGGGACCGGGACGCGATCGGCCGGGTGCCGCCGCGTCTGAAACTCGGAGGCAAAGGGAAGCACACGCACGTCCCGGATGGGGATCGGCGGCAAGGGTGCGCCCGTCGTGTCACGAAAGACCAGGTAAGGCCCTGAGGGGGCATCGATGGCCTTGATAAGCGGCCCCAGCGACTCGAACGACAACGTGCGGCGGCCGCCCGGCGGGAGCGGGGTAAACGCCTCGGTAGGGTCGAGGCGGTAGAAGTCGCCATTGATGTGGGTGAGCCGTACGGAAAGGGGAGCACTTTCGGGCAGGATCGGGCGCATGAAATTGAAATAGAGTGCCCAGCCCCTGGCGGGCAGCGCGACAGTATCCTGGTTGACCAGCGTCAGCTCCCAGCGAGCTCTACCATTTTCTTGGTTCGCCAGCACGCCCCAGTAAATGGTCAGGCGTTCGGGATGCTGGGCCATAGCCAGCACAGGCAGTAGGCCAGAGCATAACAGATACCGGAGGGTACGCATGGCAGCGGGGGCAGGTTGGAAGGTTGGCAAAGGAAGTTACGCAGGGAGGGCGCAAAAAAGGCCCGCAACGGAAGATGTTGCGGGCCCTGGGGCCGGCCGGGGGAGGGTTACTGCCGGTCCCACCAGACAGGCACGGCCATGTCGCTGGGGTCACCGCGGAGCCCCTGGCGACTGAGGGCCTCCTGATAGTTTTCGGCGTTCAATACGCCTTCGACGACGGGGTAGGTCAGTCGCCGGGGAATCTGGCCGTTTGTCACATTGCCTGGATAGGGATTGGGATCATCGACCGGAGCCGGCTCCAGCACGGGATACCCGCTGCGGCGCCAGTTGGCCCAGGCTTCGATCCCGTCGAGGAACGTGGCGGCCCAGTACTGCTCGTTGATCTGGCGCAGGGCCTCGTCGGGGTCGCTGCTGAGCGGGTTGGCGGCCAGATAGGCGTCGATGGCTTCGTCGTCGATGTCGGCGGCCCCGCCGGCGTCGTAGAGCGACAGCTGCTTCATGGCCGCCCGGACGCCTTCGGCATAGAGGGTGGCCGCGTCTTCGCTGGTCCAGCCGCGCACGGCTGCCTCAGCGCGCAGCAGGGCCGTCTGCGCGTACGTGACGAAGAAAATGGGATCGTCCAGGCCGGTCAGCAGAGGGTTGACCCGAGAGTAGTCATCAAGGCTTCCCGTCCAGCTTGGGTGATTCTGGATCGTGTTGGCGTCGTAGCCGCTGGGCATTCCTTTTTGAACGGCTGGATCGGTAATGACCTGGCCGTCCTTGATCACAGCCCCGATGATGGGCAGCCGCGGGTCGTTGTGCGCCTTCATCCAGTCGACGAACGTTTGCGCCAGCTTGGCATTGTCGACGGAGAGGACTTCACTATTGGCATTCGTGTTAAGTCCTGCAGGTCCGCCCCAGGGGCCGGTCTGGTGCTGGATGTAAGCCATATCGTCGTTGCTTTCCATTACGCCCCCGTTGATCGCCTTGAGGGCCCATTGCTGCGCGGTGGTGGGATCGACTTTGACCAGCCGCATGGCCAGCCGCAACATGAGCGAGTGGGCGAATTTCTTCCACTTTGTAATGTCGCCGCCATAGAGCAGGTCGGCGCTGCCGTAGGTGGGCTGGTTGGGGTCGAACTGCGCGATGGCCTCTTCCAGCTCCTTCAGCATGTCCATGTAGATTTCCTGCTGCGCATCGTAGCGGGGCGTGTAGTTCCCCTCCAGGAAGCCTTTGCCGGCCTCGAAGTAGGGGGTGTCGCCGTAGGTGTCGGTGACCCGGTGATAGATATAGACGCGCAGGATGCGCGTGGCGGCGATTTTGTTCTCCACCGATTCGCCCTCCTCTTTCATTTGCCGAAGACGGGCCAGCAGGTCTTCAATGTTTTTGACGTCGGCGCGCCACGGAATGCCGAGGGCACCCCCGTAGGTTTTGCGCCAGAAGGAGGTGGCCCAGTCTTCGTTGAAGGTGTATTTGTCGCCGGCCCACCAGGTCTGGGTCAGGTGCTGGACGATGCCCGAGGCATAGATCAGGTTGACCCGCCAGGTCTCG
>JALSJJ010000228.1 GCA_026989375.1 Rhodothermus sp.
AACGGTGATGATGCCGCTGCTGTGGATCATCGGGATGTTGTTGGGGCTCGGGAGGATGCCCGCACCTGAGCCGGTGAACGTACGGCTCCAGCAGGCGATCGACTCGCTGTTGGCCGAAGCGTTTCCAGCCCTCAAAGGCCATCTGGTGCCTCACCTGGTACGCTATCAGGCCGCCGAAACCAGCCGCTTCCGGCTTCGCCTCCCCCCTGCCGTTGACGATCCCACGGGCTCTTTGCAGGTTGAGATCTGGATGCCTGATCGACAGGGCACGTGGCGTAAAGCTGGTTGGGCCCTGTTTTATGTGGCCCGTTACGACTCGGTTGTCGTTGCCCGCCAGATGCTCCGACGCAACGAGCCGGTCGATCCAGCGGCCCTGGAAATCGTCTGGCAGGAGACGACCCGGCTGCGTACGTCGCCCCTGACGCCTGCCCGGCTTCGGCAGCTCCAACAGCAAGGCCCCTTGCTGGCTAAACGTTCTGTAGCGGCCGGACAGATCCTGCGTGCCAATGACCTGCGTCCGCCTTATGCCGTTCAGACCGGCGAAACTGTCTGGATGCGCTATCGACGAGGCCGTCTCGTACTACGCCTGCGGTGCCAGGCCCGCGCTGCAGGCTTTATCGGTGAAGTAATCGAGCTGTATGCCCCGCAAACCCGAGCCACTTACCGAGGCCGCATCGTAGCCCCTGGCCTGGTCGAATGGATCGCTACCCTCCAACCTTAAGCATCACTACCCATGCGTACGTCGTTGCTCTTTATAAACCTGTTCTTACTGCTCAGCCTGCCGGCTGTAGCCCAGTCGTCCCTGTACGCCGACTTTCGCGCGGTGCAACCGGGAGACGTCATCACCATTATCCTGGCCGAGCGTACCGCTGCCCAGCGCGAAAGCAACTACGAACACCTGGCTAACGCCAAGGTCGGTGGCACCGGCGCCCTCACCGGTAAACTGGGAGGCCGCTTCAGCGCCGATGCGACGTTCGTGCGCGAAAGCAAAGCCAACAACGAAACCCTGCAGCGCGACCTGCTGGAAGGTACCATTACGGCCCTCGTGGTCGGCATCGACTCGACTACGGGCAACCTGCTTATCCGAGGCGAACGCAAGCTGAACATCAATGGCGTTACCCACCTGATGCGTATCTCCGGCACGGTACGCCCTTACGACGTGCGCTACGACAACACGGTGTTTTCCTACCAGATTGCCAACGCCCGCATCGAATACCGGCAAAGTGGACTCCCCCGCAAGTTCTTCCGCCCGGGTCTTCTCACACGCCTGGGCGCCCTGGCCCTGATCGGTGCTGCTATTGCCCTCGGTGTTCAGTAAAGAAGTTGTAGGCACCATGCGTCCGTGGACTTTTTTCGCCCTGCTCCTCCTTCCCTTCCTGCCCGCAACCGGACAGAATGCGGGACAGGCACGCCTGAAAGACCTGGTTTCTATCGAAGGGGCTGCACCGATCCAACTTATTGGCTACGGGCTGGTGGTTGGACTGGATCGCACAGGCGATCGGGCCCGTGGCCGACGAGGATCGCCCTACACCGTACAGAGCATCGCCAACATGCTGCGTCGCTTTGGTATCACCATCGACCCTAACCTGCTCCGCGCACGCAACACAGCGGCTGTCATGGTTACCGCTACGCTGGACCCATTTGCTGCACCTGGCACTCGTCTGGACGTTACCGTCTCGGCGCTGGGCGATGCCCGCTCCCTTTCGGGCGGCGTCCTGCTCCAGACCCCACTGCAAGATCCCACCACCGGTCAGGTGTATGCTATCGCCCAGGGACCCGTCTCGACCGGCGCCGTGCTTGCCTCCAGCTTTGGCTCTTCCGTACAGATTAACCATACAAACACGGGCCGCGTGCCCGGTGGGGCGGTGGTGACGGCTACTCCCTCCGTAACACTCAATAGCGCACAACTGGGGCTGGCCCTTAAACGTCCAGACTTCACCAACGCTACACGCATTGCCGAAGCCATCAACGGCCGCTATCCGAATACCGCTGAAGTTGTCCATGCCGGGCTGGTACGCGTCCGCCTGCCCGACGGCATCGATAACCCGGCACAATTGCTGGCCGAGCTGGAACTACTGACCATCGACGTGGACATTCCAGCCCGCGTCGTTATCAACGAACGCACCGGCACCATTGTAGCCGGTGGCAATGTGCGCATCAGCGAGGTGATGATCACCTACGGCAGCCTGGTAATCTCAACCCAGGCTGAACCGTTCGTGGCCCAACCGCTACCGTTCAGTCAGGGCGAGACGGTTACCGGTGCACGTGCCACCATCGATGTGCAGGAAGAAGTGGCTCGCTCGGTGGTGCTGGGGCCCAACGCCAACGTTGCCCAGCTGGCTGCTGCGCTCAACGAGCTGGGACTGACAGCCCGCGACATCATCGCCATCTTCCAGGCCATTGAGCGGGCCGGTGCCCTCCAGGGAGAACTGGTCATTCTGTGAACGCCATGATGGAAAAAATTCAGCCCACACTCGGACCGACCGGCACGACTGCCCTGCTGGGTGTGCGACGTCCTCATACACCCGAAGAAGCCGCCCAGCAATTCGAAGAGATATTGCTGCGCCAGTTCGTACAGGTCCTGACGCGTGACCTTTTTCGCGAATCGCTGACGGGCGACGAAGCGCCCGGCTGGCTGAGTTCTTACCAGGATACCCAGCGCGATGTGCTGGCCGACGTGTTGGCCCGTCACCTGGCCGAGCAGGGCCGCCTGGGCATTGCCGAGCTGCTGCTTCGCCAGTGGCGGCAGGCGGGCTATCTGTCCACTGCCAACCCTGAATCGGAATCGCAACCATGAGTGTTCCCCACAACATACTGCAGCAGTTTATTGAATCGATTGAAACAGAGCTCAACCTGCTGGAACAACTCGAACAGAGCTTCGAGGCCCAGCTGGAAGCACTCCGAAGTCATAAACACGAACTGCTGGAACAGGCTGCCATACGTACCAGCCAACTGGTAACCCAGCTTGAGCGCTTGCAGCAAAAGCGCACAGGCAAGGGGCGTCTGCTGCGACGCTTGCTGCATCTGGACCTTTCTGCCCCCACCGAACAGCTACTGGCCGCCCTCGAAGCGTACCCGGAAAGCCAGGCAGCCGCCCACACCCTTCGACAACTTCATCGGCAGCTCCAGGAACGACTGCACCAGACCCGCCAACGCTGTGAAACGCTTGAGTTTTCGCTGAAATACGCGATACAAATAGGACAGGAGCTCCTGGAATTGCTACAGCTCCTGAACCAGCCAGCCCACCGCGTATACACCCCCACCGGCCAGACCCGGCAGACCTGCCCGAAACGTTCCGTCGTCAACCGCCTGGGTTAAATCCATGAGCCTGAATCAACTGTTCAGCCTGACGCGCCGCTCGTTCCAGACGATTCAGGCGGCGATGAATACCATCGGGCAAAACGTAGCCAACGCCAATACCGATGGCTATGCCCGCCGGCGCGTGACGTTGCAAGCCGTCAACCTGCGTGATGCGGGCCTCTACACGGCGCTCCCGCCTCGGACGGCTACCGGTATGGGCGTTTCGGTAGCCACCTACGAGCGCCTGCGCGACCATCTGCTGGACGTTGCCGCCTGGGATGCCCGGGCCAGCTTGGGCGCCTCTGATGAAGAAACACGCATCTACCAGGTCCTGGAAAGCCTGTTGGCTGCCGACAGCGACACCGGCCTACCCGCACTGCTCAACGAGTTCTGGAATCGATGGGCCGACCTGGCTAACCAGCCTACCGACACCGGCGTCCGCGAAGCACTGCGCGGACAGGCTCAGACGCTCATCGACACGTTCCGCCGGCTGGCACGCGACCTGGACACGCTCACCGCCCAAACGACCGATGCGCTGCGCGACGCCGTCGATCAGGCCAACAGTCTGCTCGAAGAGCTGGCCACACTCAACGTCACCATTCGGACGGCCCGTCAGAAAGGCAATCCAGATCTGGTGGCCGAAGATCGCCGCGATGAGCTTGTCCACAAGCTGGCCGAACTACTCCCCGTCCAGGTTCAGACGCTGGAAGACGGTACCTACCAGCTTACCGTCAATGGCATGACGCTTGTGCAGGGCGATCAGGTAATGCCGTTGACGCTGGACCTGAGCGGAAGCACCCCGACACTCACCTTCGGCACTACCGGGGTTGCTTTTCAAGCGACTGAAGGCCAGGACGGCCGCATCGGCGCCCAACTGCGCATGCTGACCCAGGCGCTCCCTGACGTCCGGCAACGGCTCGACACCCTGGCCGCCACACTGGTCACCGAAATCAACAGCCGGCATGCCAGTGGCTATGGCCTGGATGGCCTGGGCGGCCGCGCCTTTTTTGACCCGGCTGGTACGACAGCCGCCACCATCGCCCTTTCGGCCGACGTGCTGGCCGACAGCCGGTCTATCGCTGCCTCCGGCGACCCGACCGCTCCCGGGGATAACAGCGTTGCCCTCCAGATTGCCAGCCTGCGCGATGCCCTCCTCTTCAACGGCGGTACCGAAACGGCCGAAACCTATGCCATCAACCTGGCCGGCCGCATTGGCACCGCCGCACAGGACGCTACCGGTCGTCTGGAACGCTCCCGGGCGACCATCGACCATCTGGAGGCGCTCCAGCAAGGCATCATGGGCGTCTCGCTCGACGAAGAGCTGACCAACATGATTCGCTTTCAGCAGGCCTACGCCGCCACTGCCCGTGTACTGGACACCGCCCGCACCATGATGGACACGCTGCTGAACCTCTGACTCCATAGCTGGCCATGGATTCGCTGCACGTAGCCTTCACCCGACAACAGAGCCTTTACCAGCTCCTGGCCGAACGTCAGATTCAGGAACGCCGCCTGGAGCTGGCCCGATTGCAGGAGCAAATGGCGACGGGCCGCCGCGTCAACCGCCCCTCGGACGATCCCGGCGCCTACACGCTGAGCCAGGCGCTGCGTCGTCTGAGCCAGCGCTATGACCAGTACGAACGCACGCTGACCATGGGCCGTGCCTGGTTGAACGCTACCGAAGATGCCCTCTCATCGCTGGTCGACCTGTTCAATAGCGCCTACGAAGAAGGCGTGCGCATGGCCACTGAAACCGCCTCAAGCTCCGACCGCGCCACCACCGCGGATGTGCTGGAGCAGCGCCTCCAGGCCGTGCTCGACCAGCTCAACGCTCGCCATAACGGCGAATACCTGTTTGCCGGTACCCGCACCACCACCCAACCCTTCCAGCTCAGTGGAGGTACTGTCAGCTACAACGGCAACAATCAGACACGCCTGCAGGAAATCGCACCCGGCCTTCAGGTGGCCATCAACCTGCCCGGCAATGCCGTCTGGGAAGTCGATGAAAACGGCGACGGCACTCCCGACTTCACCATCACCGAAGCCTGGCAAGATCTGATCAATGCGCTGCGGGCCGATGATACCGCCCAGATTCAGACCGCCATGGCACGTGTGGAAGCCGCCCGCAACCATTTGCTCGACCGCATCGCACAGGTAGGTGAGACGACCCGACGGCTGTCGATGGCCGAAACAGAATTGCAGAGTGCTCGCCTGCGCCTCGAAACGCAACGTAGCCAGCTGGAAGACGCCGACTTTGCCCAGATTGCCGTCCAACTGCAACGCAACCAGTTAAGCCTTGAGGCTACCCTCCAGGTAACTTCTCGCCTGCTACAAACCAGCTTGCTAAACTACCTGGCGCCATGATACACGGATCGTTTCTGGAAAACTTTCGGCTGCCGCTGCCTGCTTTTGATCGGCTGGAGCAGCTTGACGACCGACTCCGTCCACTCTGGAAGGCGGTTCGCCGACGGGAAGCGCGACGCGTGCTGACCGAGGCCGCACGCCTGTTGGACGCGCCGGAAATGAGCCTGGCTACTATGCGGGCTGGACTGCTCAACGCCCTGGCCGCCGCCCGCCTGCAATTGCGCCACTATGAAGCCGCGGAGCGCATGCTGCGGCTTTCGCTGGCCGCCCTACCCACCCAGTGGATGGCAACCCGCCTGCTCGTACACCTCTATGAAACGCAACGCCGCTATGAGCAGGCCTCTACGCTGCTGCACCGTCTGCAAGCCCAGCCAGCAGGTGCCGCCTGGGATGAACCCCTCTCCGAAACCGACTGGCACCTGGGCTTGGCTGCCCTGGCCTGGCGGCTCCGTCGGTGGCCGACCGTCAAAGCGCACGTACGCGCCGCCTTCCCCGAAACCACTCAAATGCCCCTGACACTGCAGGCCGACCTGCTACGACTGGCCCTCTATCAAGCGAGTCCTGCTGAAGCGCTCGCCATGGCCCGTCATCTACTCGAACACCAATCCGACGAACAGACCGTTGACATGCTTTTACAGATCTTTGTACAGCAGGGCTGGAAGCAGGAAGCCTGTACCCTCTATCGCCAGGCCTACCATCGCTATCCTGAAAGTGAACGCCTTCGCCGACGTCTGGTGGCCCTCTGCCTGCAAACCGGTGCCATCGAAGAAGCCCGCCGTCTGGCCCGCCTGGGGGCTCTTTCACTGGATGTGGAATCGTAATGAGCCAGGATCATGCCCGCGGCGCGCCCAATCCTGAGCCAACTGGAACTGCGGTGTCCCCCGCTTCCCCAGACACTGGTGGAAGCCATGAAGCTGCTCAACCAGCCCGACCGACTGGAGGTAGGACCGGTCACCCGGCTGGTCGAACGCGATCCCGTGGTCGTCGCTCGCCTGCTGCAAATCGTAAACTCGGCCTACTACGGACTGCGCCGCACGGTCAGTAGCGTCGAACGTGCTGTCGTACTCCTCGGTCCGCTCAGCGTGGCCGGCATCATTGTCAGCATGCACATGCTCCGGCTACGTACCACGTTGCCTTCCTCGGCCCTCACCTGCTTTAACCGTCTGGCCCAGCACTGCCAGGCCACCGCTTTTCTGGCCCGCCATCTGCTCGAAATGCTGGGGCCTCGCCCCAATGTGCAGGCAAGCGTAGGCTTTACAGCCGGCCTGCTACATGATTTCGGCAAAATTATTCTACTCTATAATTTTCCCGTCGAAGCCGTGGGCTTTTACGAGCAGCAGCGTCTGCGTGACGAAGTGCAGGCGCGCGACGAGCGTGAGCTGGAACAGCTACTGTTCGGCTGCGACCATACGGAAGCCGGCGAATACGTGGCACGCAAGCTGAATTTTCCAGATGTACTGATCGATGTGATTCGCTACCACCATGTGCCAGCGCAAACCCCGTCCGTCAGTGAAGCCTACATGATCATGCCGGCAGTGGCCGTAGCCGACCTGGTTGCCCGCACCATGGGCTATGCCTTTACCCATCCGCTCACCCCTACCCAATGCCTGCACGATTCCGTCTGGCAACTGTTAATCGCGCGCTACAAGCTTACCGAATGGACCCCGGAACGCCTGCTGACCCACCTGCAGGATCAGCAGGAACACCTGGACCACCATATTCAACACCTGACCCTACCTAACCCATTACAACGTAACCGCCGCTTCCTATGAAACTGCTACTGGTAGAGCCCTCGCAGCTTCGATGCCGCATTAGCAATCTGTTGCGGCTGGGAGGCATTGAAGATGTTACGGAAATCACGAGCAGTGCCGAAGCACATCATTTGCTCCAGAAACAGACCTATGATCTACTGCTCGTGGGCCCTAATGTAGCGGTACCTTCTGGCCTGGAGCTGCTCCGTAAGCTGCGCCAGATGCCAGATCATCAAGATATGGCCATCCTGATTTTTCTGGAAATGCCCACCGACGAACTCGTGCTGGAAGCGGCCGAGCTGAACGTTGACGGGATCATCGTCGTGCCGTTTGAAGACGACTACCTGCTCTTTCGAGTACGTGAAATACTTCGGAAGCTTCGCCAGCGCCGCCAGCAAACCACCCGCCCCTCTTACCGGAAACACTTGCACCTGGTCACCAACACTGACCCCAGGCCATCTTCATAGCCAGAAACCGTTTCCAAAATACACCTCGGTCTTCTCATTCAATTCCGCAGGCCGTAGATTCCGGACAAGTTCTCCGGCTGCAGCAACCAATGCGGTTCGCCCATGCATCTGACGTGGCTCGATGGTGTGCTCATTGCTGCCTATTTTGTTGTTTCGCTGAGCATCGCTCTCTACTACTACCGACGCGCCGGCAAAGACACCTCGGAATTTTTCCTGTCGGGCCGGAGCATGCCCTGGTGGCTGGCCGGCACCAGCATGGTAGCGACCACCTTCGCAGCCGACACGCCGCTGGCCGTCTCAGAACTGGTAGCCTACAACGGCATCGCTGGTAACTGGCTCTGGTGGAATTTTGCCCTGGGAGGCATACTTACCGTGTTTTTCTTTGCCCGCCTGTGGCGTCGCAGCGGGGTACTGACCGACGTTGAGTTCGTCGAGCTGCGCTATAGTGGCCCGGCGGCGGCCTGGCTCCGAGGCATCAAGGCCGTCTACTTCGGGCTGTTGATGAATGTCATCATTATTGGGTGGGTATCGCTGGCCATGGAGACGGTAATCGAGGTGCTGTTTCCTGGCCTGACGCTCTTTGGCCACTCCTCGTTTACCTTGCTGGGGATCGAAGTAAGTGCTTCGCTGGCGCTGGTCGGACTGCTGGTGCTGCTGGTGGGCGTTTATTCGCTGATTTCTGGTCTTTGGGGAGTAGCCGTCACCGACCTGTTCCAGTTCGTACTGGCCATGGCAGGCACCACGTTGCTGGCCATCTTTGCCCTCAACCTGCCCGAAGTGGGGGGACTGGCCGGTCTCAAAGCGCAGCTGCCGGAGACGACCTTTCGGATGCTCCCCACTATCGGTGAAGCAGTACAGGGAATTGGCGTGCTGGCCCTCTCAGCCACTGCCTTTGTCGCTTACGTAGGCATT
>JALSJJ010000229.1 GCA_026989375.1 Rhodothermus sp.
GCGATGCTTTATGAGCACGAAGCTGAACGAAAACAGGCGGGATCTCGTTTCCCACGCACGCATTCGATGCATGCTATTCGTAGTTTAGGCAGCACCCTAACGACTCGGTAACGGCATGGCCACCCGACCACAACCCTTGATCACCCTGACCACGGACTTCGGCACCCGGGATGCCTATGTGGCGGCCATGAAGGGCGTACTGCTCGGTCTGGCTCCGCAGGCGCGCCTGGTGGACATCACGCACGAAATTCGACCGCAGGACGTCATGGAGGCCGCTTTTGTGCTCCGCGAAGCCGTGCCGTATTTTCCACCCGGTACCATTCATCTGGTTGTTGTGGATCCGGGTGTGGGTACTGAGCGGCGCGCCGTGGCACTCCGGCACCATGACCACTGGTTTGTGGGACCGGACAACGGGCTTTTTACGCTCGTGCTGGGCACCGAGCAACCCGACGAACTCGTCGAGCTCAACCGCCCGGAGTGCTGGCGCACGCCCACACCGAGCCAGACATTCCACGGACGCGACATCTTTGCACCGGTTGCCGGCCACCTTGCTGCCGGACGTTCCCTGCAAGAAGTCGGAACACCACGGACCCGGCTAACCACCCTCCGCTGGATGGAACCATCGGCCAACAACGAAAGCATCCTCGGCTGGGTGGTTCACGTAGATCGCTTTGGCAACTGCATTACCAACATTTCGCGGGAGCTGTTTGAGCGCTACCGCTCCGGGCGTTCGTTCAAATGCTATGTAGGCAGCACCCCGTTTACCCAAGTGCACCCCACCTATGGCGCCGTAGCCCCGGGTGAAGCATTGCTGCTGTTTGGCAGCAGCGATTTACTCGAAATCGCTGTCAATGGAGGTAATGCAGCCGAATTACTCGGCATTCACCAGGGCACACCCGTTCATATTATTTTTGAACAAAAACCGACACGCAAGCCTTCATGAATGCCTCACAGGCTACCCCACAATCGCTGCTCGCCTACCTGGACGAGCTCTATCGCCTGGCGCAACTGTTAACATCTGAAGCAGAAACAGCTACCCGGTTGATCCGGGACGTGTACCGGGAAGCCCTGGCCTCGCCTCCACCTGCTGATCAGCTTCGGACATGGCTCATTGCACGGCTCCTTCAGCATGCCCGAACAACTACCGAAACAACTAACCAGGCTATCCTTTCAGCACGTCGAGAACTGGGCGAAAGCCTTCTGGGACGCGTGTTACCGGCTGCCCTCACGCTGCTTCCGGCACGGGACCGACTCTGGTTGTTCCTGTGCGACGTCCTGGAGCTGTCTCCTGAGACAGCGGCCATGCTCCTTCAGGAATCGCCTGCAGGCTACACACAGGCCCGCCATGCCCTGCATACAGCGCTGCGGCGATACCTTACGCCCGGACAGTTTGCGCTGCTGGAATTTGGCCTGTCCGACGCACAGCTCCGCCCTCACCTGCGGCAGGCATTAGGCCGTTTGCTCCAGCCTCCCCCGGGCCCGCTGCGCACCGAACTGTTAAACCTGGCCAGTGGGAAGCCATCCCTTGCCGAGGGGGCCCTTTCGTCGGCTACTCGCCCTTCCGCCACCCGCGTGCTTGTCGCCGTGCTGATCGTACTCCTGGCGGGACTGGTCGGCTGGCTGGTCTGGAAGGGCGCTCACCCCACACCGCCACCACCCACGACGGCCTCCGCTGACCTGATTCGCCGCTCTGTTGAACTAACCGCTTCGCTGACCGTCGAACAACCTTTTACGCGTCCAGCCGACGCCGAACGCTATCTGGCCCGCCAAGGCTGGCGCGTCGTCATCCCCGACATTGCTGACGCCCGGCTCATCGGTCTGGCCCGCGCCCCGGTACTGCCTGAATTAAGCGTGCCTGTACTGCTCTTTGAAGACCAGACCCGCGACCGCACCCTAGCCATCTACCTCTATACCTATGCCCTGCTGGATCGCTATCGGGAGCAGCTGGCGCTCAGCCCCGACGTACTCCGCCAGATCGAAGAAGAGCAACACTTCGACCTGCACGTACTGGACCGCCAGCAGGTACTTATCTGGCGCTATCGAGACGATATCTACGTGGCTGTCACCGAAGGCGATGCGGCCGACCTACGCGAGCGGATCGCTTTCCCTTCCTGAGTCGGCCTCAACGTAATGGTAACGTAATGCGAAACGTTGAGCCCTTTCCGGGGCGCGATTGTACCAGCGCAATCGCCCCCCCGTGATACTCCTCAATAATCCGTTTGGCCAGACTGAGACCCAGTCCCCACCCCCGTTTTTTGGTGCTGTACCCTGGTCGAAAGATGTTCTTCCACTGACGCCGCTCGATCCCTCGCCCGTTATCTTGCACTTCAATCTGCACCACATTGCCCTGCACACGCGCACGCACCTCAATCCAGCCGTCCGGTCCCTCAATGGCGTCCAGTGCATTCTTGAGCAGGTTCTCGATCACCCATTCAAACAGTTCGGCGTTGAGCGGCAGGCGGATATCTTCGGGAACCTGCACCGTCAACACCACCTGCTTGCCCAGGCTGGGCATGCGGCGACGGATGTAGTCAGCCGTATTCTGGATAACCGGCGCCAGCGACTGCACTTCCAGGCGAGGTAGGGAACCGATCTCTGAAAAGCGCCGGGCTACCCGCTTCAGGCGTGCGATGTCTTTTTCGATCTCTTCAAGGGCTTCGCGCTGCTGTTCAGGCCTCAGACTGCTGGTGCGTAACAGCTCGACCCAACCCATCAGGCTGGAAAGTGGCGTGCCGAGCTGGTGTGCCGCCTCCTTGGCCATCCCTATCCATAGGCTTCGCTGCTCGCTACGTCGCACGTACGAAAAGCCCAGATACCCCACCAGAATGAATATCCCCATAACAAAAAGCTGCACATAGGGAAACACCCGAAGCTGACGGATCAACCGCGACTCGCCATAGTGGACGTACTGCACCAGCTCGGTATCGTCAAAGCGAATCCGAATGGGAATGGGGCGATGCACCTGATCCATTTCGGCCACCAGTTCGCGCAAACGTGCAATGGCCTGCAGCGAATCGGCAGGCGACAGTCCCGTCAGCGAATCCGGTACCGGCACATTGCGCCAGAAGAGCGGCTGCAGGCCCGTCGAGTCGGTAATGATCGCCGGAATATCGAAGGCACCTTCGAGCACAATCTCGCTGGCAAGCGTTACGTCGGAAGTAGGTGGCATCGTACGCGCCCAGGCCAGTGCCGCCTGATAGCGCCCAACGATCCCTTCATCGGCAACCAGCCGCGCAAGCTGCAACTCCAACTCCTGAAATACGTCGATGTAGGGATTTACGTGTTCGGTGGTAGCCAGTTGCTCCTGAGCGGCTGCCCAGAGATTTACCAGAAACTCTTCTCGCTCCCGTAGCCGGTTGGCCAGCCAGTTGGTGTAGGCAACCGAGGTGACAGCGATCGCCACGGCAGCGATCACCAGGCCCAGCTTTAAGTTCACCGAAAGACGGTAAGCCTTCATCGTGCAGATCGTTCGGTTAGCAAAGAGACGCGCGCCTGTTCCAACCCCGGAATATGCCTCAAGCTCCGTGCGCATCCAACCGGACCGATCCTCCGGCAACGCGCAACCGGCCCCACCAGAGCTACCCGCTTCAGTAGCTAACAAAAAAGCGCCCCATGCTGGAGCGCTTTGATGAGGATAGCCGGCTGGCCTATGCTACATGCAGCAGGCAGTTCTCACTGAAGAACGGACTGGGCGTATAGCCGTCGGCCTGCTCATCGTTTACCCAGCGCTCGCCATCAACCAGATAGCGAAATTGATAGGTGCCGGGCTTGAGCACCACCGACTTGCTCCAGAATCCTTTGTTTCGGTACAGGCGCATGGGATGGGCCGACGGATCCCAGTTGTTGAAATCGCCCACAACGGCCACGCTTTTGTGGGCCACATCGGCCGGTAACCTGAACGTAACGCTAATGCCCCGGCTCGTTTTCTTCTTTTCGATCATAGAACTTTCGGGTTACAGATAGTGGCAGGAATCGCTCCGTTTGTAAAAAAGAAGTGGAACCAAAAAGTTGCCGATTGTTCGTTAGAAAGCCCTGCCAAGCTTCCGCCACAAGCGCTTTTCTAACCAAAAGCTAAAACAACCAGATTAGATGCAGCCGCGGTCTCAGACCGGCGATGGGTCTGCTACCTGATGCAAGCGTTCGCGAGCCTGTTCGAAGAAGGCATCGTCGCCCAACAGTTGAAGCACCAGTCCCTGTTCGAGACGCGTCTGGGCCAGGTGATAGAGCACGGCCATAGGCACCTGTTCCATCAACAGCACGACAAAGCGCACGCCGGCGCGATCCTTTCGGCGGGCATAGGCAGCCACGCTGACCAGTCCGGGAAACAGACCGCTTTCGACGGCCAGGGTCTTGAGACTGGTTTGCAAGGTGTCGGGAAGTGCGTGCTCCAGATAGCGACGCATGGTGTACCCCCAGGTAGAAGTGTCGGTTGCAATGCGTTGGAGCAGCAGGGCATACGCCTGTGCCGTACCCCGTGGAAAGGTTGCCTGCGCCCGCTCCCGTTGCGCCCAGAGGCTGAGCCCGGACCCCTGTCGGGCCAGCCGATGCGCCAGTACATTATGGAGACTCGTGTCCTGCACAACCTGCCGCGTCAGTGCGTAAGGTCCGGCATCACGTTTCGGCATTTCCGGCAGGGCATGCCAGCTCAAAAACAATCCCAGCATCGGAAGGGGCGGCTCCAGCGCCGTAATTCCGAGCTGTTCGGTCAGCGCGCTCAGCGACGAACGTCCCAGACGCAGCAGCAGGTAGTCATGGGCAGCAGGATCGTTACCTTCCAGCAGTAACCGCACCAGCTGATCCGTCTGCAGCGTGTCCGCTGTATTCGGCAGCAACGACAGCGCATGCTGATGCACCTGGTCGCCCAGCGAGGGTAAGACGTATCGATTCAGCACGCGGCGGGGCACCGGCCCGGCCGGATCCAGTCTGCCCTGTTCAATCGCCTCAACATAGCTGGCCAGCAGGAGCAGCCGTGGAAGTCCAGCGACCGGTCGCACGACCGCCTCTTGAAAGTACAGGCCGGAATCCGGGGCGGCCAGCTCGAAGGCTACCAGCGAAGTCCGATCGGGGTGCCGCTCCAGATAGGCGAGGAGATCCTGCGGACTGCGGAGCGTCTCCGCCAGGGCCCGGCCCTCCCGCATGGCCCGCAGATTTTCCAGCATAATGCCAAACGTATCCCGGTAGCGCAGCACGATGATCGCAACCGCTACCACCAGCAACCCGGTAGCGATCAGCAGATGACGCTTCAGATTAATTCCGGCCATGATCTCAGCTTTACTATTGCTGAAAAATACAAAAAGGGGCGGCGGTACCCGAAGGCACCGCCGCCCCGGGGGTCCCGATCAGGCTGACTCCAGCTCCTCGGCCTGTAGAACACGCGGGTAGCGAATCTGCTCCACAAGCGTCTGCACTTTCTTTGGTGGAGGCGGAGTGCGGAGCGATACCAGAATCGTTACAATGAAGTTCAAAATCATGCCGATCGTGCCCACGCCCTGCGCATTAATGCCCAGGAAGCTGCTCAGGATCGGCTCTTCGAGCCCCAGTACGCGGTCGGCTCGCATGAGCACAATCAGCGTAAACGTAAAGATCAGGCCGGTCAGCATGCCGGCGATCGCACCTTCCTTGGTGCACCGCTTCCAAAACACCCCCAGCACAATGATCGGGAAGAAGCTGGAGCAGGCCAGTCCGAAGGCAAAAGCCACCACCTCAGCCACAAAGCCTGGTGGGAAGATGCCCAGCAGGCCGGCGATGACGACCCCGATAAAGATCATCACCCGGGCCACGGTCAGCTTCACATGGTCAGGCGCGCTCGGATTAATGATCTGCCCGTAGATGTCGTGTGCCATGGCCGAGCCGATCACCAGCAGCAACCCCGATGCCGTCGAAAGCGCCGCCGCCAGCCCACCGGCCGCCACCAGCCCGACCACCCAGGCCGACAGGTTGGCAATCTCGGGAGTAGCCAGCACGATGATGTCGCGGTCGATCGTGCTGAGCAATGCGGCAGCCGTCATACCTTCACTCCATTCGCTCGCACGAATCAGGCCCGTCTGTGCCCAGTTCTGGACCCAGCTCAGATCAAGCATGCCCGTCGGCCCCAGCTCGCTGAAGGCATTCAGGATGTAGTAGCGAGCGAACATGGCCACGGCTGGTGCCGTCAGATACAGCAGGCCGATGAAAAACAGCGCCCAGAAGGCTGACCACCGTGCATCCACCACACGACGTACGGTATAGAATCGTACGATCACGTGGGGCAACCCTGCCGTACCCGTCATCAGCGCAAGAGTCACGAAAAAGACATTCAGGAGGTCCCAGCTACCCTTAAAGGGTTGGCTGTAAAAATTGCCTACCAGCTCATACTGAAGTTGATCTAACTGGGGAAGTACTTTTCCTAAGGCCAGTTGTGGCAGGGGGATGCCCGTCAAGGTGTACGCAATAGCAAAGGCGGGAATCAGGTAGGCGATGATCAGCACAGTGTACTGGGCTACCTGTGTCCAGGTGATGCCCTTCATGCCCCCCAGCACGGCGTAGAGCGAGACGATGGCCATACCAATGATCACGCCCCAGACAATGTCCACCTGCAGAAAGCGACTGAAGACCACGCCTACGCCGCGCATCTGTCCGGCTACGTAGGTAAACGAGACGAACAGCGCGGCAATCGCTGCCACCACACGTGCAGTGTTGGAATAGTAACGTTCCCCTACGAAGTCGGGCACCGTAAACTTGCCAAATTTGCGCAGGAAGGGCGCCAGCAGCACGGCGAGCAACACATAGCCGCCGGTCCATCCCATCAGATAGACAGCCCCGTCGTAGCCCATGAAGGAAATCAGTCCGGCCATTGAGATAAAGCTGGCCGCACTCATCCAGTCGGCGGCCACAGCCGCGCCGTTGGCGATGCTCGGAATGCCCTGGCCGGCCACGTAAAAACCGGCCGTATCCTTTACGCGACTCCAGATGGCGATCCCGATGTAGACAGCGAACGTAATCGCCACCCAGAAGAAAGTCCAACCGATAATACTCATAGCTCGTGCCTCTGGGTTGGTTCAACGGGAGCCTTTCAATGCGCCTGTGAAGGTGGCGTTGTCGTGCCTGCATCTTCTTCGACACCTGCTGCCCGGTCCAGCTTGCCCATCATAATGGCATAGGCCAGAATCAGCAGGATGAAGATCATGATGCTGCCCTGCTGGGCCATCCAGAACCCCATCGGGACGCCCGCTATCTTGAGCGTGTTAAGGGGTTCGACGAGAAAGATGCTGAGCACATACCCGACGATAAACCAGATGACCAGCAGCAAGGCCGTGCGCTTTCGCACCTCGCGCCAGTACGTTTTGCGATCCATTTGCTCCATGACTTCCTCCTCGGATGGTTGTTAGAAAAACAGAAACACGGTGAAATTACCTCGGATGTTGGTGGCGGTCTCTGTATCCCCGACCGGTTTGTAGCGATCGTCGAAGCGGCTGGCATAGACAGCCGAGGTCACTTCCAGCTCAAAAGCAAAGCGAACGGGGCCGTGGTTCAGGTTCAGCCGTGGCGCCAGCCGCCAGAGTTGCTTAATATTGGGGCCTCGAACGGCCGTGCCGATGACGGTGCCCTCCAGGTCACTACCGGCACCCTGGTTGACCAGGTAGCCGACAAAAAGCCCAGGAGCTACCCGGCCAGCACCATCAATATCTATCCAGCCCGAAAGCACCTGGAGCGGTTTAAAAGCGGCCGCGTAGTAGTCGTTTTCTCGGCCAGCTGCCGGCGCGTAGACGTAGCCACCTGTCATCAGATGGTCGGTTAGATCCCCCCCGTAGGTTACCTTACCTCGCAGGGTCACCCCTTTACCGGCCAGCGTGAAGTATCCCTGCACAGCCAAGGCAAAAAAACGATCCCCGGTGGCAACGGGCCGCAGCGACTTCAGGTAGGCGCCTGCTCCCACCATACTACCGCCCTGACTGAAAAGCTGTAGATGCGTGTGGAGAGCCGGCAACGCTGCCATCTGTTGCTGTTTGATTCCGGAAACCCCGTTGAAGCTGATATCCTTAAAGGCATCGCGCTGCCAGGCCAGCGCTCCGATGAACCGAACATGCTGCCCTTTCAGGGTAACCCGCATTTGCGGCTGGCGAGCATACGGCTGAAATGGCGCACCAGTGGTGGTCGCGACGGTGCGCGGGAAAGCCGCCAGGGTAAACAGCGGCGACCACTCCTGGCCAAAGAGCAACTCGGCCTGTTCCCATGCCAGGCGTACAAAGCCCCGCCGCAGGCGGAAGGTACTCTCAAGCCCATTGTTGGGCCCGAAGAAGTCCGCCTCAAAATACCCGGTTACCTGGGCTCCCAGCGCCTGCGGCAGATCGCCGATATTCAGGCGCAGTCGGGAAAAGAATACAAAGGCGCCAAAATTGTCCGTTTCCGTCGCCTCCGATTTAGGCAGCGGAAACAGAAGGAACTCCCCTTCTCGTGCGGCTACGACCTGTCTTGTGTCGTAAAGATACTCGACCTTGAGAAAGCCGCTGAGCCTAAACGATTGCGCCCACAGTGTCAAGGGTGTAGCCAGCAGCAACAGCAGTAGGCCGAAACCACGGCCTCGACCTGGCGTACGATGTAGTGTGTGCCTCATGAGTCACCTCCTTGGTTTGGTTCTGCCGGGGAGGGACTCTCTTAAAGACACGGCGCTCCGCCGGTGGCCACCCCCCTCCCCCATAGGGTGGCCACCAGGATGCGGAGTCCGTGGTCATCAAACGGCGCTCGGTTCGATGGTTGGCAGCCTGGCAACCGGGCGCCGTTTTGGTATCTTTTCAACGGTTGAGTCGGTTCTGCACCAGCTCTTCCACCACCGACGGATCCGCCAACGTCGAGGTATCGCCCAGATCCTTGTACTCGTTGGCCGCAATTTTGCGCAGAATACGACGCATGATTTTCCCGGAGCGCGTCTTAGGAAGCGCCGGGGTAAACTGCAGCAGGTCGATCGTGAAAATCGGTCCGAGCACGCTCCGCACGTGCTGGATCAGCTCCTTACGGAGCTGATCGCTGGGCTCATAGCCTGCCTTCAGCGTCACAAAGGCGTAGATCCCCTGCCCTTTGATTTCGTGCGGATAACCCACGACGGCCGCTTCAGCCACCGCTGCATGCAGCACCAGGGCACTTTCAATCTCAGCCGTGCCCAGTCGGTGGCCAGATACGTTGATGACATCATCCACGCGTCCCACAATCCAGTAGTAGCCGTCCTCGTCCCGACGCGCTCCATCGCCCGTAAAGTACTTGCCCGGGAAGCGCGTAAAATAGGTCTCTACAAAGCGATCATGCGCTTTGTAGACCGTCCGCATCTGTCCGGGCCACGAGTCGAGAATGACCAGCATGCCGTCGGCCGAACCTTCCAGAATGTTGCCATCGTTGTCCACAATAGCTGGCCGCACGCCAAAGAACGGCAACGTCGCCGAGCCCGGCTTGAGCGGCGTGGCTCCCGGCAACGGCGTGATCATGATGCCCCCCGTTTCTGTCTGCCACCAAGTGTCCACAATCGGGCAGCGCTCTTCACCTACCACACGATAATACCAGAGCCAGGCCTCGGGATTGATCGGTTCACCCACTGTGCCCAGCAACCGCAGCGACTTTCGGCTTGTTTGCTTTACCCACGCATCTCCTTCGCGCATGAGCGCCCGGATGGCCGTCGGTGAAGTGTACAGGATGTTTACCTGATACTTGTCCACCACCTGCCAGATGCGCGACGGGTCCGGGTAAGTCGGCGTCCCCTCAAAGAGTACCTCGGTCACCCCATTGGCCAGCGGTCCATAGACGATATAACTGTGACCCGTTATCCAACCGATATCCGCTGCGCACCAGTAAACGTCCCCCTCGTGATAGTCGAAGACGAGCTGGTGAGTCAGCGAGGTATACACCAGATAGCCGCCGGTTGTATGCACTACCCCTTTGGGCTTGCCCGTTGAGCCCGAGGTATAGAGGAAAAAGAGCGGATCTTCAGCATCCATCACCTCAGGCGGGCACTCAGAGGCGACCGTCTGGATCTCTTCATGATACCAGCGATCTCGTCCCTCTACCCACGGAATGTCACCACCTGTGCGGCGTACCACCAGCACGGTCTTCACATCGGGACAGCGCTCCAGCGCCTTGTCGGCATTGCGCTTAAGCGGCACGCGACGTCCAGCACGCAGCCCTTCGTCGGCCGTGATCAGGTACGTCGCTTCGCCATCGAGGATACGGTCGGCCAGCGAGTCGGGCGAAAAACCGGCAAAGACCACCGAATGGATGGCCCCGATCCGTGCGCAGGCCAGCATGGCATAGATCGCTTCCGGGATCATGGGCAAATAGATGGTTACCCGATCGCCCTTCTTGACTCCGTGCTTTTTAAGCACATTGGCCAACCGGCAGACCTCCTCATAGAGCTGGCGATACGTGATGGCCTTGCCCTCTTCATTCGGATCGTCCGGCTCCCAGTAGAAGGCTACCTGATCGGCCCGTTTCTCCAGGTGCCGGTCAATGCAGTTATAGGCGGCATTCAGTTTCCCTCCCTCAAACCAGCGGATATAGAGGTTCGAGGGATCGAAAGAGGTGTTTTTGACGGTATGAAACGGCTCAAACCAAGTAATGCGCTGCGCCTGCTCGCGCCAGAAGCCTTCCGGATCCTGGATGGAGCGCTCGTACATTTCCCGATATTGCTCCATCGAGCTGATGAAAGCCTGCTTGCGAAACGCTTCCGGCGGTTGAAAAACCAGGCCACGCCCCGAATAGGCCGCGGTCGCATTGATCGATTCCTGAAGACCCATGGCTCCCCTTGGTTAATTATTCCTTTCAAAGAATAAGTTGTCGCTTATTCTGCTCTACCTCATTCCTTCCTCAGTCAAATGGTTAATTTTAGTTATAAAAAAATTTCACGAGAGATGCAAGAGGCTCTTAAATATTCCTTTATTGGAATAATCAGAGAATCACCTGGCTGGTATTACCAGACGCAACCGGTGGCCGTCGGCATCGCACTGAACCCACAGATCGGCCTCATGCCAGGCCAGCACTTCTGCCAGTGCTAATGAAAGGTGTTGTCCTTTTAGCGGGAGCGTCTGCGCCAGCCACCGTTGCAATCGGTCCGGTTGCAAACGCTGTCCCTGCCATTGCACGTCAATCCATACCAGATGCTCATGTACGGTGGCGGCCAGCCTGATGCCTTTTTCTTTGCGGATAAACGGGCGTAGCTGGCGTCCCAGCCGCTCCCATAACTGTCTCCAGAGTTGACGGTCTGCCCGAACAATAGCGGCCGGCTGTTTTTTCTCCACCTGCACCTTCTGAACCTCCTGTGCGAGCGCCGAGGCCATAAGCTCGAGCAGCTCGGCCACCGGCATGCGTTCCAGCGGCCAGTGTGCCTGCAGGTACCGAGTATAGGTCGCTACCGTCTGCTCTAACAACCGGGTTAGCGCTTCCGTCTGCTCCAGCAGGATCTGTCGAAACTGCGCAGCCAGATCGGGCGCCATATCGGGGTAGGCCGTCAGCGTTTCAATAGCCGCCCGAATGTTGGCCACCGGGCGCCGTAATCCCTCCAATAGCTGCTGTAACATCAGGGGCTGCCAGTCCTTCGTCTGTTCATAAGCCGGCTGCAGTTGCACCACAAAGCCCGCCGTCGCTTCCAGGGGCCATGCCTGCACCGCCAGCAACTGGCCGGCCTTTCCCCGCACATGACACGTTTCGCTGGTGGGAGGCCAGGGAAGTCCGGGCAACAGCACCTGCAGGCTATGCTCGGATCGGTCGGGTTCCACCGGTAGTGCCAGCCACTGCCGGGCTTTCTGATTTGCCCATACTGGCTTTCCTGCTGGATCGCAGATGATCAGTCCGGCAGGCAACGCCTCCAGGGCGGCGGCCATCCTGGTTATTTCCAGGGTCTTCAAGGTTGTTCTGTCTGTCCAGATTGGTTCAACAAACGGCGAACGGTGTCCATCACGTCACGAATGGCAAATGGCTTGACAATGTAAGCATCAGCGCCTACGGCTTTTCCTTTTTCCAGGTCGGTTTCTCGACCGCGGGCGGTCACCAGTACCACCTTGACCGCACGCCCCTCTGCGCTGCTTTTAAGCTGTTGACATACTTCAAAACCACTGATGCCGGGTAGCATGACGTCGAGCAACACCAGGTCAGGCGCTACCTGCTGGCAGACCGTCAGCGCAGCTTCGCCATCTTCCACCACTGCTACCTGATAGCCTTCCTGCTCCATGAGAAAGCGCAACGAAAGGGCAATACTGGGTTCGTCTTCCACAATGAGTACGTAGGGCTTCGGGCGCATCATCGTCTGTCAGATATCCAGCCTGGAAGTATCGCGCGTATGTTTGGGGGCACCGTCAGACTCCGGCAAACGTGGCAGGGTAAACGAAAACGTCGCGCCAGCACCGGGTTCGCTTTCGACCCAGATCCGGCCGTGGTGATGCTGCACAATGCGCTGCGCAATGGCCAACCCCAGTCCCGTTCCCGGCGGTCGCTTGCCGGTAGTAGTATGTACCTGCCGGAATTTATCAAAAATAGTCGCCTGATCTTCTGGAGCAATCCCTGGACCGTTGTCTTCCACATCCACCTGTACCCGATCGGACGCACTCGTCAGGCGAATCGCAATACGACCGTTTTCCGGGGGGCAGAACTTAACCGCATTCGACAGCAGGTTCAGCAGTACCTGTACCAGCTGATCTCGATCGCCCAGTACATAGCAGGGGGCCTCTGGAACGGAGACCGTCAACGCAATGTCGTTGAACTGCACATGTGGTTGAATGGCCTCGACGGCTTCTTCGATCACCTCCTGCATGCGCATGGGCTCCAGGTTCAACTCCACAGCGTCCGACTCCAGCTTCTGTAACGTCAGCACCTGATTGATTAACCGGCTCAGCCGCTCGGCTTCCTTGATGATAATGCCCAGAAATTCCTGTCGCTGCGCCTCAGACAGTCCTGGATTAGCATGCATGATTTCACTGAAGGCCCGGATCGAAGTAAGCGGCGTGCGCAATTCGTGCGTGATCGTTGAAATGAATTCATCCTTGAGCCGGTCCAGTTCTTTCAAGCGCTCGTTGGCCGCCTGTAGCTCGCGCGTAGCCCGTTCCAGCTCGGCCGATTTGCGCTCCAGCTCATGGCTATAGGCAATAACCTGCTGCGTCTCGTCCAGGATGTCCATGACTTCGCGCAGGCTCAGGGGCTCTTCCTTTACCACCGAAGCAATCAGCACCCGGGCCGACGCCGAGCCAATGGCGCCGGCCAATAACCGCTCGGCATGTTGCACGACTTGAGCGGTCGCCGTGACGGTATTGGTTCCCGGGGCCAGCACCGACCGCAGCGCTTCATCCGCCTGCTGCTTGCCCAGAAAACGCCGCAGTAACTGTTGCAGATCGGACACATAGGCGGTCCCGCGCCACGTGGCCTCGCCCGGCCGCTCCGAACGCCGAAACACATCCACAAAGGCCCGAGCCTGCAGCAGTTCTTCTACACGCTGCTGCGTAAACAGGGACACGCCTACGTACAGCCCTGCATTAAAGAGCAGGCTCCAGAACAGCGCATGCGAAACTGGATCGAACCCGTCCAGCCCGAACAGCTGATAGGGGCGCAACCAGCTAATTCCCCAGGGCCCCTTTTCGATAAAAGACACTGGCAGCAACCCGGCATCGACCAGCGACGGCAGCGGTAGCGTATAGCCCCAGATCAGAAAACCGGCCAATAGACCGCAGAGGGCACCCACTCGCGTTCCACGCCGCCAGTACATGCCCCCCAGCAAAGCTGGCGCAAACTGGGCCACCGCAGCAAACGAAATCAACCCGATCGATACCAGTGCATAAGCGTGGGCAATGGCATGGAAGTAAAGATAGCTCAGCACCAGCACCAGCACGATCCCGCCACGGCGGATACCCAGCAGCAATCCCGTCAGTCGTCCGCGCTGCGCCAGCCGCAGCCATTGGATGCGCAACAGAATCGGCATGATCAGGTCGTTGCTGATCATGGTGCTGAGAGCCACGGTGGCCACAATCACCATGCTGGTAGCCGCCGAGAATCCGCCGATAAAAGCCAGCAGAGCCAGAAGCTCCTGCCCGTGCGCCAGTGGTAGTGCCAGCACAAACGTGTCGGCGTCGACCTGTCCCCCCGGAAAGGCCATGAGTCCGGCCAGCGCAATAGGAAGCACAAACAGGTTGATTAACCATAAATACAACGGAAACAGCCAGATTGCCTTACGCAGGTGACGTTCATCTACGTTTTCCACCACGGCTACCTGAAACTGACGGGGCAGAAATAAAATGGCCAACATGGCCAGCAACGTCATCCAGAACCACTGACCATACGCGCCCGGCCCCAGCGCCCCTTCCATGGTGAGCAACCGCCGAAACTCTGGCCGAACCAGTGCTTGCCCGAACAGATCCGCCGGACCGTCATACAGACCAAAAGTGACGAATAATCCAACCGCTATGAATGCTGGCAACTTGACCAAGGATTCAAAAGCAATGGCCGCCACAAGCCCTTCATGACGCTCAGTGGCATCCAGATGCCGCGTTCCGAAGAGAATGGAAAACAGCGCCAGCGCCAGGGTCACGTACAGGGCTGTATCGTCCAACAAATGCTCTGGCGAGCCCAGCAGCGGCTGCCCGCTCAGCACCTGGAAACTGATCGAGATGGCTTTGAGCTGCAAGGCAATATAAGGTACACCGCCCGTTACGGCGATGATGGTCACCAGTGCAGCCAGCCCACTGCTTTTGCCATAGCGCGAAGCTATAAAGTCAGCAATTGAGGTGATACGATAAACCTTGCTGATGCGGATCATTTTTCGCAGCACCATCCACCAGAGTACGGCTGCCAGCGTGGGTCCCAGGTAGATGGGCAGATAGCCCACGCCACTGCTGGCTGCACGGCCTACGCTCCCGTAAAAGGTCCACGCCGTGCAGTAGACAGCCAGCGAAAGCGCGTAAATGTACGGGCTACTGATGATGCTGCGTCCCTGCTCGGCCCGCCGATCGCCATACATCGCAATGGCGAACAGCAGTCCGATGTACAGCAGCGCGATCAGAAAGATAATCCCACCCTGCAGCATGACTCAGGGATTGTCTTCAGGGGGAGACGACCGACGCCCTTCCATTAACCAGATGAGCAGTCCGATCACCAGCGCCCACACCCCGTACAGATACACGTACAGCACAGGCAGCCCCAGTACCAGGTGCTCCCGACTGAAAAGCGACAACAGGGGAAAATTCATCAGCAACAGGGCCATCGCAAAGAGGGCCGCCAGGCGTGCGCGCGTCATGGTTGCTTCAATGATCCATCTGTTTCAGCCTCCAGGCTTCGGCACAACAACAAAAACAGGCCAGCCAGCGAAGGATCAGCCAGGCGATAGCGCACATGTACACCTTCTCGACGGCGTTCCACAAGTCCTTCACGGGCCAGCTGCCCCAGATGCTTGCTCACGTTAGGTTGTCGAATGCCCAGCGCATCGACGATTTCCTGCACGCTCAGCTCGCCTCGGGTGCGCAACAGGTTCAGCAAACGCAATCGCACCGGATCACCCAGCACCCGTAGCCGGCGCGCTGCAGCTTCTAACAAGGTTTCAGGTACCAGTGGAGCCGGTTCCACTGCATGAACCCGGGTTGTCATTCCAATCTCCGACAATTTCGTTACTATCTTACAGCGGAACGCGTTGAAAATCAAATATTCAGAACCTCATGCCGCTTTCCGGACACTTCTGGAAAACGTATGCCGCGTTGGCCTTGCTGGGGCTGTTGCTACTGGCTATGCCCAACCTGATCTGGTGGCTGAGCGCTTCACCTTTAGAACGTGCCTGGTTGCTTGCCCGCTATCCGTTTCTGCTGGTCCTGATTGTGCTGGTGCTGGGCGGTATCTATGCCCTCTGGTACCACGTCTACCAGACCCATGTACGTCCCATAGAACAGCTTACGGACGCACTCCATCAGGTGATGGCTGGCCATCCACTACCGCCTCTGCCCAGTGTCACTACCCAGGCACTTCGCAAACTGCAGGAAGCCATTACGGCCGTGGTATCCCCTCAGCGTCTTCAGCATACAGCCACCTCGGTTGGTCCCCTGCACCGCGAACGCGACCTGCTGGCTACCCTGCTCGGTGAACTTCCAGAGGCCGTACTGGTATGTCGGACATCTGGCCAGATTCTCCTATACAACGAGGCCGCCCGCCGCCTGCTGGAGCCCCCGGACCATCCGGGTGCCATCGGACTGGGACGCTCTATCTTTCACAGTCTGGATCGTGAGCTGATCATCTTTGCACTGGATGAACTGGCCTACCAGCTACGCCATCAGCAATCCCATCCGGAAGTCCACGTCGCAACCGTCCTGTCTTCAGGGCAATTTGTTCGTGTACGCATGACGCTGATCCAGGAAGAAAACGATCCCTTGGAAGGATTCATTTTGATCCTGTCCCCCCTGGAACCGACACCCAGCCCCCTGGAAAACATTCGCAGTGCCGATCTGCTTCAGGCATTGCGGACGCGGCTGGCACAAGACGGGGTTACGCTTCAGCTTGAGCATGCGAGTGGTGCGCTCTGGATTCAAGCACGCCTGCCAGACGCTTTTGAGGTGCTCTACCGCCTGGCCTATCAGCTACACCAGGCAACGGCCTGCCCTCATCTGCAGGCCCGCACTGCCCGGGCAAACGGACGCGTACATCTGTGGCTTCAGCCATGCGACAAACACCCGGCAGCCTCCGAACCGCTGGCTTCGTACATACAGGAAGCCTCCCTCCAGCGACTCCTTCAAGACCATCAGGCCAGCCTACAGGTAGAAGCAGACACCCTGCATCTGTCGTTCCCGGCTTCACCGCCTCATACAGGGGCCGCCCGAGCGTTCCTGTCCGGCCCATTTGTTCGTAAACGTCCAATTTACGTAGATCTCACCTTACTTGAAACGTTCGCGACAACCACGCCCCTTGATGACCGCCCGCTGGACCACCTGATCTATACGGTTTTCGACACAGAAACAACCGGCCTGCATCCCGAACGGGGCGACGAGCTCATCGCAATCGGTGCCGTGCGCATTGTGGGCGGCCGCATCCGCCCCGAAGAAACCTTTGACCAGTTAATCAACCCACACCGTCCCCTCTCTCTGGATTCGGTACGTGTGCATGGCATCCAACCCATTCTGTTACAGGATAAGCCGAGCATTGAAGCCGTGCTGCCCCGCTTTCACCGCTTCGCCGAACATACGGTCCTGGTCGGGCACAACGTGGCCTTCGATCTGAAGTTTATTCGTCAGAAAGAAAAAGCACTGGGCTTACGATTTGAACAGCCCGTGCTCGACACCATGCTACTGGCGGCGGTTGTCGATCCGGAACGCTCGCACTATGGACTGGATGAGCTGGCAGCAGCCTTTGGGATTGAGCCTATCGGACGGCATTCGGCCCTGGGAGATGCGCTCATTACGGCGGAACTGTTTCTGCGTCTATTGCCGCTGCTGAAGCGGCGTGGGATCTGCACCTTGCGTCAGGCCCGCGAGGCGGCCCAGCAGACCCGTCTGGCCCACATGCATTACGAACGTATCTCCTGAAGCGAAGGGGCTGGTATGCTCCATGGCGTCTGTTCTACCCCTGCCTTTTGATCCTGGCGAATGCGCTGCATCAGTTCGTCTGTGGCGTTCGCGTAGTCCCGCGCCCCGCGTGTATGGGGATCACGCGTAAACACGGTAGACCCGTCCTCAAATGAACGAGCCAATGCGGCACTGGTGCGAATAACAGTATCCAGTACCCGGTCACCATAGCGACGACGCAAATAACGCCGATAAAGTTGATGGGCACGCTTACGCGCATCGACCTGCGTGAAAAGAAATAGCGGGGGAAACAACGTGGGATTCAACTTTTTGCGTACCAGTTGTATCGTCTGGGCTGTCTGCTCAGCCCCAAGCACTGGTTGATATTCAGGCGTTACCGGCACCAGCACGTGCTGGCTGGCCACCAGCGCATTCAAGCTGTAGACGGTAATGGCCGCTGCTGTGTCGAAGATAACCACGTCGTAGTCCAGCCCGCTTTGTTCCAGCGCTTCTTTTGCCCAGAGCACATCTGTAGGACGGTGAAGCTGACGCATGACGCGGGTCATGGCCGTTGACGAAGGCAACAGGTCGAATCCCCCTACCGACTGGCGGCGTACCTCCCGCAGAGAAACCGACGGGTTGAACAGCGCCAGTACCGAGGCCTCTTCAGGTGGCTCGGGTACGCCCATAACCCGCGTCAGAAAGCCCTGGGGATCCAGATCGATCACCAGTACCCGATGACCACTCAGGCCCAGCGCCGCCGCAATGTGGATCGCCGTTGTGGTCTTACCGGTACCTCCTTTGTGATTGCAGACGGTCAGGACAATCATGCGCAACCACTCCACTAAACGTCGCTCAGGTTATGCAAATTAGGCTGTCAGCACGGTCCTGTCAAATACTGCGCCGTTACTGTTGGGGGCTCGCCGTCTTCAGCGGCCTTTTGCTGGGTTTGAGCTTTCCGCCGGCATCGCTTCCGGGACTGGTGCTGGGAGCGCTGGTACCTCTTTTTTTTGCCCTGACGCATACAAGCACACCGTTGGAGGCCCTGCGGGCAGGCCTGACCACCACGTTGATCTGGGTCGGGATCACGCTTTACTGGACCCTGTACCATGCCATTGCTGCGGCAGCTTTTGCTTCGGCCGTCGGCCTTTTGTGCCTGGCCCTGCTCATGGCGCTACCGGCGGCCCTGGCAACATCCGTGCGTAGTCGTCGCGGAACCGCCGCCGCCCTGGTGGCCTTCGTGCTGAGCTGGATGGCCCTCGAAGCGTTTCTCACCTATGGTCCCCTGCCTTTTCCCTGGCTACAGCTCGGCTACGCGACCCTTCCCCTGGAGTACCTGCAGGGATTCATCGCCACGCTGGGCACGCCGGGCCTTTCGCTATGGATCCTGGGGAGTAACGCCCTGCTCTACGGCCTGCTTCGCCGACCTCGCCTGCTACCCTTCTTCGCACTCGTCGGCTGGCTACTCCTCCCACGGATTTTCACCGCTCCAACAGGATCTTCCCTACCTTCGGTGGTGCCCGTGCTGGTCGTGCAGCACGGCGTGCCGGCTGCCACATGGGACCGGATGCCCGGACCAGCACGTCTGGCCCATCTGCTGCACCTGACCGAATCGGCGTTGGATACTTCACGCGTACGTCCTCTGGTGGTACTCTGGCCGGAAACAGCCCTATCGGATACCACCACGCTGGCGCCGCTCCGCGCCTGGGTAGCACGCACCCACCTGCCGCTATTGACCGGAGCCATTGTACCTGCCAATGGACCGCGTCCCTCCCGCTTTGCCTATACAAACAGCGCACTGCTATTGCAGCCAGGCCATCCTGTGGCCCGTTACGACAAGCAGCGCCTGGTGCCCTTTGCCGAGCAGGTACCCCTTGTTGAGACCTTCCCGGTACTCCAGGTACTGGCCGTTCCATCTGGCGGCGTATCCGGTTATCAGGCCGGTAAAACGCCCGCACGTTTTCAAATCGGCCCACTTCGTGCCGGGGTGCTTATCTGCTTTGAGAGTTTTTTCGGGAACCTGGCTCGCCGCTCGACCGAAGAAGGGGCAAATCTTCTGGTGGTCCTTACACAGAACGGCTGGTGGGGGCGCCGTCCTGTTTACCTGCAGCACATACAGGCTGCGCGCCTGCGCGCCATGGAAACGGGCCGTGCCATCGTACAGGTAAGTGCCGACGGAATCACTGCCCTGGTGCTTCCTTCAGGACGCATTGCCCGGCAGTTGCCGCTGCAGCAGGCTATCGCCGACCTGATCATGGTTCCGCTTTATACGCAAACCACCCCGTTTGTACGGGATGGTGACCGCCTGACCCCTGCCATCCTGTTCTGCCTGTTGCTGCTACTGGGCTGGACTTTCCGAAAAAGATGAAGCTACGCGTTCCGCTGATTCTGGCCTCCCGTTCTCCCCGACGTCGGAAATTACTGCAACAGCTCGGGTTGGATTTTGAAGTGCATCCGAGCGACCTCGACGAAAAGGCGACGAACCATCGATTACCGGAGCAGCTGGTCGAGCAACTGGCCCTGGAGAAAGCTCGCCGGGTAGCTACCCGTTTTCCTGAAGCCCTCACGCTCGGGGCCGACACCATTGTGGTGCTTGAGGGCGAAGTGCTCAACAAACCTGCCGATGAAGCCGAAGCGCGGGCTATGCTGCGCCGTCTGAGCGGCCGTACCCATACCGTCTATACCGGCGTAGCGCTAATACACCCGGGCAGTCAGCGTGAAATCGTCGACTACGAAGCTACCCGGGTAACGTTCGCACCGCTGAGCGACGCCGAGATTGATGCCTATGTGGCTACTGGTTCTCCCCTTGATAAAGCCGGAGCCTATGGCATTCAGGATGACTACGGCGCCGTTTTTATCCGTCGTATTGAGGGCGACTACTACAACGTGGTGGGCCTGCCCCTGCATCGACTCTACTGCATGCTCCGTAACTACTTTCCAGATCTGATCGAAGCCTGACCCATGTCTGCAACCGTCCGGGTGCTCCTGATTCAGGCCCGCCGTCTTCCTGAAATCGAGCGGCAGGAGCAGCGATGTTTTCTGGAATGTGGCCGCCTGCGCCCGGAGCAACTCCTCTGTGTAAACGTTACGCGCGACCCCTTGCCTACCACGCTGCTCAATGAGGTCGATGCCATATTGATCGGGGGCGCCAGCGAATTTTCGGCTGCTGAACAATACCCGTGGACCGACACCCTTCAGGATTTTTTGCAGGAAGCAGCCGCGCGTAACATTCCAATGTTTGGTTCTTGCTGGGGGCATCAAATGCTGGCCGTTACGTTTGGCGGACAGGTACAGTGCGATCCGGCCCATGCTGAATTCGGCGCCGGCGAGGTGCATCGGACCGAAGCCGGGGGTCAGGATCCTGTCTTTCAGTATCTACCGCCACGCTTCTTGGTCAACATGGGACACCGTGATCGCGTAGTCGCGCTACCGCCTGAGGGCATCGAACTGGCCCGTAATGCCCAGCCGTTTCAGGCCTTCCGTTTGAAGGATCGTCCTATCTACGGCACGCAATTCCATAGCGAACTCAACGCCCAACGCCTTCGCGAACGCCTTATCGCCTACCGTGATCTGTATATCGACGTCTTGGGACCTGAAGGCTTTCACCAAGCGATGCAGGCTGCCACCACTCCCGAAGCCGACGCGCTGATCTACCACTTCCTGTGCACCTACACCGCCCACCGGTGAAATCTTTGCAACACGAAACCCACAGGGCGATCGGGCATTGAGCAGCCCGCACAAAGCCAGCAGCCAGCCATGCCGGAGACCATAAAAGTCGGCCTTGTTCAGATGCGCTGCGGAGCGGATCCCGCACAGAACCTGACGCGGGCTATCGCGGGCATTCGCGAGGCAGCCGCTCAGGGTGCTCGGATTGTCTGCCTGCCCGAGCTGTTTCGCACGCTTTACTTCTGCAAGCATGAAGATCCGCACCACTTCCAACTGGCCGAGCCCGTGCCGGGCCCGACAACCGAACGACTGGCCGCGCTGGCCGCTGAGCTGCAGGTTGCGATTCTGGCCAGTCTTTTTGAAAAGCGCACGGATGGTCTTTATCACAATACCCTGGCCGTGCTCGACCCAGAGCGGGGATACCTGGGCAAATATCGCAAGATGCACATTCCACATGATCCCCTGTTTGAAGAAAAGTACTACTTCGCGCCCGGTGACCTGGGCTTTCGCGTGTTCGACACGGCTGGCGTGCGCATCGGTACGCTGATCTGCTGGGACCAGTGGTTTCCTGAAGCTGCCCGGCTGACGGCCCTGCAGGGGGCTCAGGTGCTCTTTTATCCCACGGCCATTGGCTGGCTACCCGAAGAAGAAGCAACTGAAGGAGCGATACAGCACGAAGCCTGGGAGCTGGTTCAACGTGCCCACGCCATCACCAATGGCTGCTATGTCGCCGTCGTCAACCGAACCGGCTTCGAGCCGGCCCCTCCGGGAGCTTCGTTTCAGGGCATCCGCTTCTGGGGCCAGAGTTTTGTCGCCGCGCCGGATGGCACCGTACTGGCACGCGCCCCGGTTGACGAAGAGGCCGTGCTGGTCGTCTCGCTGGACCTGTCGGTGATCGATCGCTTCCGCACCACCTGGCCGTTTTTCAGAGACCGACGTATTGATGCCTATGCCGAACTTACCCGCCGCTTCCTGGACGACAACCACTGAGCAGACTCCGGCCGCTCAGGGTTTTCGCATGCCACCGGAGTGGGCGCCTCACCAGGCCACCTGGCTTTCCTGGCCGCATAACCAGGAGACCTGGCCCGACGAACTGGAACAGGTCGAACGCACCATGGCCGAAGTCGTGCGTCTGCTCAGCACCAGCGAAGCAGTGTATATCAATGTCAACGACGCCGCGCATGAACAGCACGTTCGGCGACTGCTTGACCGCGCAGGCGTAAATGGCCCGGTGCGCTTTTTTCATATCCCCACCGACGATGCCTGGATTCGCGACCACGGCGCCATCTTTATCACCCATCCCCGACAACGCTTGCTGGCCGCTACGGTGTGGGGATTCAATAGCTGGGGCGAAAAGTATCCCCCCTGGGATCGGGATGCACAGGTAGCCCGCCGTATGGCCGCAGCTCTGGGCGTACCGGCCTTTAACGGGGGAATGATCCTTGAGGGGGGGGCCATCGACACGAACGGCGCCGGCACGTTACTGACCACGGAGCAATGCCTGCTTAATCCCAATCGCAATCCGCATCTAAGTCGAGAAGCCATTGAGCAACGACTCCGGGATTTCCTGGGAATCCATCAGGTGCTCTGGCTGGGACGCGGTCTGGAAGGGGATGATACCGACGGACACATTGACGATCTGACTCGCTTCGTGGCCGAAGATGTGGTGGTAACCGTGGTAGAGCAAGATCCACAGGATCCCAACTACGAAGTGCTTCAGGAAAATCTGGAGCGTCTGCAGGCATTTCGCTTGCTGGACGGCCGCCCGCTACAGATCGTCGCCCTTCCCATGCCCGCTCCCCTGATGATAGCAGGCGAACGGGTACCGGCCACCTATGCCAACTTTTATATCGCCAACAGACTGGTCCTGATGCCCGCCTACGGCGATGCCCAGGACGAAACGGCCCGCCAGCTCCTGCAGCGTTGCTTTCCGGATCGGCCTGTAGTACCTGTCGACTGTCGCGCCATCATTCGCGGCCTGGGCGCTCTGCACTGCCTGACGCAGCAAGTGCCCGCGGTATAATCACCCATCCCTGTCCAGCGGACGCAACGCGTGAGCCAGTTCCTGCAGCGCCGATTCTTCCAGCTCCAGGTAAGCCAGCACCGAAGCACCGACTGCCTTCCATTCGGCCGCAGGCGGCTGCGCAGCGTAGAGCCGCAGGACATGCTGGGCGGTCAGCAGCAGGGCCAGTTTATCGACGGTGGGGTCAGGCTCCGCGCGTTGGTAGTAATCAAGCATATCATGATGGCGCAGAATGGCCTGGCATAAGTCGGCCGGCAGTTTCCAGGAGCGTGCCAGTAGAAAACCGGCCGCTGCGTGGTCGGTGTGCAAACGCTCCTGCTCTACCGCAATAAACGGGCGTAGCTCGGCTTCCCGCTCGGCCGCTTCGTAGATCTCCGGATAGGCCGGAAACTGCTGCAGCAGCAACGGGATGCCACAATCGCAAAAAAGCCCCAGCGCATAGGCCTCTTCGGGGAGCACGCGCGGACACCAGCGTGCAATTTGCACCATAACCCGCGCCATCGCCTCGGCCCGGCGCCAGAAACGATCCATAAATGCGCCCCGCTTATTGCGAAACGCCTGATGCAACAGCAGCCCGGTAATCAGCGCAGTGATATTCTTCAAGCCCAGCATCCGCACCGCGTGCTTGATGTCCAATACCGGACGTGCAAGGCCAAAAAGGGGCGAGTTGACCAGCTTGAGCGTGCTGGCAGCCAGGGCCACATCTTCACTGATCAGCTCGGCGATACGGTCCAGATCAGGATCTGGCTTTCCCTGCTCCTCAAGTACCTCCACCAATAACGTTGGACGAGGCGGAATCAAAACGCCTCGCAACAATTTTTCGGTCTGGGCGACATCCAGAGCACGCTGTGCACCCAGCGACAACGTCGTCTCCGTAGCCATGCTGGTCTTCAAGGTCTGACCCGGCGATAGCTATAGGTGACCTCAGCCCGGTCACAGGCTCCCCCTACCGGGGGGTTCGGCTTCCGAACCGTCACTTCGATGGCTTCAACGATCGGAAAAGCTTCCAGTACCTGGTGCGCAATTCGATAGGCCAATCGCTCAATCAGGTAAAATTTGTTTCCGGTGACCACCTTGCGTACCAGGCGATAAACGCCCTCATAATCCACTGTCTTTTCCAGGGCATCGGACTGCGCGGCTTCCTCAATGTTAAGCTCCATCGCCACATCGACTTCATAGCGCCCACCGATGCGGTGCTCCTCCTGGGTAAGCCCATGGTGTGCGTAAAAAACAGCGTTGACCAGACGCACAATGCCTCGCGACCGGCCCGGAGCTACAGAAATAGCAGACGAAGCTTGCGCAGATTCAGGATGCATGGTCCGATCCGGACAAAGCTAAGAGGGTCTGTATATCGCCATTTGGAAAGAAGGTCAGGCGCCGGAAAGCTGCTACACGCCGTGCAATTTCTTCCGGCGTAAGCCCCAGCAGGCGCTCTGGCCCAAAGCGTTCGACAACAAAAGACGCCAGGGCACATCCATAAATAACGGCCTGGCGCAGCGCTGTTTCATCAAAGCCCCGCTGCGTGGCCAGAAACCCGGCCAGCGCTCCTGCAAACGTGTCGCCTGCTCCGGTTGGATCAAACACATCTTCCAACGGATAGGCCGGTGCGCTGAAAATCTCCTCTTCATAAAACAGCAGCGCACCGTGCTCTCCTTTTTTGATGATCACAATGCGCGGGCCCATTGCCTGAATCTTGCGCGCTGCCCGAATCAAATTGGGTTCGGTAGCCAACTGACGCGCCTCGGCGTCGTTCACCACCAGGCAATCGACGCGACGCAGCACGGCCCGTAGGGCTTCCGGCGTCTGTTCGATCCAGTAGTTCATGGTGTCGCAGATCACAAAAGCCGGATTCTCCACCTGGTCGAGCACGCGCTGCTGCAACCTCGGATCCAGATTCCCCAGACAAACGATCTGGCTATCACGATAGGTCTGCGGAAGCACCGGATCGAACGAAGCCAGCGCATTCAGGTGTGTGTAGAGGGTATCCCGCTCGTTCAGATCATAATGATAGCGGCCGCCCCAAGCAAACGTGTCTTCCTGTTCGTTGACCATCAGCCCTTCCAGGTCGATGCCGGCCCGTTCAAGCACCGCTCGGTAGGCGGCCGGAAAGTCACGCCCTACCACAGCCACCAGACGCACCTCGGGCCAGAAGTAGCGGGCAGCCAGTGCCAGGTAGGTGGCACTTCCTCCCAGCAACCGATGCGCCGCGCCAAAAGGCGTCTCAACCGAATCAAGGGCAACGGTTCCAATAACCAGAATGCTCACCGCTCGCTGAATATGCACGCGTTTACACAAAAAGCGAGGGCAACGGTCAGGTTGCCCTCTGGTTTAAGATACAGCAATTGTGCCGGAATTGCGTGCACTGCACCTATTTTTTTTGCAAATTAGCGAAGGCGACGCATCCAGTCGTTTAGTTTTTTCAGCGTAGCCACCGCAACGGCCGTGGTTGCTGCTCCCAGCAGCGTTTCGGCCGCGTCCAGCCCACGGCGCGCGCTGTGCTTCAGGCGCTTCGACGTATCACGCGCCGTTTCTTCAAGCGCGGTGGCCGTCTCCGCAGCCTGCTCGGCTAACATCTTGCTCAGCGTCTCAGCCTGTGCCCGAATGCGCTCGCTCAATTCCGCGGCCTGCTCGGGCAGCTCCTTACGTAGCGTACGCGCCCGTTCGGCCACCGTCTCTCCCAGCTCATCTACCTGCTCCACAAGCTGGCGGCTCAGCCGCTGGGCCTGTTTGCGTGCCTGCCGGGCCAGTCGCTCAGCCCGACGGCGTGCGCGCACGGTCAACGGCGGTGGAGCTGGCTGAAGCCCCATTTTTATCAGACGTCCGGCCAGCACCCCGGCCCCCAGCGCCAGCAACAGCGCCAGCGTAGGATGTTCAACGATCCAGTTACGCGCATGCGCTGCCGCCGCCTGTGCATCCAGACGGGCCAGTTGCTCCCGCAGCCGCTGAAGCACTTCATTCAGCTCCTGCCGCGTCTTTTCATAAGCGTCTGCCAGCTCCTGCTGCACCTTTTCCGCACGGACCGCTTCCCCGCTATCAGAGGCCCTGGCTTCCGCTTGCCTTGCACGGGTATGCTTTTTCTGTGCTGCCACGGCTGTCTTCCTCCAGTTGTTGGTTTACATAAAAGACTTCCTGGCGCTCTATCGACGCCAGAGAACCCCCAGAAACACCCCCACCGCAAAGGCGGCAACCATAGCCATTACCTGGTGCTCACGCACCCATGTTTTCACGGCCTCCATACCCGAGGTGGCCGTCTGTTCGAGCGTTTCCAGTGGAGTTGACTCCTCATGGGCGGAGGCTCCCGACGCTTTTGTGCCGGACGCCTGCGCCTTGTCAGCCGGTTCTACCATGGTTGTCCTCCAGTTTGTAGCATTGTATGGACTTTTTTTGCAGAGGCTTCGCAGTATTTTTCTGCCACCGGTGCCAAACGTTCCACAAGATTGCTGACAATTACAACATTGTCAACAGTGGTGCGTTTGTCCTGGAGTGGTATACTTTAGGCAGCGTCTTCTGCGTTTGCTAATCAGCCCTGCAAAGTAAGCTTGCTGACCATGCCACGTATCATTGGATGGAGCTGTTTGATAATCATCCTGTTGCAGCCGGCTATTCTTCGGGCTCAAACTATGTTGCCGGGTCCCATGCTGGATTTTGCACGGGCCCTGGCCTTGCACAGGGATGGTTTCTATACCCTCTCGGCACAGGCTTTTGTGCAATTTCGGCACACGTATCCGGAGAATCCTCGGGTAGCCGAAGCGCTTTTCTATGAGGCCGAAGCCCGCTTGGCCCTGGGACAGACCGACGACGCAGCGGCGTTATTGCGCCTGTTTGCCGCCCGCTATCCAACGCATCCGCTGGCTTCTGAGGCACAGCTTGCCCTGGGCAAGTACCTTTTCGACATCGGTCGCTACGAGGAAGCGCGTCAGGCTTTCGCTCAGGCATTGCGTCCAGGCGTGCCGGCAGCACAGGCTGCCCGCGCGTTGTTCTGGATGGCTGAATCGGCGCATCGGATGGAGCGCCCGAATGAAGCTATCGGCTATTATCGCCGGCTTGCCGACACGTACCCCAACACACGTCTGGCTCCTCAAGCGCTGCTTGCCATGGCCTATACGCAGGTAGAAACGGGTGCCTACGATGAAGCAGCCCGTACCTTCGAGGTGCTGGCCGCCCGTTATCCCAACGCTCCCGAAGCCCATCATCTGGGCCTGGCCCTCGCCCAAGTCTACTACGAACTGGGCGACTACCGCCGCACCATTGAAGAAGTGCAGCGCCGTCTTCCCGATCTGCAGGACGAAGAGCGCCAGCAAGCCTGGCTACTCCTGGCCGAATCTTACAATCAGCTACGTGACAGCGAAAACGCCATTGTGTACTACCGGCGCCTGCTGGACAACCCTGATAGCCCGTACTACCGGCGTGCGCTCTACGGTCTGGCCTGGAATTACTATTTCGAAGGCGTCTACCAGTGGGCAGCCGACCACTTCCGACAGGTGCGCGAAGGCCATCAAGACACGCTGGCCATGAAGGCGACCTACTACGAAGCCGTGTGTCGCCGCCTGGCCCGCGAACCGCAGCAGGCCCTGACGCTCTTCAAGACCGTGGTGCTCGAGTGGCCTGACAGCCCCCTGGCCCCCCACGCACAATACGAGCTGGCTCTGCTACTCTATGAAATGCGCCAGTGGGAAGCCGCGTACGAGGCGTTCGACTTCCTCATTCGCACTTATCCCGACAGCGCGTTGCTCGGCGATGCCCTCCGCATGCGTGGCTACACGGCGATCGCGCTTGGGCGTTTCGACGAGGCCCTGACCAGCTTTGACCGTGCCATTGCCCTGGAAGCGGCTTCTCCCCACCTGCGCACTGAAATTGCCTTCCAGAAAGCCTGGCTCCAGTACCGCCAGCAAAACTACTCCGCGGCCAGCGAGGCCTTCATGAGCCTGTATCAACAGGATCCACGCGGTCCCAAAGCGGGCGATGCCCTCTTCTGGGCTGCCGAAAGCTTCTATCAGCTGAACCAACTGAATCGGGCTGAATCGCTCTTCCGCGACTACCTGCGTCGCTTTCCTAACGGAGCCCACGTCGAGGCCGCCCACTACGCGCTGGGCTGGATTTACTTCCGTCAGCAACGCTACGAAGAAGCCATTCAGGCCTTCCAGCAGTTTCTACAGGCCTACCGCCGCTCCGAGGAGGCCGTCCCCTACCGCCTCGATGCGTTGCTTCGGCTGGCCGATAGCTATTATGCGCTCAAACGCTATCCTGAAGCGATTCGCTACTACCGACAGGCTGCTACCGAAGGCGAAAGCGATTACGCACTCTATCAGATCGGCCAGGCCTATTACAACGCTGGTAACTACACCAACGCGCTACGCACCTTCAACCGGTTGCTTACAGAGCATCCGGAAAGCACCTGGCGCGAAGAAGCCCTCTACCAGATCGGCTACATTCACTTCCTGAATCAGGAGTACGACCAGGCCCTTGCGGCTTACCAGCGCCTGCTTGAGATCGCCCCGAACGATCCCCTGGCCCCCAAAGCCCAGTACAGTATTGGCGACGCGCTCTTTAACGCGGGACACCTGGAAGCCGCAGTCAATGCCTACAAACGCGTGCTGGAACGCTATCCGCAGAGCCCCTTCGTGGCCGATGCCGCTACAAGCATTCATTTTGCCCTTATCGCCGCCGGCGACGATGCGCGAGCTCAGGCGCTGATCGACTCATTCGCCACTGCCTATCCGAATTCCCGCCTGGCGGACGAACTACGCTTTCGACGGGCCGAAGCCCTCTATCGCAGCGGACGCTTCCCCGAAGCCCAGCAGGCGCTGGAAGCTTTTGTGCAGGGCTCCCATGCCCCTGATCTGATGGGCGAGGCGCTGTACTACCTGGCGACTCTTTACGTCGAACAGGAACAATATGAGGCGGCCCAACATGCCCTGCAGCAACTGCTGGCCGCTTATGCCGAACATCCACGCGTCCCGGACGCACTGCTCCTCCTGGCCACCGTGCATCTGAAACAGACAAACTACGAAGCCGCACTGCAAAGCTATCAACGCCTACTGTCGCTGGCTCCGGAGCGCTCCGACCTGCTGGCCCGCGCATTTTATGGCCAGAGTGTGGCACTGCTGGAGCTGGGACGCCTGGCCGAAGCCCGTCAGGTGCTGACGCAGGCGCTGTCCCGTTTTCCTGAAAATGCCCCGACTACTCTGCAGCTCGGCCAGGCCCGATTGGCCGAAGCCGAAGGCCGCCTGGAGGAAGCCGAACGTCTGTATCGAAACGTGGTAGGCCAGGCGCAGGACGAAACGGGTGCCGAGGCCCTCTATCGACTGGGCGCCCTGCTGCTCCGCCGCGGCGATCCGCACCGGGCCATTGAAGAATTAAGCCGGCTTCCTACGCTCTTTCCAGGCTATCCCGAATGGCTGGCACGCGGCTACCTGACCCAGGCCCGTGCGTTTCTCACACTGGGCCAACGCGGCGAAGCAGCCCGCCTGTACGATTTGGTCATTGCCGAATTTCCCAATACGTCGTTTGCTCGTATTGCTGCTCAAGAAAAAGCGGCCCTGTAAACTATGCGCTATCAGAAGCTCCTCATCTTTTTCCTCCTGAGCTGGACGGCTACCACTGCCGTGGTGGCCCAGGTGCCTGATACCGCCCAGGTTGTTCTACCCGACCTGGCACCCCGTGAAGTAGAGATTCGAGGCACCCTAGAAATTGCCTTTCCGTCGCTTCAGCGTCAGCCACTCATTGGCTTTAATCCTCCCCCCCTGGTTCCACAGATTCCACCGGATCGACAACCCTATGTCGAACCCTACCGGCAAGCGGCCGCTTCACCGGCTCCGGTGGCACGCCAACGGCCCCAGCCACCATCCATTGCGACTATTGGCCGTGGCCACCCAGCTAACGGACTGTTCGAAAGCACGCTGGGACGCTACCTTACCCGTACGTTCAACGGCTTTCTGGAATATTCCCTGAACGAAAAGGTAACGCCTTATGCGGCCCTGATCTATACCGGTAGCAGCGGCTTTCAGCCGTTTGCAGCGCGTCCAGAAGTGGCAACCCCCTACGATCTGCTTACAACCCGAACCGGATTGATCTATACTGGACGCCTCCAGGCCACGCTGGAGGTGGGTGGCGCTTTCCATAGCTATCGGCTGTACGGTCTGGTGCGTGAGCTCCTCTACAGCGCCCCCCGTCGCGAAAATCAAAGCGGCTATGTCGTGTTTCATCTGGCTCCCACTGTACAGGATGACCTGGAGGGCTATCTAAAGCTGCGCCTGAGCAGCAGTCGTTACGCTACAACCTATCCAGCCGGCTTCTTCCGAAGAACCCGCGCGACCGAAGTAGCCACCCTGGAGCGACGGTTGGACCTGAACGGTGTCTTTAGCTATCCATTGGCCACCGGCACCCTGCATTTTAACCTGCAGGGCCATATCGCCGGTGTCAATCCGCAGGCATTTCTGGAGTCAGACGTGCGCTCAATCGCCGTTGGCTTCGCCTGGCAGTTTGCTCCTGCTCCCACACTGCAGCTACAGATAGGTGGACGCCTGCTGGGCCTGAAGGCCACGCCCACAGGAACCCGTGCCCTCTACCTTTCGCCGCTTGTTGAACTGACGCTATTTCCGGCACCCGGCACCCGATTGTACATTCGCCAACGGCCTTCCCTGCAGGCCTATCGCCTTGATGAATTACTCCAGGAAATTCCTGTGCTCGATGACCACATCATGCCCCAGCCTGCCCTGCGCAGTATCGATCTGGAAGCTGGCGGCGAATTCTTCCTCGGCGTATTCCGACTTCGGACAGCGGCCGGCTTTGTAGAAGCGCCACTGGAACGTTATGCCTACCGGAGAAGGCGATCGTTTGCACCAGTCGCTCCGGTTACATGGCTGAGCTACGCCAGGCAGCGTCGCTTTTACGCCGACGGCGAAGCCTCCCTCACCTTACCCTCCGGTCTGCAGGGTTCTCTGGGACTGCGTCTCCAGCACGTAGTCCTGACGGAAACCAACCAGCTCAGCTCGTATGAGCCGGGCGTGCAGGCACACCTGCTTCTGAGCTACCGGTTTGCCCGTCAGCGCGGCTTTATCCAGGTACTCGGGCGATATGAAGGCGTTCGGTATGCTGCCTTGAACAGCCAGTACCGACTCCCCCCCTATCTGGATCTTGATCTTCAGACCACGTACCAGCTTACGCCGGCAATCGGGCTGGTTGTACGCCTGGAAAACCTGGCACCTGCCCGTTACCGCACCCGATGGTTTGATTATCCCGAACCCGCAGCGATCCTCAGTGCCGGTATGAGAATTCGCTGGTAGGCTTGGATTCTATGCCGATTTGGTTGTAGTTTTAAGCGATTGAAGGTCAACCCATAAGCCCATGGAAAACCCCACGCCCGAACAGGTGGCACAGGCGCTTGCAGAGCTGGTGCAGGATGCCCTGATGCGAGGCGAGTCGGTAGAGATTCCCGGTCTGGGAACGTTTTACGTAAACCATCGCGGCAGCACAACCGAACGTCTGCCCGATGGGCGCGTAGTACTGCACCCGCCGTGCGATCTGCCTGCCTTTACCCCGGAAGCTTCCTGACCTGCCATTAACCGCACGAACATATGCCCGAAGCCCTGATCAATCGGTTGGCTGAACGTCTTGGCTGCTCCCCGGAAGCTGCGGCAACTGCCCTGCGTCAGTTTGTCGAACAGCTCCATCAACAACTGGAACAGGAAGGCCAGGCCAATGTGGCCGGATTGGGTCGTTTCATTCGAACGGAACAAGGGCTGCAGTTTGAACCCGATACGTCGCTGGCGCAGGCCGTCAACCACCGCTTTGCCGGCCTGGAGCCGGTCACTGTGGAACCTCCCGCCACCCAGCCCTACCGAAAGACAGAAGTTGTACCTCCTGAAGAAGAACCAGCCGAAAAGGCCTCGCCCTTCTACGAAGTAACAGGTGAGCAAGAAGCAGAACCAGTTTCCCCTGAAGCGGTCGCTCAGGAACCCGAGCCTGCTGCAGAAGAGCACCACCCAGAGCCTGCCCCTGAACCGGAACCGGTTGTCGATACCCCCCAACCAGCTCCGCAGCCAGACGAACCTCCGCTGCGCCCTCCACGTCCACCGCGTATCCGGGTCGAAGAAGATCGACGTCGGGGATTGCCTGTGTGGATTCCGGCTGCGCTTCTGATTGTCGTGTTTGGCGTAGTGGCCGTCTGGCTCTTGTTCTTTTCGCAGCCTTCACCCCGAGAAGCGGTTCCCCCTGCCCCGGTACGCGCCGAGACAGAACAGTCCCCTGCACCGGAAACAACCGTGACCGCTACTGCTACTCCAGCCGTAACCGATACGGTCAGCGCAGCTACTGAAGCGCCGCCTGCCGAAACGTCGGCGCCGGTGCCTCCTCCGACTGACAATTATGCCCTGATCGTCGGCTCGGTAACCAGCCAACGTGCTGCCGAGCAACTTGCAGCACGCTTTCGCCGTACGCTGTCCGAGCACGGGTTACCGGTAACCATCGTTACTGTAACCAGCAACGGAATTACCCGATACCGGGTAGCTGTTGGTCGGTATAGCTCGCCTGAAGAGGCCCTGGCTGCCAAACGTCAGCTTGGCGAAGTGTTGCCTCCGGACGCCTGGGTACTACGGCTGCCTTCAACGATGCAATGACCCTGACGATCATGGTGCTGTTACAAGCCGTCTCGCTACCAGCCGATACGCTTCACATGGCCACCTCACCCGCCGCCTCTATGTCGCTGCTCGACATTCTGGTACAGGGTGGGTGGATTATGATTCCCATCGGGCTTCTGTCGCTGCTCACCATTTACCTGATCGTCGAGCGGCTCATCACCGTACAACGCGCCAAGATTGATCCACGCCAGATCATGGAGCGTGTGCGCGACTACGTGGAAGCCGGCGACATTCGAGGGGCGCTGGCCTACTGCGAGGCCCAGGACAAACCCATCACGCGCATCCTACGCCGCGGACTGGAACGCCTGGGCCGTCCCATTTCGGAAATCCGGGATGCCGTGGAAGCTGCTGGCAAATACGAAGCCTTCGAGCTGGAAAAACGCATGGATATGCTGGCCAGCATCGCGGGCATTGCGCCCTTGCTGGGCTTTCTCGGTACGGTCACCGGTATGATTGAAGCCTTTCAACAGATTCAGAATCTGCAGGGCAATGTAAACCCCAGCGTACTGGCCGGGGGCATCTGGGAAGCCCTGCTCACAACCGCGTTTGGTCTGGTGGTAGGCATTCTGGCCCTGTTTGGCCATAACTTTCTGCTGACACGCATCAACCGGCTTGTGAACGACATGGAACGCTCCGCGACCGACTTCATCGACCTGCTCCAGGAGCCCGTGCCGCGCCCACGCCGCCAGCCGGAAACACTCCTCTAAAGGATACCCGCAAGCCATGCCATTAGACTTTTCCACCGCACGCAAGCCGTTGGCCACTTTTGCCCTGGCCGGACTGGCTGATATTGTGCTGTTGCTGCTCATTTTCTTTCTGTTGACCTCCAGCTTCATTCCCCAGTTCGGTATCCGGGTCAACCTGCCCCGCGTCGAAGCCGGCGCGCCCACGCAGGCGCAATATGTGACCGTTGTCATTACCGAAGACGGCCGCTTCTACGTCGAGCAGCAACAGGTGGCCCGCGAAGACCTGCTCAGCACACTACGGGCAGTGAAAGGAGATCGGACTACCCTGGTGCTTCGTGCTGATCGTAAAGCAACCGTCGAACAATTTGCCTATGTAGCCAGCACAGCCAAAGCCCTGGGCATGACCATTCTCATGGCCACCGAACGCCCCGACGTAAGTCCCCGCCGCTGAACCTCAGCGCAAAAACCACGATTCGCGATCCAGCGAGCGGTACTGGATCGCTTCGGAGAGATGCTCGGGGCGGATTTGTTCACTGCCGGCCAGATCAGCGATGGTGCGTGCCACTTTCAGGATACGGTCGTAGGCCCGTGCGCTCAGCCCCAGGCGGTGGATCGCCATCTTCATGAGCTGCTGGCCTTCGGCGTCCAGGGGACAATAACGGCGCACCAGGCGCGCCGGCATCTGCGCATTACAGTAAACCCCCGCTACCTCCCGAAATCGCTCCGCCTGCCGTTCCCGCGCCGCCACCACGCGCGCCCGAATGGCTGCCGAAGGTTCTCCCTCCTGCTTACGACTCAACTCCTCAAAGGGCACCGGCGTCACCTCAATATGCAGATCGATACGATCCAGCAACGGACCGCTAATTTTCGACAGGTAGCGCTGCACCTGCGGCGGCGTGCACACACACGTGCGCCGTGGATCGTTCAGGTGCCCACACGGACAGGGATTCATGCTGGCCACCAGCATGAACCGCGCCGGATATTCGATGGAGAAACGCGCCCGACTGATCGTAATACGGCCTGCCTCAAGCGGTTGCCGGAGCACCTCCAGCACCTGGCGCTTGAACTCCGGTAACTCGTCCAGAAACAGGACCCCGTTGTGGGCCAGTGAAATCTCGCCAGGCATAGGATGTGCCCCTCCCCCACAGAGCCCGGCATCCGAGATCGTATGATGCGGCGCCCGAAACGGCCGCCGGGCAATCAGCCCTATGCCATCCAACTGTCCCCCCACCGAATGAATCTTGGTGGTCTCCAGGGCCTCTTCAGGAGACAGCGGTGGCAAAATGGTCGGCAGCCGTTTGGCCAACATGGTCTTGCCGGCACCAGGTGGGCCGACCATCAGTACGTTGTGCCCACCGGCAGCCGCCACCTCCAGCGCACGCTTGACGTTCTCCTGTCCCCGCACGTCCGCAAAATCCACATCGTACGTCTGCGCTTCGGCAAACAAGGTCTTGAGGTCCCGCCGAAATGGAGGACGCGTCACAGCCCCCGTCAACAAATCTACCGCCTCCTGTAACGAAGCGACGGGATAAACCTCCAGTCCCTCCACCAGCGCCGCTTCTTCCGCATTGGCCTGAGGTACAATCACCCCACGGCGCCCCTCACGCCGAGCCTGAATGGCTATGGACAGCACGCCTCGTATCGGCCGCACCTTGCCGTCCAGGGCCAGCTCCCCAACGATCACAAATGGAGCCAGTGCTTCCGGACTCGGACACCCTTCGCTGGCTGCCAGTAAGCCCAGCGCCATGGGCAGGTCGAATGCTGAACCTTCTTTGCGCAGATCTGCCGGCGCCAGGTTCACCGTAATGGCCCCCCGCGGCAGCGGCAGCCCACTGTTGCGCAACGCCGCCCAGATACGATCTCGGCTCTCTCGCACCGCCCCGTCGGGCAACCCGACCACCGTGTACCGTGGCAACCCAGACTCGATATGTGTTTCAATTTCTACGGGAATGGCCTCAATACCCAGTGTTGTGCTGCTCCAGACCCGGCTTAACATGGCCGCGTACACTCGGTTTTTGGTCTTTTTTGGTAAGACACCACGAGCTGTTGGCTGCAACGCTCATTTTTCTGAATAAACTTTTGCCGAAAAGTTTGTCGAAATTGCGGCGATTTGTTGGCTTACCTGTACTTTTTCAGAGGCAGCAGGAGAACCCTGACATCGCAATGATTTACGGCATCACGGGCAACACCCAGAAGGAACAGCTCTGGCAACCGGTCGCTGCCTTACTTCGGTGGCTGGAAACGCAAGGCCTCGAAGCCCGTCTGCATCCCGCGGTGGCCAGTGGTCTGGTCGCACGCGGTCTGCTATCTGAAACGGAAGCAGCTTCCCTGAAGGCCCAGGACCTGGCCGCTGAAGTAGATATTCTGCTCTCCTTTGGTGGGGACGGCACATTGCTACAGAGTGCTCACCTGGCGGGCCGCCGAGGCACTCCCGTCCTGGGTATCAATATTGGCCGCATGGGCTTCCTGGCCGATGTGGAAGTAGAGCAGGTACGTGAGGCCATCCGGATGATCGAAGCGGGCAACTATCACCTGGAGGCGCGTATGGTGCTCGAAGCTGAGCTGGAAGATGGCCCTCTGGCGGAGCTTCCCTGGGCCCTGAACGAGTTCGTGATTGATCGCAGTGGTCTGGCCGGACTGATTACTATTGATGTCACCGTTGACGGTGTCGTCCTGAACCGCTACTGGGCCGATGGGCTCATCTTCTCTACCCCCACCGGCTCCACCGCCTATTCGCTGTCGGCCGGTGGCCCTATCGTTTCTCCAGCCTGCGAAGTGGTGATCTTAACCCCCATCGCCCCACATACCCTGACGTTGCGTCCCATCGTGCTTCCTGCGTCTGTAGAAATCGAAGTCCGCGTGTATACGGGCGGACAACCCTATGTGCTGGCCGCCGACGGTCGCAGCCAGCTCATCCACCGTGAAGGCCAGCGCATCACCATTCGAAAAGCAGCCCATACCGTCAATCTCGTCAAACTACCCGGCCAGCATTACTTCCAGACACTGCGCACCAAGCTGATGTGGGGCGCTCGTTAGCCAGCCGTGGGACGTTCGGTTGCCATGCGCACGGCAAACCGGCGCAGGTAATCCTCTGGCGTGATTAGCTCGGTCTTAAGCACCACCTGCCGGGGCTCCAGCTTGTCTTCACTTTCAATAGCTTCAATAAGTAACTCGACCGCCCGTCGCCCGATCTCTCGCGCTGGCTGGCGGATGCAGATATGGGGATAGACGTAAAATTCGCTCAATCCGCCTTCGCTGAAAGAAATCAATTGAATACGGTCCACCAAAGCCGGGTCACTTTCCCACATGGCTGCCCGGATGCCCAGCGCTACCGGAAACGTAACGGCAAATATCACTTCAGGCAGTTCCTTTCGCTGCAATAGGCGCTTGAACGCATAATAGCCATGCCATTCATCAAACCCTCCTTCGACGACCCATTCAGGCCGAACCGGAATGCCGGCCTCACGCAATGCCGCCTCATAGCCAGCACGACGCTCGCGACCAATCAGTACCGTCGAGGGCCCTGCCACGTGGGCAATCCTTCGATATCCTTTACGGATCATATATGCAATGGCCTGATAAGCGCCTTCCCGGTCATCCACAACCACACGACTGAACCCCATCCCTTCGATAGCACGGTCGAAAAACACAAGCGGCACCCCCATCTGTTGCACCCGTTCATACACTTCATGCTGAAATACTTGCTGCGAGACCGACACCAGCAGCCCGTCAACCCGCATAGCCAGCAGCCGTTCAATATGCTGGCGCTCCCAATCGGCCCGTTCCTGGGAGACAGCCAGCACAATGCGATATCCTCGCTGCATGGCGGTCTCCTGAATGGCCTCAACCGCCGTCGCCATCAACGCATACGTAAGCTTTGGCACGACGACACCCAGCATGTAGGAGCGCTGCGACGAAAGGGAGCGAGCCAGCAGGTTGGGCATATACCCCATCTCAGCGGCCGTCTTCTTGACCAGCTCACGCGTTTCTCTGGAAATGTCTGGATGATCGCGCAGCGCTTTGGAAACGCTGACCTTGCTCAGGTTCAACCGTTCGGCAATATCGGCCAACCGGACCCGTTTTTTTGACATAGACAGGCATGCCGTTGGTTTTGCTTTTCATTATATGGAATTTATTACTACCGTTGCGATAGACGCCAATGGAATCAGTCGCCTGACTGTATAGGCCGGCATGCCACCGTACCACCTGATTGACATGAGGCACCCGCCTGCCCTACATGACCAGGCGGCTGCTTTCAAACCTTCGTGAAACCCACAGACCAACGCGTCGTTTGTTGCCTCTGGCAACGTAATCGGTGTATATTTGAGCTCGCTGCTGGTCAGGTAGCTCAGTTGGTAGAGCACGGGACTGAAAATCCCGGTGTCGGCGGTTCGATTCCGCCCCTGACCACTTCGGAAATGCCTGGCGGAACCTTTACGAAAAGCCCTGACAGAAGGCCTGTCGGGGCTTTTTTGCTGGATGAGCCATAACGTTCAGTTCTTCCGAGTAATCTTTTTCCCCTCCCTAAGCCTACGCGCCTGAAACCTTGCGCCCCAATATCCGCACAGAGACCCTTCGCCGCTTCAGTTCGCACTAGCCCGCGTTCTCACAACCTGCCTGACGCTCTCGCTGGTCCTTCTGTGGGCTTCTTGATTTCCTGGAAACAGAACCCCACCCTGCAGCCTGTTTTCTCTCAGTGAGATGCTACTGCCCGGGCGCTTCTCGCCTGTCAGGGTATGTCTCTGTTCCCGACCGCTCCCATGCTTATCGCTGCCGGGGAGCCGGCGACACGTAAGGATTACCGCGCACAAAAAAGCGCCAGTGGCGATCAGTACCACGCGACAATCCGATACGAGGCGAGGTGGCCACCTCGGCCTCCGAGACCGGATTGCCGGCCGCAAAGTAGAGTGGCGGTCCAGTCAACGGCCGACGATGGTAGCTTCCATCGATGCCAAAGGCCATGGTAAGCCGCCCCGGTCCACCGGTCAGCTCATAGGGCTTGCGAGCGCTGGGGCGTCGCGCCTGTATAAAGTGAAGTCCCGCTATCGGCTCCACCGCACGGATTAGCACCGCTCCCCCCACGCCTTCCGGCTCAGTTACCACGTTGAGCAACCAGTACATACCATAGTTCAAATACACGTAGGCTGTGCCCGGCGCTGCAAACAGGTCGTAGGCCCGTCCTTCTGGCAGCACCTTCCCGGTGCTCGGATTAACCAGCCGCCAGCCATGACACGCCGGATCATCCTGCCGATAGGCTTCGGTCTCTACGATCCGTCCTACCAGACATACGCCACTGGGATGCTCGTGCACCAGCCAGCGTCCCAGCAGATCCCGGGCCACTTCCAGCGTCGGCCGCGCAAAAAACGATGCTGGTAGCGGAACAATATTATTCAGTTCCATCGACCAGATAGATTTTCTTTCCTGAACCTGCCCGCATATCGCCCGGCAAAACCAATCCGTATAGCCCTGCTCGTGGGAGGCCCGGTCGACTGACCGCTGGCGCTGTTCGTCTATGCTACGCGGCTTCAAGTAGCCGGGCGCTACGCCAGGCGCACCATGAGCCGAAGAGGTACGGAAGCTGCCCCGTGCAGGGGCGTGCAATCTAAGCCAGAGCTTGCCGGTCCAGTGCTACACGCAGGTGGAAAAAAATACGGCGAAGCAGAAGCGTCTCGGAGGCGTGCGCCAGCTCTCCAGACAGGTGGTCTGGCTCGCAATCGCGGGCGGATGTCCGGATGCTGAACAACCCTACCCGCCTGCCACTGGATCGCGGGTAGCCAGCACAGGCCGCCTCGGTACAGCGGGTAGCGTTTGCTCGTTTCGAGAAGCTTGCCGGCCTGAACGCTTGCGCCCGGGCTACACTGCTGGTCCATGCCTGATCGAGCTCCAGGATGTTTCAGCAAAGCCCGCCCGTGTGCGGCATGCGCGGCGCAGCTTCCGCCGCGTCCCGGTCGCAGTCGTAGCTCACTCGATTCGTTCCACTGCGACTGCCGTCCCACCACCTGTACCATGGCAGATCGCAGCCAGCCCCAGCGTGCCGTCGTGCTGGCGCAGCGCGTGTACGAGCGTAACGATGATGCGAGCGCCCGAGCAGCCGATCGGATGGCCCAGCGCAATGGCGCCGCCATGTACGTTCAGCTTCTCGTAGGGCACGCCCAGCATGCGGTGAAAGAGGATGCTGTTGATCGCAAAGGCTTCGTTGTTCTCAAAAAGATCGAAATCCTCGACGCGACGCCCCAGTCGATCCAGCAAGCGGCGTACGGCCGGCACTGGTGCTTCCGGAAAGCGCCATGGCTCACCAGCCGCCCAGGCACCTCCCAACAGTCGCGCAAGAGGCTGAAGTCCGTAGCGTTCGACGGCTCTCTGGCTGGCCAGCAGTAGCGCGGCCGCCCCATCGCTAATCTGGCTACTGTTGCCGGCTGTCAGCACGCCGTCCTTTTTGAAGGCCGGCCTCAGTGCAGCCAGCGCTTCGCGCGTCGTATCGGGCCGGATGCCTTCGTCCCGGTCGAGCGTCTTTGTCTCCCGCCGCTCGCGGTAGGTAAGCGGCACGATCTCGTCGGCAAAGTAACAGCGTTCGGTCGCCTCAGCCGCCCGCCGATGCGACATCATCGCGATTTCGTCGAGCTCCTCGCGGGTGATGCCATGTTCGGCGGCCAGGCGCTCGGTCTGCTCGCCCATCGCTTCGCCGCTCATGGGGTCGGTCAGACCGTCATAGAGCAGCAGATCGACAAGCTGCTCGGGGGCCCCCAGCAAAAACTTGTAGCCCCAGCGTGCCCGCGCCGACAGATAAAACCCGGTCTGCGACATCGACTCAACCCCACCGGCCAGCAGCAGATCGGCCTCTCCGGCCCGGATCATGGTGGCTGCCGTCATCACGCTCATCATCCCCGACGAGCAGACCATATCGACGGCCAGCCCGTCTACTTCTCTGGGAATACCGGCCTTCAGCGCGGCCTGGCGCGGAATAAGCTGGCCGTGGCCACCGCGAAGTACGTTTCCGAAGACGTATCCGTCGAGCGCCCCACCTTCCACACCCACACGTTCCAGCGCCGCTTTCATCGCATGCGCGGCCAGATCGACCGGGCTGTAGTCCTTCAGGGCACCGCCAAACTTGCCGATAGGCGTACGCACAGCGGCAACAATATAGACATCCTGCATGGGTCGGCTCAGGTTGATCGGAAGCGATTTCGATGAGCAAGGAAACGATCCCGCCAGAAAGCGTGTTTCGGTTCGATCAGGCCTTTATGCGAGCTTAACGAATTTTAAGGAAACGCACAGGATAACCGGAGGGGGCACCCCTTAAAATTTTAAGGTCAACCAATCCTGCAAACGCTATGCTTCCTGATTGGGCTCCGAATCTACATCCACTGGTTGTACACTTTCCCATTGCGCTGCTATTTCTGGCCGTGGGTTTTGATCTGGTTACCTGGCTGTTGCGTCGGCCTGTAGTACTGACCCGGGTGACCGCCATACTTTACGCCCTCGGGGCACTTTCGGCGCTGGTGGCCTTCCTGAGCGGACGTGCAGCGGCCGACGGTCTGGATCTTCCTTCGTCCGTTATTCCGGCTGTCTCGGCCCATGCCGACTG
>JALSJJ010000230.1 GCA_026989375.1 Rhodothermus sp.
TCCAGACAGACCGGCGATGAGGGCGCCGTAAAGAAAGGGCAACGAATCGACGTAGGGCGGAACCGATGAAAGGGGCGGCCATAGCCTTTCCTGAAACGCTACCGTGAGGCCGCAGCCTCTCTGGACTGCGGCATCCAGCGTGGAAGACCAACCCCCGTTCAAACCGAAGGAGGCGCTATGGCGACCTATCTGATCTTTACGCGTCTGGGACCGGATTCCTTCAGAGAACCAACCGAGTTCCGAAAACTGGCCGATCGGGTCTCAGAGGAGATTCCACAACGCTGCCCGGAGGTCACCTGGAAAGACAGCTACGTCACGCTGAGCCGCTACGACATTGTGGATATTGTGGAAGCAGACAATCAGGCGGCCGTGGCACGGGCCACGACCGAAACCATGATAGCCACCCCCTGGAAGGAATTTCTGCAGCGGCTTGCCTGAAGAAAAAGCAGCAGAGGGCTACGCCTCGGAAGAATCGGACGGCTGTAGCCAGGTCCGAAAGGCCCCGAGTCGCTCGCGAATGTAGTCGGGCTGGCCGCGTCCAGGATAGCCGTCCACGCGATAAGCACGCAGGACGGTTTCGGGATCCGGATGCGGCAGATGGTCCAGGGCAGCAGCGGCCTGGCGGTAGGCTTCGCGGAAAGGAACGCCCTCAAGAACGCGGCTCAAGGCTTCGGCTGTGGCCAGCAACGCAGGTGTGCAAGCAGCCTGCATGCGATCGCGCCGAAAACGCAGGTTCGGTAAGAACTGCACCATAGCTGTGAGCAGGTCGCGGGCGTGCAGTACGCAACGCATGACAGCTTCCTTGGTAAGCTGCAGGTCGCGGTGATAGCCTGAAGGCAGATTGGCCGGAAGTGTCAGCAATACATGCATTTCAGCCAGCAAACGGTGGTAGCCGGCCCGCACCAGTTCCAGTACGTCCGGATTTTGTTTCTGGGGCATGATGCTGCTCCCCGTGCAGAACGCCGGCGGCAACTCTACAAAGCCAAATTCCTGCGTGTTGAACAGCACCAGGTCGGAGGCCATGCGATTGAGCGTGGCGCCCACCTGCACGAGCGCATGGGCCACATGCAGTTCCAGTTTGCCCCGTGAGAGTTGGACAGCCGTCACGTGCAGTTGCAGCTCCCGAAAGCCCAACCGGCGCGCCACTTCTTCCCGGGGCAGTTCCAGAAAAGGCACGCCGTAGCCGGCCGCACTGCCAAGCGGTGAGACGTCTACCTGCTCGTAGGCGTGCCGCAGGGCCGCCAGGTCGCTCAGCAGCAGTTCCGCATAACCCAGCGCCCAGAGGCCGGCCGTCGAGGGCATGGCCTGTTGCAGGTGCGTGTAGCCCGGCATAAGGGCCCTGTCATACCGAGCACCCAGTTCGCAGAGCTGCTCAATCAGACGGGCCACCTGCCGACCTGCTTCACGCAGTCCGTCCTTCAAAAAAAGCCGAATTGCCGCCAGCACCTGGTCGTTGCGCGAGCGGCCAGTATGGATCTTTTTTCCCGTGTCGCCCAACCGCTCGGTCAGGTACGTTTCGATCACGGTATGCGCATCTTCATCTTCCAGACGCACCACCACACGACCGGCCGCCACCTCCGTCTTCAACGTGTCCAGCGCTTCCGAAACGGCCTGAAACTCTTCGGCGGACAGCACGCCGATCTGTGCAAGTCCGGCTGCATGAGCCCGCGTGGCTTCAATGTCGTAGGGCAGTAACAGCGTGTCCCACCGGTAGTCTTCGCCGACGGTAAAGCGCTGCACCCAGTCGGCAATGGTTTGTCCCTTAGCCCAGAGCATATGTTCTGAATTTAAAACTTTATATCACCCAAAAATACAGTAAAAAGGTCTATGTTCAACTTTTCTCTTAAAGGCAAGGATTTTTCGTCGATTCTTTGGGCGCCACACCGTGTATTCGGTCTCCTGTCAAACAGCGTTGGAGCATGGGCATCTTAACTCGATGGAAGCGAGCTTCAATTGAAACTCGCGTACTGCTGGCATTGATGGTCCCTCAATTGCTGGCCGTCGTTGCTGCGTTATTTGTATGGAACGGGATTCGGGAATTACATGAGATCGTGGCGTTGAATTTTCGTTCGCAGGAGGTGCTATATACAGCGCAGGCGTTAGCGCTGGAGCATGCTGCTATCGAGCGTGACCTGCTCGGGTACTTACTGACCGATGAGGAGGCCTTACAACAGGCATATCAGCAGCGCTGGGCAAAGTTTGAGCAAATGCTGGAGGACCTACGCAAGCAGGTCGAAGATCATCCTGAGCAGGTAAGTCGGTTGCAGCGGCTTTCTGTGATTGCCCAGCAATGGCAGCAAGCGATGCGCAGCTTACTGGCGTCTCATAGGCAGGCAGAAGGCAGATCACGCACGTCTCAATCAGTTGCTGCGGTAGCGAGGTACCAGGTACAGCAAGGGCAGTTTCAGCAACAAATGGCGTCGTTATTAGAGGCGTTTCTGGACGAGGAACAGGCAGCAAATGCAGGGCGGTTGGCCTCTATGAAGCAGCGAGAGTTGTGGCTGTTTATAGAAGTATTGATAGCCCTTCTGGCTGTGTCGGCAGGAATTGGACTGGCATTTCGGGTGATCCGCCGTTCGGTTGTGCGTCCAATTCAGGAGCTGGAAGCAGCAGCGCGTTGCATTTCGGAAGGAGACCTGGAGACCACGGTGCCTGTAGAGGCGGAAGACGAAGTAGGCCGGCTGGCGCAGGCTTTCGGCCAGATGGTGGCCGGCCTTCGGCAGGCGATTGATGCGCTTCAGGAAGAGAAAGCAAGCGTGGAGCAGAAAGTCCGTGAAGCGGTGGCTGAGCTTGAAGCGCAGCAGCGCTACCTGGCTGAGAGCGTCGAACACATGCTGGCCCAGATGGAGCGCTTTGCAGAAGGAGACCTGACTGTGCAGCTGGAGGTTCGGCAGCATGATGAGATCGGACGCCTCTATGAAGGCTTTAATCGAGCGGTGGCCAACATTCGCCAGATGCTGGTACGTGTGAGTGAGGCCATAGCCACAACCGCAGGCGCTTCTGCCCAGATCAGCGCTTCCAGTGAGGAACTGGCTGCTACGGCACAACAGCAGGCTGAGCAGGCCAATGAGGTGGCCGCAGCTATTGAGGAGATGGTGCGGACAATCGTCGAGAACGCCCGGAATGCCAGCGAAACAGCCGAAGTGGCCCGTGCCAATGGCGAACGAGCCCGCGAAGGCGAACGGGTTGTACGCGAGACCGTCGAAAAGATCCGTCAGATTGCCCGGGTGGTGGGCGAATCGGCGCAGACCATCGAACGACTCGGCGCCTCCAGCGAGCGCATCGGCGAGATTGTGCAGGTTATCACTGAGATTGCCGAGCAGACGAATCTGCTGGCGCTCAATGCCGCTATCGAAGCGGCCCGGGCTGGTGAGCACGGAAGAGGCTTTGCAGTGGTAGCCGACGAGGTGCGCAAGCTGGCTGAGCGAACGGCCCAGGCAACCAGAGAAATCGCTCAGATGATCGAAAGCATCCGGAGCGAAACACAGGAAGCCGTCCAGGCCATCCGGCGGGGAAGCCGCGAAGTGGAAGAAGGTATCCGACTGGCCGACCAGACCGGCGCGGCGCTGACGCAGATTGTCGAAGGCGCACAGCGTGTGCTGGATCGCGTCACGCAGATTGCAGCAGCCAGCGAGGAACAGTCCACAACAAGCGATCAGATCAGCCGCAGTACAGAACTGATTTCCAATCTGTCGCATGAATCCGCGCGTGGCGTCGAGCAGATTGCCCGGGCGGCTGAAAACCTCAATCGCCTGACGGACGAGCTGAGCCAGATGGTGCAGCAGTTCAGGATGGAGAAAAGCGAAGCAGCGTATAGTGCTGATGGCGCCCCCATACAACATGCATAGCCTGAGCATGGAAGGATCAACCTTCTGGACGTACGGCCATCACAGAGGCCTTTTGTGAAAGGGACTTGCGTAGCTGGCCAGCGGATCGTAGTCTTCGGCTGGTATGCAGAAAACACGGGGTGCACCCCATGAAGCGCACACTTATCATTCTTGGAATCGTGCTGATTATCAGTGGATTCACGAAAGAAACTATGGCACAGATCGACACGACATGGGCCATTCACGACATGCGTCGGCCAAGACCGCCGGTTGTGATGCCGGCCCCTTTCGAGCAGCCAACGGCGCCTCCTTCGGATGCGATTGTGTTATTTGACGGGACAGATCTCTCGGCCTGGGAACAGGTTGACGGTGGACCGGCCGGCTGGCGCGTGGAGAACGGCTACATGGAAGTAGTGCCCGGCAGCGGTAATATTCAAACGCGGCGGGCCTTTGGTGATGTGCAACTCCACCTTGAGTGGTCGGTACCCGAGGAGGTAACAGGTGAAGGGCAGGGCCGTGGCAACAGCGGGGTCTTTTTGATGGGACGTTACGAGGTGCAGGTGCTCGACTCTTATCAGAACGATACGTACCCCGACGGACAGGCGGCGGCCATCTACGGGCAGTATCCGCCGCTGGTGAACGCAATGCGTCCGCCCGGCCAGTGGCAGACGTATGACATCGTGTTTCGTCGGCCTCGCTTTGATGCAGAGGGAAAGCTCCTGCAGCCGGCCCGCATGACGATTTTTCACAATGGCGTGCTCGTGCAGGATTGCGTCGAGCTGACCGGTCCCACCGCCCATCGCGCCCGACCGCCTTATAAACCGCATCCGGATCGCCTTCCACTCATGCTGCAGGATCATGGTGACCGGGTGCGGTTTCGCAATATCTGGGTGCGGCCGCTCGAATGAATCCGCAGTCAGGATGCCGTTTCGGCCAGTATGTAGTAGTGTCGGATGATGTTGCGATAGACCTCGACAGCCCGCACCAGCTCGTCCAGCTCAATGTGCTCGCTCCCGGTGTGGGAGCGCTCGCTGGGGCCGGGGCCCAGTTTTACCGTGGGGATGTCGTGCAGGAAAATCCAGTCCGAAGCAGTCGGCGAGCCAAAGGGACGGCTGCCTGGATTGGCACGCAGGCAGGCCTGCACAATACGAGCATTGACCGGTGTGGCAACCGGAATGAACCGATCACTGTATATTTCGATCTCAGACTCGACGAGACCGGCCAGTAGTTGCACGATCTCGGCGTGGGTATAGGCCGGCGTCGTGCGAATGTCGAGCGTGAACGTGCAGCGCTCCGGTACCACGTTGTGCGCTGTGCCGCCTTGGATAGTGGTGACGGTCAACGTAGGGGCGCCCAGGAACGGATCGGCCCGGTCAAAGCGGAATTGGCTCAGGCGTTGAATGTCGCGCGTGGCACGCAGGATAGCGTTATCGCCCAGATGGGGCCGTGCGGCATGCGCTGTGCGACCACGGGCGTGTAGCTTCAGGATCAAGAGCCCCTTCTGCGCTACGCAGGGTTGTAGGCGGGTAGGTTCGCCTACAATGGCGGCGCAGAGAGTGGGCAGGTGCGGACGCAGCGCTTCGAGCCCGTTATAGCCGCCACCGGTCTCCTCGCAAGCAGTTAGGGCGACAATCACTTGGCCGTTCGCAGGACACCAGCTCTCTCGCGCCAGCGAAAGCAGCGCCATGGTCATGGCCGCCCCACTGGCTTTGGCATCGACCGTACCCCGGCCATAAAGTTTACCATCTACTTCGACGGGCTCGAACGGATCGAACGGATGGTCGGCCGCCGGGGGAACAACGTCCAGGTGTGAGTTCAGCAGCAGTCGATCCGGGCCTTCTCCTAACCAGAAGTAGACATTATTGTCCAGCCGGCGGACAGGTAGCCCCGCCTGGCGCACGTAATGCTCAATAAAGTCGGCAATTTCGGCCTCCTGATGGCTCAGCGATGGAAAGCGAACAAGTGACTTGAGCAGTTCGATAACTTCTGTAGCAGTTGACTGCGAAATCGAACCTGACATGGGCAAATCCATTAAAATGACGGTGTCGGAAAAATGAATGGGACGGCCGCTTTGTTTCCTATGAGTGTTCGTTGAACATGGAACTGCAGGAGGTTTGCATTCAGCTTGAAGTGCCGCCGGGTTATCGGGAAGGGGGACGGCTGGATGCCTATCTGGCGAGGTTTCTGGCGCAGGCTTCGCGCACAAAGATTCAGCGTGGCATCCGGGAGGGGCGGGTAGCCGTGAACGGTGTCGTGGTGCAGAAGCCTGCCTACACGGTGCAGCCCGGCGACGTAATCACGTTGCGGATTCTTCGGCCACCGCCGGTCGAAATTGCCCCCGAGCCGATCCCGCTGGACATTGTTTACGAGGATCCGTATTTGATTGTATTGAACAAGCAGGCAGGACTGGTGGTGCATCCTGCGCGGGGAAACCGATCGGGTACGCTGGTCAATGCGCTGCTGCATCATATTGGCAGTGGACCGGTGCGTTTTGATGATGCAGAGGACCTGCCCGAAGACGATGAAGTGGGACTGTCGATGGTCAGCACTGGTCCGACCGAAGCACGTCTGGAGGCGCCACGTCCTGGCATTGTGCATCGATTGGACAAAGACACGACGGGCCTGATGGTGGTGGCCAAGGATGACGTGACGCATACCGGGCTGGCACGTCAGTTCGAACGCCGAACGATTGCCCGCACCTATCTGGCACTGGTCTGGGGCGTGCCCGATCCACCAGAGGGGCGCATTGAGGCGTCGATCGGGCGTGATCCGCGCGATCGGCAGCGCATGGCTGTTGTGGCCGAAGAGCGAGGTAAACGGGCGGTAACGCACTATAAAGTGGTTGAGGCGCTGCCGGCGGCTGCCCTGGTGCGCTTTCGGTTGGAGACGGGCCGCACGCATCAGATTCGCGTGCATGCCCGACATCTCGGGCATCCGGTGATAGGTGATCCGACCTATGGCGGCCGTACCATTCGCTACGGCCCACATACCCCCCGGCGTAAAGCTTTCTACGATCGTCTGTTTGCGCGGCTGACGCGCCAGGCCCTGCATGCTCATACGCTGGGTTTTCGGCATCCACGTACTGGTCAGTGGCTCGAATTCGAGGCGCCTTTGCCGGACGACATGGCCTGGGCGTTGGAGCAACTGCGCCGAGATCCGATATAGACCGAAAGAACAAGGTGCAGGCTACTTCGTTCTACGCCGTTCAGGGCGAAGGGAAATGAATCGATCATGATTGGCTTTCGTAAGCAACGGCGTTCGGAAGCATCGACGACTTCGGCGGTGGCCGACACGCGAGTGGAACCTGCTATGCAGACGTCAACGTCGCAGATTCATCAGCTCCTGGCGCCTGAAACGATTCGCGTGGGGCTGCCGGGACATACTAAAGAGGAGGTGCTTAACCACCTGATTGATCTGCTGCGAGGGCATCCGGCCGTGCGCGACCTGGAAGCTGTCCGTCAGGCAGTGCTGGCCCGGGAGCGTATGATGTCAACTGGTGTCGGCAAGGGGCTGGGACTGCCCCATGCGAAAACACCGGCGGTGACAGCCACGGTGGCCGCCTTTGCCATCACGGCCGAGCCGGTTGAGTTCGACGCCATCGACCAGCAGCCGGTGCGGCTGCTTTTTTTGCTGGTAGGGCCGGAAGCGGCCAAGTCGCAGCATATCAAGCTGCTCAGCCGCATCTCGCGCCTGATGAACCGGGATGGCTTCCGGACGCGCCTGCTCAAAGCGCACACGCCTGAAGAAGTGCTGCATCTCTTTGAAGAAGGAGAATCGCAACTGGTTGATCAATGAGCCTGGAGCCAACGCTACGTAACATCCGGGGTACCTTCGACATCCTGCCACAGGATGGGCGTGGTGATGGTGTCCATGAAGCGCCCAGCCATGCCTGGCAGCACGTTGAACAGGTGGTCCGGGAGGTACTCGAGCGCTTCAACTTCCGGGAGATCCGTACGCCAATCCTGGAGCCTACCGAGCTTATTGCGCGAGGGGTTGGCCAGCTGACCGACATCGTCACTAAAGAAATGTTCGCCTTTCAGCGCGGCGACACGCACTACGTGCTCCGTCCCGAGGTGACGGCGCCGGTCATGCGAGCGTATTTGCAGCATCGGCTTGACCAGCAGGGAGCGATCCAGAAGCTCTACTACATCGGCCCATGTTTCCGGGCGGAAAACCCTCAGAAAGGCCGCTATCGGCAGTTTCACCAGTTCGGCGTCGAACTGATCGGCACCGAAACGCCGGAAGCCGATGCTGAGGTGATCGCCGCCATGATGGCCGTCTATGAGGCCTTTGGCCTGCGCAACTTGCGACTTCGAATCAATACGCTGGGGGATGCTGAAAGTCGACCGCGCTACCGGGCGGCCCTGCAGGCCTACCTGCGGCCGCTGGCCGATCAACTGACGCCTACCAGCCGGCAGCGCCTGGAAACGAATCCGCTGCGCATTCTGGATACTAAAGACGAGCGGGAGCGCCAGTTGCTTGAAGACGCCCCCCGGCTCATTGAGTTTATCGACGAAAAGGGAAGAGCACACTACGAAGCCGTCAAGGCCCACCTGCGAACGCTGGGGATTCCTTTCGAAGAGGATCCCTACCTGGTACGGGGGTTGGACTACTATACGCATACGACGTTCGAGCTGGAAAGCCCGGACTTGGGGGCGCAGAGTGCGCTGGCCGGAGGTGGGCGCTACGACCTGCTGGCCGTCGATCTGGGACATGAGGCTCCGGTGCCGGCTGTAGGCTTTGCGGCAGGCTTTGAGCGGCTTTTCATTGCCCTGCAGGCCCAGGGATATGCCTTTCCGGAAACTCCTGGCCTGGATGCCTACCTGGTGTCGCTGGGTGAGGCAGCGGTACGCTGGGCACTGAGGCAGGCCCAGACGTTGCGCAGGGCCGGTTTGCGGGTTGATCTGGATCTGAAAGGCCGCTCGATGAAGG
>JALSJJ010000231.1 GCA_026989375.1 Rhodothermus sp.
GCAGCCGTTCGAGCACCTCGGCCCGGGTGTCGGGCCTTTCGTTCGTCATGGTCTGCCAAGTGTCGCGCAGAAATGCTTTGTAGCGGTCGGTGGCTGCTGTAGCACCCATTGGGCGAGATAGCCCGGGTCGTACGGAGAAACGCCCCAACAGGCGCGAGCAAGTTAGCATAGACATTAGTTCAGGGCCTCCATGTCCACGCCTTCAGTCCACTGAAATGCTTGGTAGGCCGAAGAAGACTTCGCTTGTAATGGATCCGACAATCACGTGGCCGTTGGCCGAAACGGCCCGGCGATATTGGAGTTGTCGTCAGGCATTTCCTGTAAAAGCACATCCAGTTGGTTGTGCTGGTCCTGATCGGGATGGTCTGGCGCCGGCGGTACGCCTGCTCATAAAACAATGAAAGCGTCCTTAAAAAAGGAGCGCTTTCGTTTGAGAGGCCCTGCGCAATAGCTGCATGTTCGGCACCCTATTCGTTTTTATGCTGTCGCTCCTTGTCCATGGAAATGACCGGGTTTTCTGAATGATGCCACCCTTGAAGTGCTGCCGGTGGTAGTTGACTACAATATGCCCGAAGGCAGAGACGTTGTAGGCCATGCTCCAGTTGCCCTCGACTGTTTCAAGCCAGGTCAGGCGTGGTCCCGGTGTGCCGGTCTGGGCAGAGGCGGGCAGCAGGATCGAGCTCGTCAGGAAGCCATAGGCTGCACAAACCAGTCCATGCAGCAGGTGGTTGTACGTGTGTGGGTGTACATAGGAAACTATTCCACTGTTATGGGGGAAGTGGTAAAAAGGACAAAGGAAGGGAGTATGGAGGAAAAAAGTTCAGCGTGTAAACGTTATGGATTCCGTCGGTTACAACTAACAGGGTATGCAATTGTTTAGTAAAAATACAGGGCACTTGCCTGATAAGTGTATGCTCGGCATAACGATTGGAGGGTGGCACAAAATTGGATGGCTGTATGGATACCTGTGTACCCGTGGGTTCATCAAGCATTGCAGGACTTGTATTTTAAAAAATTTAAGATTGGGCGGTTGGAGGCGATAGTTACAAACTGTGTAGTACCAGCGCAACGCATCCATGACCTCAGATTTTCTCAGCCCTTCTGAGCATATTCTGACGTTGACGGATCTGGAGCTGGAATGTCCACCGCTCCCACAGACGCTTCTGGAAGCTATTCAGCTAATGGAGCGGCCGGAGCCTCCTGATCCGGGCGAGGTAGAAGCTATGCTGCGGCACGACCCGGCCGCGGTGGCACGTTTGCTCCGTGTGGTCAATTCGGCTTATTACGGGCTTCGCGGGCGAATCGGGGACGTACGCCACGCTATCGTCGTGCTGGGACCGCCGGCCGTTGTCGGCATGGTGATGAGCATGGGTGTACTGGCGATGAAAAGTGCTTTTGATGCCCGGACGGCCGCCCCATTTTTAAACCTGGTGCGTCACTGTGTGGCTACGGCCTACCTGGCTCGTCTGCTTATTCAGCAGGCACCGGCGGTCGGTGACTGGCGTCTGGAGTCGGCCTACGTAGCCGGACTGCTGCACGATTTTGGTAAGCTTTTGTTGCTCTACAACAGGCCCGAGGTGGCGTTGGCGGCCTTTCAGCTCGGTGACGGGCTGCGCACGCCCGAAGAGGAAGAGGCTGTCTTCGGCTACAGTCTGCAGACCATCACGCAGGCGCTGGCATTGCACATGAAGCTTCCGGAGCCATTATTCCGGGCCCTGATGGATCTCTATGGTGAAGGACAGGGCGATGGGGTGGCAGCAACACCCGGCGCTCTGCTACGGGTGGCCAGCATGGGCGCAACGTGGCTGGACTACGGTTTTGACGAGCCATCTCGCGATGAGGAAACATCGCTGGAAGCTGATTGGGAACTGACGGCACAGCTCTTTAGCTATCCATCCGCCGAAGCCGTCTGGCAAACCATTGAGCAAAACCGGGAAATTCTAAGCACCTACGTAGACGCGCATTTCTGAGCGTATCGACCGCGCCGTATCTTCCGGCTTTGAAGAAAGGTTTCGGTCGATCCTATGGACATTCTGAACGTTCTGCCTGAGGGTACGTTTGCAGCGCTGGATGATTTGCTGACCTTCATCAGCATTTATGATGATCGGGCGCGCACGCAGGCCTATCTGCGACTACTGCGAGCGCATCGCCAGGCTATCGCCGGAGCTGTATGCGTAGATGCTGGTTGCGGCATGGGATACTTTGCCGAGGCAATGGTCCGGCTGGGTGCCCGGCGCGTCTATGCCGTCGAAGCCAATCCATATCTGTATGCTCTGGCAGCAGACCGACTGACAGCCTACCCGGAAGTGGTGTGCGTGCATCAGCCCATTCAGGATTTTGAGCCGGAAGAGTCGGTGGACGTGCTGGTTCATGAGTTTTTCGGCCCCCTGCTGTATGACGAAGACGTGCACGTGCTTGAAGCGCTGCGTTTCCGGCCACGGCTTGTGTTGCCAGATCGAGCCGTGCTGATGGGAGGGCTGACCTGGATCGAAGCCGTGGCCGATGAGACGGTCACGCCAGCCGTTGTGCGCCAGCTCAAAGGAGCACTGGTGTCCGGGCTCTTTGACGAAGGCACATTGCCCTTGCAGTTTCCGGTGGCATGCTGGAGGTTTGGAAAGGCCGAACGTGAGGTCGTGTGTGATCTGAGCGGACGCGAGGGAGACCTGTTGTATCTGGGCTTACAGATTTACCACGGGGATCGACTGATTTGCCAGGCCGGGCGCTGCGAAAACTGGCCCTATGTGTGGACCCCGCGGGCAGGCGATCGTTTTCGGCTGCGTTTTGTGCCCGTTGAACGAGGGACTGACGTATACTTTGCTTGGGAGGAAGTGGAACGGAATAGATAGGCTGGGGTTCGGTGCTTTGAGGAATGATGGCGGCAGGTTACTCATGACATTTTTAAATCCGCTGGCATTGTTGGCTCTTGCGGCGGCGGCTATCCCGATTCTGGTGCACCTGTTTCATTTTCGGCGGCCGCAGCGGGTAGCGTTCAGTTCACTGATCTTTCTGAAGGAATTACAACAGACGGCCCTGCAGCGACTTCGCATTCGGCAATGGCTGTTGCTACTGTTACGCACGCTGGCGCTGGTCTGTCTGGTACTGGCTTTTGCGCGTCCGGTGTTTCGGGGACCGCTGGCCTCTTGGGTCGGAGCAGGGAGGGCTGCGGTTGTGGGGCTGGTGGTGGACAACTCACTGTCGATGGCGGTACGTGATGCGGAGGGGGCTTACTGGACGCAGGCGCAGGCTATAGCTGCCGGAATTCTGGCGCAGCTCGATGCGGATGCCCGCGTCTGTGTAGTACCCGTAGCCGGTCCCTTGGGGACGCCGGAGCCGGTGCCACGTAGCGTGGCCGCAGAGCAGCTATCCATGCTTACGGTGCGGCACGGCGCTCGGACGCTTGCAGCCGCCCTGCAAGAAGCATACACCTGCGTGCAGCAGACGCAGACTCCGGCGATTCTCTACGCTGTCAGTGATTTGCAGGCTTCGACGCTGGTCGATTCGCTGGCTCAAGCTGTTCCCGAGCCGCTCCCTACGCTACTTATTCCTGTGGGTGGACAGACGCCAGCCAACTTGGCCATTACCGATGTGCGGATTATCAGTCGTATCATCGAACAAGGGCAGCCGGTGCAGATTGAGGCCACGTTGGCTAATTTTGGGACGGCTGCCGTCAAGGGGGTGGTGGCCACCCTTACGCTTGATGCGCAACGGGTGGCCCAGGCGTCTGCTGATTTACCTCCCGGTGGTAGGGTGCGCGTTACGTTTTCGACCACGCCCATGCGGCGGGGATGGGTGCCAGGTGTTGTAGCATTGCTGCAACCCGACGTCTTGCTCGATGATAATGCACGTTATTTGGTGCTGCATGTGCCTGAGGCAAGGCGGTTGCTATTGGTAGTCGGCGAGCAGGCCAGGACTGACTATCTGGAGCTGGCCCTTTCCCCGGAGATTCGGCAGGAGCGTGTGCGTTTTGAAATTTCTCGCATTGAAGAGCCAGCATTGCCGGCCACCAGCCTGGAGAATTACGACGTGGTAATGCTGGCGGGGGTCCATGACCTTTCGAGTGGCGAGATAGCAACGCTGGTGCGCTACGTGGCCGAGGGGGGAGGCCTGCTATTCTTTCCCGGAGCCGACGGTCGCTTGGAAGACTACCGACAGCTACTGGAGCGGTTGGGAGCTGGACAGGTGCAGGGGTTTGTCGGCAGCTGGAACGGTACGACGCCAATCGCCACATTCGACCGAATGGATCTGGCGCACCCGCTATTTGAAGGGTTGTTCGTTCGGTTGCCTGGTCAACGGGAGGTGCGGACGGAACGGCCGGCCGTCTTTTTTGCCCTGAATTATGCTCCGGGTACGGGGGACGAACAGACACTGATTCGGCTCAGCAACGGATTGCCCTTGCTGCAAGAAGTGCGGTATGGCCAGGGACGCGTGCTGCTCTGGATGGTAGCGCCTGACCCGGCCTGGAGCGAGTTCCCTCTGCGGGGACTTTTTGTGCCGCTGCTCTACCGAGCGGTGTTTTATCTATCGGATAGGGATACAGAAATGCTGCAGACGCTGGAGGCCGGTCGGCCAGCTCGTGTGCGTTTGTGGGATTTTCCGGTAGAAGCTGTGCCGGAGCTGGTGGGCCCCGAAGGCCAGATCTACCGGGCTGAGCCCGAACGTCAGGAAGGAACGCGCTGGGCACGCTTCGAACCCGGACCAGCTCAACCCGGCATCTATACGCTACGGGCTGGAGCGCAGATAGTGCGGCGCATCGCCGTCAATCCGGCAATTGAGGAATCGGACCTGCGTCCAGCCGCTGCTGAAGAAGCTGTCCGCCGTCTGCAGGAACAGACCGGTCTGTCGGTCACCCTGCTGGAGATTCCTGAAGCTTCGTCTCAGGCGGTCGCTGAGACCCTTCAGCAGGCCCAGGTGGGCGTGGAACTCTGGAACGTCTTTCTGGGGCTGGCGTTGGGCTTTCTGATCCTGGAGATGCTGGTCGCGCTCCGCACCCGCATCGAAACCGTAACGGCCGGCAACGCGTAGCTTTTCCCGTCTACGCGTTCCCCGACGTGGCAGAACCATGAATGTAACGGCTGAACTGCTGCGCACGCTCCACGGCGTTTTGCCGGTCTGCTTTTTCGGGGTAACGCTGCTTTTTCTGGGGGTTACGCTGTTTCACTATCAGCAGATCAAGCAGGTACATCTGCGCTGGCTTCGGCGCTGGCCGCTCCTACCCACCGGTTTTTTACTGCTGGTTATTGCGCTGGGCGCGTATGCTGTACTCAATGGGCAACCTGTTCCCGTTTTCCGGTTAGGCCTGTATCTTGCTGGCGGGCTGTGTTGGCTGGGGGCGGCTATTGTGTCGGAGCAGGTGCTCATCACGGATTGCGGGATTATCGACGGCTTGAACCGGGCCGATCGATATGTAGGGTGGGGGCAGATTCTGGACTACTTTCCCTGGCAGGATCCTGATGGGCAGGTGCGTGGCTTTGCCTTCCTGTTTGCAGATATTCGAGGCAAGCGGCGACGCCTTAATTTGGTTGTTCCGCGCGTACGCCAGCCGGCTTTTCGACGGCTGCTGGTCCATTATCTGGATACCCGTTTTGAGCTGACGCTGCAACAGTGCTACGGAAAGACGTTGAAAGAATAGCCCGGCACTTTGTGCATTGGCCGACGTTGAAACTGCAGGAAGTAGAAGGAAAACCGTCATAAAATCGAAGCAGCGTACAGCGTTGTATACGGCCACCTCACCTCGTCCAGAGACTGCGATTCTGGTAGGCGTTGTGACGCCTGGAACGACGCGCGGGGATGTGGAAGATTCGTTGGAAGAGCTGGCGCAGCTGGCCCACACGGCGGGTGCAGAGGTAACGGATCGTGTCCTGCAGGTACTCCGGCGCATCCACGCCGCCACGTATATTGGCCGGGGCAAGGTCGAAGAACTCAAACGTCTCGTCGCTGTGCGCAAAAGTGATCTGGTCATCTTCGACGATGACCTCTCACCTGTCCAGATGCGGAATCTGGAACGTGCGCTGGGTTGCAAGTTGCTTGACCGGACCGGCCTGATTCTGGATATTTTTGCGCGACGCGCTCGCACGGCTGTGGCCAAAACGCAGGTTGAACTGGCGCAACTGGAATACATGCGCACGCGTCTGACGCGCCAGTGGACGCACCTGTCTCGTCAGAAAGGGGGCATTGGTACAAAGGGACCGGGAGAGACTCAGATTGAGACGGACCGGCGCCTCATCGCTCGACGCATCGCTGTGCTCCGCGAGCGTCTGGAGCGAATCGACCGCCAGCGAACCACGCAGCGTAAAAAGCGACAACGCTATACCCGCGTATCGCTTGTTGGCTATACGAACGCGGGCAAATCGACGCTGATGAATGTGCTGGCCGGAACGCGCGTGCTGGCTGAAGACCGGCTTTTCGCCACGCTGGATGCGACCACACGACTGGTTTATCTGGAGCCCGGAAAACCTGTCTTGCTTTCCGATACGGTCGGCTTCATTCGTAAGCTGCCCCATCGCCTCATTGAAAGCTTCAAGAGCACGCTCGACGAAGTGCGCGAAAGCGATGTGCTCCTGCACCTGGTGGATGCGACACATCCTCGCTTTGAGGACCACATTCAGGTGGTACACGAAACGTTGGCCGAGTTGGGGGCGGCCGACAAACCGATGCTGCTGGTGTTCAACAAAATAGACAGACTGGCTGATCTGGGATTGCTACAGGCGTTGCGTGCGGAATACCCCGAAGCGGTTTTCGTTTCGGCATTGCGCGGCATTGGACTGGAAGAACTCAAGCGGCGCCTTCAGGAACGCATCGAAGCCGAGGCACTGGAACTGGACGTTTGTGTCCCGCTGACCGAAGGACGAACGCTTGCCTATCTCTATCAAGTGGCTGACGTGCTGGAAGAAGCCTATCTGTATGCACGCAACAGCCACGACGAGACACCGTTACCGGTTGCCCGGTTGCGCCTGCGCGTTCCCGTGCATCGACAGGCCAACGTGGAGCGGCTCTTGGCTCGTTTTCGCACGCTACAACCCTTGCCCGACGGAACGCCATAAGCGCGGGCTCAATGCGCCAGAAATAGGGAGACAGGGGACTAAAAAATCCCTTGCATCCGGACGATGCCTGAAGTAAATCTATGGTAAAAATTGCAGGCGGTCTCAGCGAGATGCCAGGGCCGCAACAATCTGGTGATCTGTTGAGGAGGAAAGTTGCAGAGGGAAACGGTACAGGGCTTGCCCGGTATCTCCTGTAGGGCCGGGTGCTATGACGTGAGGTGGTTGTCATGCGGATCGTACAACTGATTCAGGAAGGGTTGCAGCCGCTGAAGCCTGAGGTGCCCATACATCGGGTACGGGCGCAGATGGCGGCACAGGGGGTGCGTCACCTGCCCGTGGTCAACGAGGCAGGCACATTGCTGGGATTGGTTGCGGACGAGCAGCTTCGCCTGGCGGATGATCCCAATCGGCCGGTTGTAACGCTGGTGCATGGCGTGCCTCTCAGCGTGACCCCTGATCTGCACGTGTTCGATGCTGCGCGGGTGATGCTGCAACACGGCCTGACCGTGCTACCGGTCGCCGAGTCGAACCAGCACTATCGCGGTGCCGTGTCCGGCCAGCATTTGCTGGAGCAGCTTATCCGAATGCTTTCGCTGCACGAACCCGGCGCTATTCTGGAGCTGGAGCTCGACGCTCGTGACTATGCACTTTCTAACCTGCTCTACTGCGTGGAGCAGTGTGATACGCGGGTGCGGGCATTGCTGGTACAGCCGCTGGATGCTTCGGAAAGCCGCTTCCGTGTAACGCTGAAGTTGAATGTGCAGGATTCGGCACGCGTGCGCCATGTGCTTGAGCACCATGGCTTCCATGTTGCCGCTGCCTACAACGAAGAAGACGACGAGGAGCTGCGTCAGCGTGTTGAGGCTTTCATGCGTTACCTAGAGGTTTGAGGGTAATAAGTGCATGTAAAAAAAAGGGGGCCTGAGGCCCCTTTTTTGTTGCGCAGGGTTGTTGCGGATCATTGCACAGGCTGTGGGACTGGCTGGCCGTTCTGCTTGTAAATGACGCCGGCTTTCATGACAAACGCTACCTCCTGGAGAGCTGAGATATCTTCCAGCGGGTTGCGTTCGACGGCGATCACGTCGGCCCATTTACCGGGTTCAAGCGTCCCGAGGTTGTCCAGCTGGCCCAGCAGGTCGGCGGCATTGTAGGTGGCTGCCTTGATGGCTTCAAGAGGGGGCATGCCCGCTTCTACCATGTAAACGAACTCCAGCGCGTTGCGGCCATGCCGGAAGACGCCGGCATCGGTGCCAAATGCAATGGGAACGCCAGCTCGATAGGCGCGGGCGAACGTTTCCTGAATCACGGGTCCAATGCGCTGTGCTTTTTCGGCCACCACCGGCACATAGTAGCCCGGAATTTTGGCCGAGTCGGCCACGCTCCGGCCAGCCGTAATGGTGGGTACCATGTAAACGCCATATTCTTTCATCATCTGCATGGTCTGGTCGCTCATGAACGTGCCGTGCTCAATGGAAGCTACGCCGGCCCGAATGGCGCGCTGCATGCCTTCGTCGCCGTGCGCGTGTGCCGCCACCTTCAGGCCGAAGTCACGCGCCACCTCGACGATGGCGCGAATCTCGTCCTCAAAGAACTGCGGAGAAGAACCATCTCGTGCGATCGAGAGCACCCCGCCGGTTGCGGTGATCTTAATCACGTCGGCCCCCCGTTTGATAGCGAGCCGGACCCCCCGGCGGGCACTGGCTACACCATCGACCACTCCTTCGGCCTCGCTCGGGATGCCCAGAATGTCTTCGCGGAAGCCATTGGTAGGATCGGCGTGTCCGCCCATGATGGCCAGACTCTTGCCGGCCACAAACATACGCGGACCGACAATCCAGCCCTGATTGATCGCATCCCGCAGGGCCAGATCAATCCCTTCGTTGCCTCCTACGTCGCGGACCGTGGTAAAACCCGCCATCAGGGTTCTCCGAGCATAGACCGTAGCCCGGAGCGCCTGCAGGGCCGGCGACATCCGAAACCGGTCCAGATAGCCGCCTTTCCGACTCTCCATGGACAGATGCGTGTGCATGTCGATCAGACCGGGCAGACAGTAGGCCTGCCGGAGATCGACCACCTGGTCGCCGGGCTGCGGACGCACAAAGCCTGGAGTAACCGCTTCGATCCGCTCACCCCGCACGACGATTGTACGGGCCGGCATAGGTTCTGGCGAAACACCAGGATCGATCACGGTACCACAATGCACCAGCAGGCGACCCGGAGTAGGCTGTGCCTGCACTCCGAGAATCATAGCAGACAGCAGCAAGAAAAGACGCCAGCGCATAGCTCTAACCGGTTTGGTGGATGGACGTGTCTGCAGCATACAACATTTAGCATGCAAAAGGAACCCCCGCCAGAAGCAAGCATTGGCTTGCCCGATATCCGATCAGCAATTTGAAGGCATGAACAGGCCATCGGTAGAACATAAGGGACTGCTTGAAGCATTCTGGTTGCTGAGTACACTGCGTGTGGCAGTCAGAACGGCCGAATCCGTACGTGCTCGACGCCATCCACGGCCGATTCGGCAGCAGTTGAAGCAGGATGTGCGGCAGTTGCGCCGGTTGCTTGATCGCCTGCAGTTGGCGCTGCTCTACACAGACGTGGTGGGTGACCAGACGCTTGACGCTGTCCTGCTACGTCGGTTTGATCTGTTGCTTACCGCGCGTGAAGTGGCTGACGGCTGGCGCACGTTGCATCAGGATCTACTCAACTGGTACCCTGCCGTTCCGGCCGCTCTGGTAGAAGCAGTGCGTCGGACAGCCCGGCAATTCGATCGGTTAGGCGCTCAGACTCCGGTTGCTTGTTGGCAGGCCGCACTGCACACTGGAAACCGTGTGCTACGCGCCATCTGGCGCACACTGCGCCCATCTCATTGAGAACTTCAATAGGGACCAGGCGTACCAAATCTGCTTTGATGTCTGTTAAAAGATCCGGTACTGGCCGGCTTTAAGGAGTGGCAGTTTCTATGCATACGCGTCCTGCTGAGACTTCGAATTACGTTGCTTCTAACATTCAGATCCTCGAAGGGCTTGAGGCGGTTCGCAAGCGGCCCGCCATGTACATCGGGGATGTAGGCATTCGTGGTCTGCATCACCTGGTCTATGAAGTGGTCGATAATGCGATCGATGAGGCAATGGCAGGCTACTGCGACCGCATTGCCGTCACGATCAATGAGGATGGCTCGATTACCGTCGAGGATAATGGCCGAGGGATTCCGGTCGACGAGCATCCGACCGAGAAGCGGTCGGCACTTGAAGTCGTGATGACTACGCTGCACGCTGGCGGCAAGTTTGATAAGAGCACCTACAAGGTATCGGGCGGGCTGCATGGTGTGGGCGTTTCCTGTGTGAATGCGCTTTCGCGCAAGCTGGTCGCGACGGTACGCCGCGACGGATACGTCTGGCGCCAGAGCTATGCCTATGGCAAGCCGACTTCGCCTGTTGAACGCGTGCGTCCGATGCGGGAGGAGGAAGAGACGGGTACGATCGTGCAGTTCTGGCCAGACCCGACCATCTTCAAGACGGTCGAGTTTCGGTTTGATACGCTGGCTGAACGACTGCGTGAGCTGGCCTACCTGAACCGTGGCGTGCGTATCTCCATTGAAGATCGGCGCGAAGAGGATGAGGCGCTCCGGTATGAGGAGTACTACTTTGAAGGCGGATTGGTCGAGTTCGTCCAGTATCTCGATGAGACGCGCACACCCATTCACGACGAGGTTATCTACATTGCCGGCGAAACCGATCACGTGGTCGTTGAGGTAGCCCTGCGATACAATGACGGCTATGCGGAGAATGTGCTCTCGTTTGTAAATAACATTAACACGCACGAGGGGGGCACGCACGTGGCCGGCTTCCGCACGGCGCTGACGCGCACGCTCAAGGTCTATGCGGAAAAGAACCACCTGCTGAAAAACTTCAAAGGCGAACTGTCGGGCGAGGACTTCCGCGAAGGATTGACGGCTGTCATCTCGATCAAGGTTCCGGAGCCGCAGTTTGAGGGTCAGACCAAAACGAAGCTGGGCAATTCAGAGGTACAGGGGATTGTTGCAGGAATCGTTTCAGAGCACCTGAGTCGATGGCTGGAAGACCATCCCCGTGAGGCTCGGCGTATTCTGGACAAAGTAATTTTAGCGGCACAGGCCCGTGTGGCTGCACGCAAGGCCCGCGAGCTGGTGCAGCGTAAGAATGCGCTTAACGGTTCCAGCCTGCCCGGCAAGTTGGCCGATTGTGCTTCGCGTGATCCCTCCAAATGCGAGCTGTTTCTGGTCGAGGGGGATTCGGCCGGTGGGAGCGCCAAGCAGGCTCGCGATCGAGCATTCCAAGCGATCTTGCCACTGCGTGGAAAGATTCTGAACGTTGAAAAGGCACGACTCGACAAGATCCTGGAAAACGAGGAGATTCGGAATATTGTCACAGCGCTGGGCACCGGACTGGCCACGACCGAAGAGAACTTTGACCTGAGTAAGCTCCGTTATCACCGCATTATCATCATGACAGATGCGGATGTGGACGGTGCCCACATCCGAACGCTGCTGCTGACGTTCTTTTACCGCCAACTCCGACCTCTGGTAGAAGGCGGCTACATTTACATTGCGTTGCCGCCGCTTTATCGCGTGAAGGTTGGGAAGACCGTACGTTATGCCTGGAGCGACGAGGAGCTGCGCCAGCTCGTGGAAGAACTGACGGACGGGCAGCCTCAGCGTGCGGCTATTCAACGTTACAAAGGGCTCGGCGAAATGAATCCGGAGCAGCTCTGGGAAACGACGATGAACCCGGAGACGCGTATCCTGCAGCAGGTGACCATTGAGGATGCAGCAGCGGCCGACCGGATCTTCTCGATTCTTATGGGCGATGCGGTGGAGCCTCGCCGGAAGTTTATCGAGCGGAATGCCCGCTACGCGACGCTTGATGTCTGAGGTGCCGGGCTGCTTCCATGACGCCCCATCTAAGCATTGTGGTGCCCGTCTATGACGAGGCCGCTTCACTGCCGGAGCTGGCCGAAGAGATCCGTACTGTCTGCGAAGCGCACGGCTACCACTTTGAGGTGTGGTTCGTGGATGATGGCTCGCAAGACGACTCCTGGAGGGTTATCAAACGCCTGCACGCCGAGGATCCTCGCTTCGCAGGGGTGCGTCTGCGACGCAATTATGGCAAAAGTGCGGCGCTGGCTGTGGGCTTCGAACGGGCAAAGGGGCGTTATGTGGTTACGCTTGATGCCGACTTGCAGGACGACCCCGCTGAAATCCCGGCGCTGATCAACCTGCTGGAAGCAGGCTACGACCTGGTAAGTGGCTGGAAGAAGCAGCGGAAAGATCCTCCCAGTAAAACTATTCCAAGTCGCTTTTTTAACTTTGTCACCCGCAAGCTTTCAGGTATCCCGCTACACGACTTTAACTGTGGGCTGAAAGCCTACCGGCGCGAAGTGGTAAAGACCGTACGCGTTTACGGTGAGCTACACCGCTATATTCCGCTGCTGGCCTACTGGGAGGGCTTTACACGAATCACGGAAAAGCCCGTGCGCCATCGGCCTCGGAAGTACGGCCGCACAAAGTTTGGACTGGAACGCTTTGTTCGGGGATTCCTGGACCTGATCACGGTGCTTTTCCTGACCCGCTTTATGTCGCGGCCAATGCACTTTTTCGGAACATTTGGCGTGCTGGCGTTTCTGGCAGGTTTTGGCATCAGCCTGTGGCTCTCTCTTGAAAAACTGCTCTGGCATCGGCCCCTTACGAACCGGCCCCTGCTATTGTTGGGAGTGCTGATGATTCTGGTCGGCGTGCAGATGTTTACCATAGGACTGCTCGGGGAACTCATCATTCGCGAGCGCATGGAGCGGACGCCCACTTATCAGGTAGTTGAAGAGCATCCACCGGAGCTTGTGCGAACCGTCTGACGATTATGACTCGTCTTGTACTGGTCGGTCCGGTGGCCCCTTATCGTGGAGGAATTGCCCACTTTACGGAAGCCCTGGGGCAGGCGCTGCAGTCGCGTGGCCATCAGGTGGCGGCGTTAAGCTTCCGGCGGCAGTATCCTCGATGGCTATTTCCGGGACGGCAGCAGACCGAACCGGAGCCGATCACCCCTTCAATGCCTGCCACCTACACGCTCGATCCCCTGCATCCCTGGACCTGGTGGCAGGCCGCCTCCCTGCTTCGACGGCAGCGGCCCGATCTGATAGTGTTTCAGTACTGGCTGCCTTTTTTTGCGCCAGCCTATGGAGCGATAGCAATAGAACTGCGTCGATGGGGCATTCCCTCCGTGGCGCTTGTGCACAATGCGCTGCCCCATGAGCGACACCCGCTCGATGCCACGCTCAGTCGCTGGTTTCTGCGCCGATGCCATGCGCGCATTGTGTTGTCGGAGGCTGTGGCCCATCAGCTTGTGGAGCTGGGACTATCGGTAGATGCGCAGCTTGTGCATCCCATTGATTTTCGCTACGGGCCTGTGCGTCCCCGTACAGTTGCCCGCCAGCGGTTGGGGCTACCTTCCGAGGCACCGGTGCTGCTATTCTTTGGGTTTGTGCGGCGCTACAAGGGGTTAGATGTGCTGCTGGAGGCCATGCCTATGATCCGAGCGGCATTGCCCGAAGTACAGCTTGTCGTAGCCGGCGAGTTTTACGAGCGTCTGAATCACTACCGAGCACGCATTCGAGCACTGGGACTGTCGTCGTGCGTGCATTTGCACGATCGCTACATTCCGGAATCAGAAGTCGTCTGGTACTTCTCTGCAGCAGATCTGGTGGTACAGCCCTATCTTTCGGCCACGCAGAGCGGGATCGTCCCTCTGGCGTTTCACTTTGAACGCCCGGTGGTGGTGACGGCCGTGGGTGGCCTCCCCGAGGTGGTGCCGCACGAAGAAGCTGGCTTTGTTGTGCCACCGGGGGACGCCAGCGCTCTGGCCGAAGCGGTCGTGCGCTTTTTCCGGGAAAGATGGACGGAGCGGTTGACGCAGGGGGTGCGACGCCTGCGCGTGCGCTACGGCTGGGATCCCCTGTGCACCACGCTGGAACAGATGCTGTCTGACTGATGCGCTACGATCCGGTCAAAGATCGATTGGGACGACTTTTTGGACGCCATCCGCTTTTGCAACGGCTGTTTTTTGGCCTCCTGCATCTAATTTTTCTGCGTAGCTGGTATGTGCGGCGTGCGCTGCGCCGCATTTTTGCCGGATGGCCGACTGAGCGGCGCGTGCGGGTGCTTGATGCCGGGACGGGCTTCGGTCAGTACGCCTATTACATCGCCCGCCGGTATCCTCAGGCCGAGGTGGTCGGGGTCGATCTTAAGACCGACTATCTGGAACAGGCCCGGCGTTTTGTGGCCCGGACGCCGGTGGCCGACCGTGTGCGTTTTGTGCAGGACGACCTGACCAGCCTGCAAACGGAAGGTCCCTTCGACCTGATCCTGTCGGTGGACGTCCTGGAGCATATTGAAGACGACCTGGCCGTGCTTCGCAATTTTGCACGGGTGCTCCGACGCGGCGGCTACGTGATCATCCACACCCCTTCGGATCAGGGCGGCTCTGATGTGCGCACGTCCGGTCAGCAGAGCTTTATCGAAGAGCACGTGCGCGAAGGGTACAGCCGGGAGCAACTGTTGGCGCGTTTGCAAGCGGCCGGACTGAAACCAGTCGAAAGCCACTACAGCTACGGTCCCTTTGGCTCGCTGGCCTGGCGGCTGCTCATCAAGTATCCCATACTGGGGCTCAGCCGGAGTCCACTGGCTTACCTGTTGCTCCCCCTGTACTACCTAGTCGTGCTGCCTGTAGGTTTGGTGCTCCATGCGCTGGATCTGGTGTGGAAAAACCGGACAGGCACCGGGTTGCTTGTGATTGCCCGCAAGCCGGATGACTAATCCCTGTGCAAAACGCTTCGGGAGAAGTTTTTTAAGCCAAGCCACGTCAGCCAGATCCTGCGGTTGTCCGAGCGCACGTTTGTTCTGGATCAGATGTTCAATGTCAAGATAGAAAGCGTTTCTCGTATCAAAGTCTGCGCCTTCGATAGAAAAGTCCGGATATCAATACGTCGAGGAGCCACACCGATCTGAAAGACAACGTCTTTTGTGACAAAATTGTTAACCGAGATCTGATTCAGTGGAGCGCCAAACTGCATCAGGGCTTTGAAAGACCCGTTGAGCATTGGCCTGGGTAGAGAACGCTCAGGTTCAGATCTCCGGGTGCGCGGGGCAGCCCATGAGCAGCCAGGGCATATGCTCCAGCGATCAGATACTCAACGCCGGCATCGAAAAAGGCGGACAACATGTCGTTGCAGTCGGGATTGAGCATCAAAGGGAGACGTTTTCGCATGGCATTGTTGAAACGACCAGGCTTCAACGATCAACGGTCAGACCAGCGCAATGCGTTCGGCTGGGGCAGCGCCAGCGCAGCTTCTTCGTAGCTTTGGGCTTCTGCGCGTTAAGCCGGCGGATGGTGATTGAGCGGCGACGCATGGGTGCATAATGGTACCTGCTATTTAGAGCGGAGTTGGGATGCGCGCCACCTTGCGCTATGGGGACTCCATAGGAGAGGTATAGACCCACTGTAGATGGTTACGTGCGGTCTTTGGCAGAGAATCCATCGCGCCGATTGATCTCTTTAGCGCTTCAGGCGTATCTTGAAAGGGCCTGTCTGGAGCTGTCGGGACCCCACCGCAATCCGTGAAGCAGCCCACCGCAGACCTATGTCAAGCAAGTACATTTTTGTAACTGGAGGTGTTACTTCTTCACTGGGAAAAGGGATCGTGTGTGCGTCGCTGGGTCGTTTGCTTGAGGCGCGCGGTCTGCGCGTGACGATTCAGAAGCTGGATCCGTACATCAACGTCGATCCCGGCACAATGAACCCCTACGAGCACGGGGAGGTGTACGTGACTGAGGACGGTGCTGAGACCGATCTGGATCTGGGACACTACGAGCGTTTTCTGGGGCGGCTTACCAGTCAGGCAAACAACGTGACAACTGGCCGCATCTATCTGGAAGTTATTACGAAAGAACGGGCTGGGGCCTATCTGGGCAAGACTGTGCAGGTCGTGCCGCACATCATCGACGAGATCAAGCGCTGGATGCTCAAGCTCGGCGAGACGGGCCAGTACGACGTGGTGATTACAGAGATCGGAGGAACGGTGGGTGACATTGAAGGGCAACCCTATCTGGAAGCGATTCGCCAGCTTCGCTATGAGCTTGGCCTGCGCAATACGCTTATCGTTCACCTGACGCTCGTGCCTTATCTGGAGGCAGCCGGTGAGCTCAAGACCAAGCCGACCCAGCACTCGGTCAAAACGCTGCTTGCGCATGGGCTGCAGCCTGACGTGCTGGTCTGTCGCTCCGAATACCCGCTGGATGCTGATCTGCGGCGTAAGCTTGCGCTGTTCTGTAACGTGGAACCGCGGGCTGTCATTGCGGCGCTGGATGCTGAGTCGATCTATGAGGTGCCGCTACTGCTTCGGGAAGAAGGGCTTGATGCCATTGTGATTGAGCGGCTGTTTGATGAGCAAGAGCGGCAGGCATTGCATGAACCAGATCTGGACGACTGGATCGACTTTTTGCGCCGGCTGAAAAGTCCGAAGGCGACCGTGCGGGTGGCGCTGGTGGGCAAATACGTGACACACCAGGATGCCTACAAGTCAATCATGGAGAGCTTTGTACTGGCCGGAGCCGAGCATGGCGTACAGGTGGAGGTCAAGCAGGTGCTCTCCGATGAGATTACGCCGGAGAACGTGGCCGAACTGCTGGGCGATGTCTCGGGCATTCTGGTAGCACCGGGCTTTGGTGAGCGCGGCATCGAAGGAAAGATTGAGGCAGTGCGCTATGCCCGCGAGCAAAACATTCCGTTTTTCGGAATCTGTCTGGGCATGCAGTGTGCCGTGATCGAATTTGCTCGGAACGTGTGTGGCTGGCACGATGCGCACTCGACTGAATTTGATCCGGACACACCGCATCCGGTTATCGATCTGATGGCTGAGCAGAAAAAGATTACGGACAAGGGCGGTACCATGCGGTTGGGCGCTTATGATTGTCATCTGGTCGAAGGCTCTCGCGCACGTGCTATCTATGGCACGTCTGATGTACGCGAGCGGCATCGTCACCGCTATGAGGTGAATAACGTGCTGCGCTACAAGTTGCTTGAGCACGGCATGCAGTTTACTGGGTTAAATCTGGAGCGTGATCTGGTAGAGATCATTGAGCTGCCCGAACACCGTTGGTTCATTGGGGTGCAGTTTCATCCGGAGTACAAGTCGACGGTGGGGCGACCGCATCCGCTCTTTTCGGCGTTTGTGGCTGCCTGTGTCGAGTATGCGCGCGAGCAAGGTCAACTGCAGACCCCGCGGCCACGTCGACGTCAGAAGATGCTACGCTTGGCCTCAGCCCGTATGTAGGAGAATCAGGCACCCAGCTCCAGGGTGTAGTAAAGAAGCAGCAGGACCGCCAGCACGTGCAGCAACGGGTGTACAGCACGCGCCCGCCCACTCAGCACCTGCAGCAGCACATAAGTGATCAGGCCGAAGGCAATACCGTTGGCAATGGAGTAGGTGAAGGGCATGATGGTGAGGGTCAGGAAAGCCGGGATCGCCTCGTCGTATTTGCGCCAGTTCAACTCGGTCAGCCCCTGCATCATGAAGACGCCCACCAGGATCAGGGCTGGGGCGGTGGCGACGGCCGGTACGGCCGTGAAAAACGGGGCCAGAAAGAGCGAGAGCAAAAACAGCAAAGCGACCACCACGGCGGTTAATCCGGTACGCCCTCCTTCCTCGATGCCGGTAGCCGATTCGATATACGTGGTGACGGTGCTGGTGCCCAGCAACGCACCGAGGGTTGTGCCTACAGCGTCGGCCGAGAAAGCTTCGCGGGCCCTTGCCAGCTCGCCCCGAGCATTGAGAAAACCGCCCAGGCGGCCAATGCCCATCAACGTGCCGGCCGTATCAAAAAAGTCCACGAACAGAAACGCCAGCACGACGCCCAGTAGCTTGGCCTGTAGGAGCGTGCTGAAGTCGAAGGCCAGCAACGTTTCCCGAGGGAGACCGGGGAGTTGCACCCACCGTTCAGGCAGCGGTGCCAATCCTGTCAGCCACGCGACAAGGGTCCCGGCCAGGATGCCCAGCAGCAGCGCACCCGGTACGCGGCGCACCAGTAGGAAGCCCATGAGCATCAGGGTGCCAAGCGCCAGGAGCGTAGTCGGACGCGTCAGCGGGCCGAGCGCGATCAGCGTAGCCGGGCTGTCGACAACCAGGCCGGCATTCTGAAAGCCAATGATTGCCAGGAACAGACCGATCCCCCCGGAGGTGGCCACTTTCAGCGTGTCTGGAATAGCCCGAAGGACAACGCCGCGTACGCCGCTGAGTGCCAGGGCCAGAAATAGCAGGCCTTCCACAAAGACCGCTGCCAGTGCAACGGGATAGCTCACGCCCATGCTCTGCACGACGCCATAGGTGAAGTAGGCATTCAGGCCCATGCCAGGCGCCAGGGCGAACGGATAGTTGGCCCAGACGCCCATGATCAGCGTGGCAACTGCAGAGGCCAGCGCCGTTGCCCGCACCACATCGTCGGGGGGCATCCCGGCATCAGCCAGGATCTGAGGGTTGACCAGCAGGATATAGGCCATGGTCAGGAAGGTGGTTACACCGGCCCGCACTTCGGTCCAGCGTGATGTGCCCCGTTCTGATAGATGGAAATAGCGGTCCAGCACAGTATCGCCGGGAGGCGTTGGCTGATGCCCGCCGCAATATGCAAAAAGCCGATACCGGAGGCAAGTCCGTGGCTCAGGGAAGCCGGCGGAAGATTGCACGAATGCGCCCGATGATGTAGCAGCCCGGGTCGTCTGGCGGGAAGACTTCTTCTAAATAGGTCCGGTTGGCCGGTTGCAGGTGGATGCGGTTGTTCGCGAAGACGAAGCGACGCGCCAGCAGCAGCTCGCCCACCAGACAGGCGACCAGCTCCCGGTTGTTCAGCGTGCGCCAGGGCGTCTCCTCGATCAAAAGTAGATCCCCTTTGAAGATGCCTTCGCCGCTCATGCCGTCATCGCCGGCCCGTCCGATGAGGCAGGTGTCGGGGTCAAGGCCGCGAGGCAAGAAGAACGGATCGACGGAGAGGAATGCGACCGGGCGTGTTCGCAACCGCTCGGGTTCATGACTGGCCGTGCGGCTGACAACGGGAAGGCTGGGGATCTCGTCAGTCAGAGCAAAGGGGTCCTCGGTATCAAGCAGATGGAGGCCACGGGCGGCGCCGGGGTCGCGGCGCAGGTAGCCCTTCTTTTCCAGGGCCTGAAGCAGCTTGAACACACCGTTGGTGGAGCGAATGCCCAGCGCCTCGCCAATTTCCTGCAAGGTGGGGGGTTTGCGATGGCGGCGCTGGTAAGCGCGGATGAACTCGTAGGCTTCGTTTTGTCGGGCAGTTAGTCGGCCTTTCATGGGAGCGTATGCAGAAGGTGATCTGCTGATCTACAAGATAAGAAAGTGAAAATATTTTTACCATGTCAAATGAAGAGGTGAAAATTATTTCACTATCCCCCTAAAATGGGCGCAATTGCACGCATAATGCAGGTTTCTAAGCACAGGTAATGAGGCAAGAAAGTGTTTTTTTGAGCCAAATATCTTGACTTTTTGAAAAAAACCCTTACCTTGTGGGAACGGTGGGGAAAAGTGGGGAATTTTCCCATACCCTCACGTAAGGTGTTGGGTGCTGCGCAAGAACGATGGCGGGCTTCAAGGGACAGGCCGAGTATTCTGTGGACGAGAAAGGCCGGGTGGCCATCCCGGCCAAAATGCGGGCTGTCCTGAAGCCCGAAGCCAAAGGGACGTTCACGGTTACACGGGGCTTCGAGCGGTGCATCTTTCTCTATCCGCTCGACCGATGGGAGGAGATAGAGGCGAAGATGATGTCGCTCAACCTATACAACCGGGAGACGCGCAACTTCGTGCGGTTGATCTTGCGCTGGGCCGAGGAGGTCACGCTGGACAAGCAGGGACGGGTCGTGTTGCCCAAGCCGCTGATGGAATATGCGGGTATTACGGATCGGGCGCTGATCATGGGCGCGCTCGATCATATTGAAATCTGGAATCCGGCCACGTTTAATCAGTACATGAATGAGCAACCCATGGACTACGAAACACTGGCCGAACAGGTGATGGGGGTGTGAGTGCTGTGCAGAAACATACCGGCAGTGCTGCAGCGGGACCTTATGGGTCGCCGTACCATGTGCCTGTTCTTTGTCAGGCTGTTGTTGAAGGACTGATCACCCATCCCGCCGGCTGCTATGTAGACGCCACCATTGGAGGAGGTGGCCACGCGGCAGCGTTGCTCGATGCACTGGCACCTGAGGGGCGGGTGATCGGGATCGATCGGGATCCGGAAGCGCTGACAGTAGTGCGCCGACGCCTGGCGGAGGCGATAGCTGCTGGACGGCTGCAGCTCGTGCAGGGTAATTTCGCCGATCTGGAAGGTCTCCTGGACGAGTTGGGGGTGCCGTCCATCGACGGGCTTTTGCTGGACCTGGGCGTGTCATCGCATCAGCTCGATGACGCGATGCGCGGGTTCAGCTTCCGGGCCGAAGGACCGCTGGATATGCGAATGGATCCTTCAAGTCCGGGACCGACAGCCGCGCAGTTGCTGGAGCGATGGAGTGCGTATGAGCTGGCCGACGTGTTGCATCGCTATGGCGAAGAGCCACGGGCGCGCAAACTCGCTCGGGCAATTTATCAAGCCCGGCCGATCCGCACTACTGCCGAATTGGCTGAAGTAGTGCGGCGTGAAGTGCCGGCCCGTGAAGTGACCAAGACGCTGGCGCGGGTTTTTCAGGCGCTACGCATTGCGGTTAACGACGAGCTGCGGGTGCTGGAACGTGTGCTGGAGGCTGCCACGCGGCGGGTGCGTCCGGGAGGACGCCTGGCGGTGCTCAGCTACCATTCGCTGGAGGATCGGCGCGTGAAGCGCTTTCTGCGCTACGGCAATCTGGAAGGGAAGCCGGTCCGTGACTTCTACGGACGGCTGGTGAGTCCCTGGCGTCCGCTGACCCGTCGGGCGATACGTCCCTCAGCCGACGAAGTCGTGGTCAATCCCCGCGCTCGAAGTGCCCGGCTGCGGATTGCTGAGCGTGTGGCCGAACCAGCCTTCGAAAATCCATGATCACGCAACGTCCCAGCAAAACCTACCGCCGACCGCGATCTGGGCAGGCCCGCCGTCGCACGACGCGTCCGGCCGAGCGCTGGCCGTCGTGGCGTGAGCTGGCCCGCCGGAATGCTATGGCTTCGCTGGATAGTCCCGGGGGGACAGATCGGCTGTCGATACGACGGCTGACCATGTATGTGCTTATGGCGGCGGCGCTGTCTACTGCTTACGTGTGGCATGTGTATGCCACACGGGCTGTGCTGCGAGAAGTGCAACAGCTTCGGCGAGAGCACCTGCAACTGGTGCTGCAATACAACCGGTTGCGTGGCGAATTTGATCGGGCCACCAGTCCGGCGGTGATCTATCGGCGCGCGCAGGCGCTGGGCCTGAAGGAGGGCTTTACGTACGGACCGGTGGTTATTCGAGAGAATCCCTGAGGTCAATGCGTGTGTGCCGTGGAGCCCCGCGATCAAATGCTTACGCGCATGTATGGGGTGTTGGTATTGATGGCACTATGGCCGCTGGCCATCGTGGGACGGATGCTCTGGATCTATCTGGGAGAAGGAGCAGCATTGCGAGACGAGGGGCGCCGCCAAGTACGGGCGGTTGTGGACATTCCTGCCATGCGGGGCGAAATCCTCGACCGCACTGGAAAGGCGTTGGCCGTCAACACGGTGCGTTATGACCTGGCACTTGATCCGGAAGTCGAAGGCTTTGAAGCACGGGCGGCTGTGTTCTTTGAAAGACTGGCCCGTTTGACCGGAAGGCCGGCTGCATATTTTCGGCGACGCGTAGCCCGCCGGCAAAGTCCCCGCTATGTAGTGCTCTGGCGCGGTCTTACCGAGGCGCAGAAGGCGGCCATTGAAAGCTGGAAAGTGCCCGGTGTCATTCTGGAGCCCCGTTTCAGCCGCTGGTATCCCTACAGGTCGCTGGCGGCGCATGTGCTCGGCTATGTAGGAGCCGATGGGCGAGGGCTGGCGGGGCTGGAACTGCAATATGATGCATACCTGCGGGGGCGGCCAGGGCGGCGTGTGGTCCAGCGCGACCGTCGGGGGGTACTCAAGCCAATGGTGGGCGGCGAAGTCGTCGAGCCCGAGCATGGACAGACGCTGGTGCTCACGATCGATCTGATCCGGCAGACTATTCTGGAGGAAGAACTGGCCCGGGGAGTAGCTGAAGCAGCGGCACGCTGGGGAACCGCCATTGCCATGGACCCGCGTACGGGCGCGGTGCTGGCCATGGCCAATGTGCCCACGTTTGATCCTAACCAGCCGGCCACAGTCCCCGAGGCGTTTCGGCGCAATCGGGCCATTACCGACCGCATGGAGCCCGGCTCGACCTTCAAGCTTATTACCGCCATTGCGGCCTTGGAGCAAGGCGTGGCGGCCCTTGAGGACACCATTGATACCGGAGCTGGCTGGGCCGTCTTTGGCGGTCGCACCATGCGCGACGTGCATGCCTACGGACGCATCTCTTTTGCGGATGCGCTCGTGCTGTCGAGCAACGTGGGCGTTGCCAAAGTGGCCACCCGGCTTAAGCCAGGTATCCTTTACCAGTATGCCCGTAATCTGGGCTTCGGGCAGCCGACCTGGATTGACCTGCCGGGTGAGGTGAGCGGCACGCTGAAGCGTCCATCCCGTTGGAGCGGCACCACGTTGACTTCGATGAGTATTGGCTACGAAGTCGATGCAACGCCGCTCCAGATCCTGACCGCTTACTGTGCGCTGGCTAACGGTGGACTGTTGGTGCGGCCTTATGTGGTGGCTGAGCGGCGGACGCTTACGGGCGAAGTGGTCTGGAGGGCACGGCCCGACTCGATCCGGCGAGCCTTCCGTCGCGAAACGGCCCGACGGCTGTTGCCCGTATTCGAGCGGGTGGTGAATGAAGGCACAGGACGCGCGGCGCGGATTGAAGGACTCCCGGTGGCCGGCAAAACGGGCACAGCCTCCAAGGTAGTGAACGGTCGCTATCGACCCGGGGCTTATCGGGCATCGTTTGTGGGCTTTTTTCCGGCCGACGATCCGCAGGTAGCGCTGATCGTGGTGCTCGACGAACCGCGCCGTAGCATCTATGGGGGAGAGGTAGCCGCACCCATCTTTCGACGGATTGCCGAGCGCTGGATCAGCACGTTCCCGAAAATTGCCGAACGTATGACGCCCCATGAGACGGTGCCTGCGCAGATTCTTCGGCCGCTGCCTTCGGTTATCGGACAGCCACTGGCCGTAGCAGCCGCTCGCCTCTGGAGCGAAGGGTTAAAGGTGCGAACAACTGCCTCCGGCGATCGGCCGGCCATCGTGGTGGCCCAACAGCCATCGCCAGGCACGTCGGTAGAGCCGGGAACAACGGTGCGGCTGGAAGTGGCGCCCGATACGCTGAGACGCCGCATGCCTGATCTGCGGGGGATCAGCGCTCGGCAGGCAATTTACTGGCTGAATGCGCTCCGCGTGGCGGTGCGGGTGGAAGGTCATGGCCAGGTCGTTGCCCAGTGGCCGGAACCTGGAGCTCCCTTACCCAAGGAGGTATATCTGCGATGCCAGTAGCTATCCCACGAGAACCGATCTCAATAGCTCACGTGCTTCAGCGTTTGGAGCGCGAAGGGCTGCTGCAAACGGTTGTCGGACCGACAGCCGACCGGCAGGTTACGCATCTGTCAGATAACAGTCAGGAGGTACGGGCCGAGGCACTGTTTGTGGCGGTGCGGGGTGAGCGTGTCGATGGACATCAATTTATAGAACAGGCTGTAGAGCAGGGAGCTGTGGTCGTCGTGGGAGAAACGCTACCGGAGGGATGCGCCGAGCGCTTTCCGGCGACAACGTTTGTCCAGGTGTCGAATAGTCGGCGGGCGCTGGGGATTCTGGCCACCATCTTCCACATGAATCCCGCCCGGCGACTGCGTCTGATTGGCATCACAGGTACCAACGGGAAGACGACTACGGCTTTTCTGGTGTATTACATGCTGAATGCGATCGGGGAGGAGACCGGGTTGATTGGGACGATCTGCTACCGATTTGGTCGGCACGAACTGCCCGCATTGAATACCACGCCTGGGCCGATTGAGCTAAACCATTTGCTACGGCGCATGACGGGTGTTCCTTGTAGAAACTGCGTCATGGAAGTTTCGTCGCATGCGCTGGAGCAGGAGCGGGTAGCGGGATTGCCCTTCTCCATTGCGGTCTTTACCAACCTGACGCGCGACCACCTGGACTATCACGGATCGTTCGAAGCGTATTTAAAGGCCAAGAAGAAGCTCTTTGACAGGTTGACCTTTCGGGCAACGGCGCTCTACAACATTGATGATCCCAGTGGTCCAGCACTTGTGGCCGACACGAAGGCCTGTCGCATCAGTTACGGCCTGCGGGAGGAAGCACAACTGCAAGTGCATATCGTCAGCCACAGCCTTGAGGGGCTGGGGCTCAACATAGACGGCCGTTTCCAGCGCTTTCCACTGGTAGGACGCTTCAATGCCTATAACCTGCTGGCGGCCTATGGGGTGGGCCGGGCGATGGGCTTGGATCCTGACCTGCTGTTGGAGGCGCTGAGTCAGGTGCCGCAGATTCCCGGTCGCTTTGAGCGCTTTACGTTTGAAGATGGCACGACAGCCATTGTGGATTACGCCCACACCCCTGATGCGCTCGAAAACGTGCTACGAACCATCCGTGAGGTAATGCCAGCGGGGGCGCGACTGTGGTGCGTCTTTGGATGTGGGGGCGAGCGCGATCGGGGTAAACGACCGGTAATGGGTACAATCGCCGAACGGTTAGCAGACTGTGTAGTCGTCACCAGTGATAATCCGCGCTCAGAAGATCCGCAGCAGATTTTCGAGGATATTCGGCGAGGGATGCGCCATCCTGAAGCAGCCCTGTGGGAAGTAGATCGGGCGCGAGCTATTGAGCAGGTTGCGAAGCTGTGTCGTCCAGGCGATGTGGTGTTGGTGGCGGGAAAGGGCCATGAAGCTTACCAGCTTATCGGTACGGAAAGGATTCCTATGGACGACCGCCAGTTGGTGCGGGAGTTCTTCGAGCACTACCACACGCCGGCGCGCCCCCCTTCGTTCAGATTTTTGTAACCATGCTGTACTACCTGTTGCAATATCTGGAGGTTACGTATCAGCCGCCCGGTTTTCAGGTCTTCCGCTTCATTACGGTCCGGGCGGTGCTGGCCGCGCTGACGGCGCTGGCTCTTTCCCTGTTTGTGGGCCGCCGCATTATTCGCTGGCTACAGCGCAAACAATTGGGCGAACATGTACGGAACGATATGCTCATCAGTCATGCCCATAAGGCTGGCACGCCTACCATGGGTGGCCTGATCATCTTGCTGTCGCTGCTGGTGTCGGTATTGCTCTGGGGAGCCATTGCCGAGGTGTATGTCTGGCTGGCTTTGTTGGCCACGGCCTGGATGGGGGCGTTCGGGTTACTCGATGATTACATCAAAACGATTCTGCGTGATAAACGGGGGTTGGCTCCACGTATCAAGCTGATTGGCCAGGTCAGCCTGGGGCTGATTGTGGGAAGTGTACTCTACTTCCATCCCCAGTTTGCCGAGATCCATACCATAACCTATGTGCCCTTTCTCAAAGACCGAGTATTTGACTACTACTTCTTCGGCGAAAGTTTGTCGGTAGATATCGGGTGGGCCGTCTATCTGCCGGTGGCCATATTCGTTGTGACCGCCGTATCGAACGCGGTGAACATTACCGACGGACTCGACGGGCTGGCAGCAGGCACCACAGCCTTTGTGGCCGGGGGACTCATGGTGTTTGCCTATATCTCAGGCAACGCCATCTTGGCCGATTTTCTCAACGATCTGTACCTGCCGGGAGCCGGTGAGTTGGCCGTATTTGCAGCGGCAATGGCGGCGGCCTGTCTGGGTTTTCTCTGGTACAATGGCTATCCTGCTCAGGTTTTTATGGGCGACACAGGCGCGTTAGCGCTGGGGGCGGCGGTAGGCACACTCGCGCTTATGGTCAAAAAGGAGCTGCTGCTCCCGTTGCTGGGGGCTGTCTATTTCGTAGAAGCACTCTCGGTGATCATTCAGACGACCTATTTCAAATATACGCGATGGCGCACGGGTACCGGACGGCGTGTGTTTCGGATTGCGCCGTTGCATCACCACTTTGAAGCAATGGGCTTACACGAGTCAAAAATTGTGATCCGCTTCTGGATCATAACCGCATTGACGGTGCTGGCCACACTGCTGACGTTGCGGATTCGATGAGGTGCGATGGATCCGAAAGGGCTGCGCAAAAAACGGGTAACGGTGGTGGGAGGTGCGCGAAGTGGGCTTGCGGTAGCGCGGCTGTTGCGCAGGGCAGGGGCACGCGTGTTTCTGACCGAGCAAAAACCTGCAGCGCCGGGGTTGGAAGCTACGCTCGACGCGCTGGGTGTGCGCTACGAGTTCGGCGGCCATACGGTCCGGGCGCTGGAAGCCGACCTATTGGTCGTCAGCCCGGGGGTACCGTCGACGATCCCGCTGGTGCAGCACGCGCTGCGTATTGGATTGCCGGTGTATTCGGAGATCGAGATAGCCTCATGGTTCTGTCGAGCACCCATTGTGGCCGTTACGGGCACTAATGGCAAGACAACCACGACCAGCCTGATCGGCTACATCTTCCGAAAAGCCGGACGGCAGACGATCGTCGCGGGCAACATTGGCTATCCGTTTTCCGACTATGTGCTTGATGCGATGCCTGAAGACGTAGTGGTGCTGGAGGTTTCCAGCTTTCAACTGGACCATGTGGCTACCTTCCGGCCACGTGTGAGCGTGTTGCTCAACATCACGCCCGATCATCTGGATCGGTATAACTATAGCTTCAATGAGTATGCTCAGAGCAAATTCCGCATTTTCGCTAACCAGCGTGATGCGGATGTGCTGGTATACAACCACGACGATGAGCTCATCCGCATGGCAGCTGAGCGCGCGCATCGTAAACGAGGATTGCGGGTGCTTGGCTTCAGCCAGCGGACGGAGTTACCGGTTGGCGCTTTTGTGCGCGACGGCTACCTGATCCTTCGGATCGAACAGCAGGAGGAAGTCCTTATGCACGCGAATGAGCTGGCTCTGCGCGGGCGACACAACCTGTACAACTCGCTGGCCGCAGCGGTGGCAGCCCGTGTCATGGAGGTCCGCAACGACGTGGTGCGCGAAAGTCTGGCAAGCTTTGAGGGCGTGCCGCACCGCCTGGAGTTTGTGCGTGAGCTTGACGGCGTCCGCTACGTCAACGATTCAAAAGCCACCAATGTGAATGCCGTGTGGTATGCCCTGGAAAGCTTCTCCTGTCCGATTGTGCTGATTGCCGGAGGACGGGACAAGGGCAATGACTACGCGGTCCTCAAGCCGTTGGTGGCTGAGAAAGTGCGGGCGCTGGTAGCGATTGGCGAAAGTGCCGACAAGTTGCTGCGCGAGCTGGGCTCCCTGGTGCCCCATGCGGTCAAGGCGCAGAGCATGGAAGAGGCAATCCAGTACGCCCGCGTGTTTGCAGAGCCGGGCGACGTAGTGCTGCTCAGCCCGGCCTGTGCGTCGTTCGACATGTTTGAGAACTATGAAGAGCGCGGCGACACGTTTCGTCGCCTGGTGCTGAGTCTGTAGCAATGCGCAGGAGTCGAGCGACATCGCGCGTGTATCGGCCCCCGACAGCCGTCGGCACGGACCGCTACGTGCAATTCGTGGTGGTAGCGCTTATGGCCTTTGGCGTGGTGGCCGTCTACAGTGCCGTGTCGTTTCTGGCTGAGACCAAAGCCGGGGGAGAACCGGAGCGGCTGCTGCTGCGGCATCTGGTGCGGGTGTTCCTGGCTGCCGGAGCGATGGTGGTAGTAGCCCGCATAGATTATCGGCGGTTAGCCCGCTGGAGCTTGCTCATACTGGTGGGCGCGTTGGGTTTGCTGCTGTTGGTGCAAGTGGCCGGGGTGGCTTTTGGCGGCGCAACACGCTGGTTACGGATCGGTTCGCTGGCGTTCCAACCGTCAGATCTGGCCGGCGTAGCGCTACTGCTACATCTGTCGGTGTTGCTCACGCGCAAGCAGGCCTATATCGACTCCTTCGAGCGAGGCTTCCTGCCGCTGCTGTTCTGGATACTGGTGACGGCCGTGCTGATCGGGATCGAGAATCTTTCGACAGCCGCACTGTTGACGGGTAGCATGCTGCTGGTGTGTTTTGTGGGAAGGGTGCGGCTCCTGCATCTAACCGGTTCTGGCCTGCTGGGGCTGGGGTTGGCTGCTCTGGTGCTACTGACTTCTCCCCAGCGGGCGGCCCGCGTGGAGGCTTTCCTGGGCACTAAGATCTTTGCCCACACCGAAGCCGAAGCTGTCTTCGATCCGCTTGATGAAGGGTATCAGGCCCGGCAGGCTCGTATTGCCTTTGCCATGGGCGGACTGACCGGAGTAGGTCCCGGCAAAAGCGTACAACGGGACTTTTTACCGGCGCCCTATAATGATTTCATCTTTGCGATTGTGGCTGAAGAGTACGGTATGGTGGGCGCGACGCTACTGTTGGCAGCCCTGATGATCTTGCTTTTTCGCGGATATCTGCGCATTGCCCGACATGCTCGTGATCCATTAGGATTTTTCCTGGCCTTTGGCGCCACCACAATGCTGACGCTTCAGGGCTTTGTACATGCAGCGGTCACCTGTGGGTTGCTGCCGGTGACGGGCTTGCCGTTTCCTTTTGTCTCTTACGGTGGCACGTCGTTGCTGACCAGCGGCATTCTGGCGGGATTGCTGCTAAGTGTTTCGAGACAGGCGCAACTACCTGAAAAGGGGCGATCCTGATGGCTGAGATGCTCCTGCGAGAAGCTGAAATGCCGACGGCCGTGTTGATGGCGGCCGGTGGGGCACCGCGGGTGCTGATAGCCGGCGGTGGTACCGGGGGGCATGTGTATCCGGCCCTGGCCATCGCCGAGGCCATTCAGGCACAGTGTCCGGAGGCGGTGATTGCTTTTGCCGGTACGCGTGAGCGCCTGGAATGGCGGGCCGTGCCGGCGGCCGGTTATTCGATTTATCCAATTACGGCCGCTGCGCTGCCGCGCCACCTGTCGCTCCGCGCGCTCCGACTGCCGGGGAAGCTGGCCCAGGGCTTTTTCGAGAGCTTTCGTCTGATTCGGGCCTTTGATCCGGATGTGGTGGTGGGCACCGGGGGCTATGTGTCGGCGCCTGTATTACTGGCTGCCTGGTTGTTGCGGCGTCCTATTGTGATCCAGGAGCAGAATGCGTTTCCGGGATTGACCAATCGGCTGCTGGGGCGGTGGGCTGCTCGGATTTACATAGCTTTTCCGGAAGCTCAGGCGTACTTCCCGGCCGATCGTTGTGTGCTGAGCGGCAATCCGGTGCGCCGTGCACTCCGACAGGTGTCGCGTCTGGAGGCGCGGCGCCGCTTTGGTTTGCCGGAGGAAGCACAGGTGTTGCTGGTGGTTGGTGGATCGCTGGGCAGTGCGGTACTCAATGAGGCGTTGATGCAGGCGGTGCCTACCCTGCTCGATGAACCGCGCCTGTATTTGCTCTGGCAGACGGGCCGAACGCATTACAAGGCCGTCCAACAGCAGCTACTCGGGCTGACAAAACAGGTACACCATCGGATACGGCTGTTACCCTACATCGAGGATATGGCAGCAGCCTATGCCGCGGCCGATCTGGCCCTGTGCCGGGCCGGAGCATTGACCTGTAGCGAACTGATGGTGACCGGAACGCCGGCCATTCTGGTGCCGGCTACCCAGGTGGCGGCTGATCACCAGACGCGCAATGCCGAAAGCATGGTGCGAGCAGGTGCGGCGCGACATCTGCCTGAAACGGAACTATCCACGCGCCTGGTAACCGAAGTCTGGACGCTCCTGGCGGACGCGGCGCGGCGGGCTTCCATGGCCAAAGCGGCACGGCGGATGGCGCGTCCAGAGGCCGCGGTACAGATTGCAACCACAGTGCTGGAGCTGGCCATGAGGCGACAGAAACAGGTACGAGGACGTCATGGGTGAACGCGAGAACTGGCGTCGGCCGCCCCTGTTCGGGCGTGTCCGGCACGTGCACATGGTGGGCATTGGCGGCATCGGGATGAGCTCAATCGCCGAAGTGCTTCTGCTACGCGGTTTTCGCGTGACAGGATCTGACCTGAAGCGCAGCGACATAACCGCGCGGCTGGAACGGTTAGGCGCCGTCATTCACGAGGGGCACCGGCCCGAACATGTGGGTGATGCCGATGTGGTGGTCTATTCTTCGGCCGTATGCCCCCAGGAAAATCCGGAGACGCTGGAAGCGCTCCGCCGCCATATCCCGCTCATTCCTCGAGCCGAGATGCTCGGCGAGCTGATGCGGATGAAGTTTGGAATCGGAGTGGCCGGCACGCACGGCAAGACAACCACCACGTCGATGGTGGGTCTGGTGGTGGCTGAGGGCGGGTTTGATCCCACAATCATCGTGGGGGGCAAGGTGGCGGCATTCGAGTCGAATGCTGTTGCTGGCGAAGGGGACATCATTGTGATCGAGGCAGACGAATATGACCGCACCTTCCTGCGGCTGACACCTACGCTGGCGGTAGTGACGAGCATCGAACCGGAGCATCTGGACGTTTATCAGGACCTGGCCGATCTCAAGGCAGCCTTCCGCCAGTTTGCCAACAGCGTGCCCTTCTTTGGAGCGGCTATCCTGTGCCTGGACGATCCGAACGTACAGGCGCTGGTGGGCGAGCTGGATCGGCGCGTGCGCACCTATGGGCTGGCCCGACAGGCCGAGGTCCGCGCCGAAAACGTCCGGTTTGAAGGCTTTGGCTCTCGGTTCGAGGTGCTCTTGCAGGGCGACCCCCTGGGAACGATCCAGTTGCAGGTGCCGGGGCTCCATAACGTGCGCAACGCGCTGGCAGCCGTAACGGTAGGGCTGGAGCTGGACATCCCGTTTGATTGCATGCAGCAAGCACTGGCCCGCTTTACCGGCGTGCGCCGTCGTTTTGAGCGACTGGGCGAGCAACATGGCGTGCTGGTGGTCGATGACTATGCCCACCATCCGACGGAAATTCGGGCTACGCTGGAAGCCGCCGCGACAGCTATGCCCGATCGGCGGCTGGTCGCTGTTTTTCAACCGCATCTGTACACCCGCACCCGTGACTTCCAGGAAGACTTTGCCCGGTCGTTTGTGGATGCCGACGTGCTGGTAGTTACCGAGATCTATGGAGCCCGCGAAACGCCAATCCCAGGTATTACCGGTGAGCGTATTGCTGAGTTGGCCCAGCGTTTTGGACATCGGAACGTGCACTATGTGGCCGACCGCCGCCAGATTCCAGGGTATTTGCTGGAGCACGTGCTGCAGCCTGGCGATGCCGTGCTTTTTATGGGAGCAGGCGACATCTGGCGGGCTGCTCGAGAGCTCCTGGACTATTTACAATTAACCGAGGCGTTACCGCATGCCGCGTCGTAGCGCTCATAGGAACACCACGCGACCCTACCGGTCAGGCGGGCAGCGCCGCAGACCAATCCGGCTGCTGGTGATCGGACTGCTGGTGTTGGTCCTGTGTGGCGTGGCCTGGCTGTGGTTGGAGCGTGTGCAGTTGAGACAGATTGAAATTGTAGGTGTCCGCCAGGCCGATCCTGAAGTGCTGCGGCAGTTGGCCGCTGTAGACTCCGACGTGGCCCTGTTCGCACTGGATCCGGTGCTGATTGCCGATCGGGTGCAGCGACATCCCTGGGTACGGACGGCTTCGGTAATGCGTCTGCCGACCGGTACGCTGCGCATTACCGTAAAAGAACGTGTGCCGGTCGTTTTGCTGATGGATGCCAACGGGCGGCCTGTAGGCTATCTGGACGCTGAAGGTTATGGTATGCCGTTAGGGAGCGGGCCTGCGATTGACGTGCCCCTGCTGTCCGGGGTGTCTGGGCCAGCGCATCCAATGCGACCGTTGGAAGACCGACAGGTACGCGCGTTGCTGGCTGCGCTGGCTGCGCTGAAGCCATCAGAGCGAGCGCTTATCGCAGAGATTGTGCGGACGCCGCAGGGTGAATTCTGGCTTTACACCACGCCTGCGGCTGGACAGCGCAGCATTCCCGTGCGGCTGGGCACCGAAGATTTCGATCGGCGTCTGCGTCGCCTGGTCGCTTTCTGGCACCAGGCCGTCCTGACCCAGCCGCACAAGACGTTTTCGTCCATTGACCTTCGATTTGCCAACCAGATTGTGGTGCGTGAGCAGACGCACCCTTCAACCCAAAAATTCGTGTTGGGCCATGAATGAGCGCATTGTTGTGGGTGTAGACATCGGCACCACAAAGGTATGTGCCGTGGTCGCTTCGGCCGACGAGATGAATCGGGTGAACATCTTAGGGGTCGGTGTGGCCGAATCGGACGGATTGAACCGAGGCGTCGTGGTGAACATCGATAAGACAGTGGCTTCCCTGCAGGCGGCGCTTCATGAGGCCGAGCGGACGGCCGGCATTCAGGCGCGACAGGTGATCGTGGGTATTGCCGGCGATCACATCCAGAGCTTTCAGAGCCGCGGCGTGATCACCATCTCCAACCGGGATGGCGAAATCACCCGGCGCGACGTCGAACGGCTTCTGGAAGACACGACGCATGTCGCGTTGCCAGCCGACCGGGAGATTTTGCACGTCATCCCCCAGGAGTTTATCGTGGATGGACAGGATGGGGTGGCCGACCCGGTGGGCATGAGTGGGGTGCGGCTGGAGGCGAACGTTCATATCATCACAGGGCTGGTGTCGGCGGCCAAAAACGTCTATCGCTGCATCGAAAAAGCTGGCTACGAAGTGGCCGATCTGGTGCTGGAGCCGCTGGCTTCATCGTTTGCTGTGTTGCATCCAGATGAAAAAGAGATCGGTGTTGCGCTGATCGATATCGGGGGTGGCACTACAGACGTCGCGGTGTTCGAGGATAATACGATTCGACATACCGGGGTCATTGCGGTGGCCGGCAACAAGGTAACCGATGATCTCCGAAAAGGGCTGGGCATTATGCGCGACCAGGCCGAACGGCTCAAATGCCGCTTCGGAGTGGCCATGGTCGATCTGATCGAAGAAGACGAAGAGATAACCATCCCGGGCATCGGGGGACGGCCCGAAAAACGTATCAGTCGGAGCACGCTGGCTCAGATTATTCAGCCCCGCATGGAGGAGATCCTGGAGATTGCGGCCATTGAGATCAAGCGAAGTGGGTATGCGCGGCATCTGGCAGCCGGTGTGGTGCTTACCGGAGGCGGCGCGCTTATTCCAGGCACGGCCGAACTGGCCGCTGATGTGCTGGGCATGGAAGCCCGCATCGGGCTACCGATGGGAATAGCCGGGGGCATGGCCGAAGAAGTAAGCGATCCAAAATTTGCGACGGCGGTGGGACTGGTGCTGTATGGCCTGCGGCCCGAACTGATTGGAACCCCAGGCCTGAGCTATGAGATGCAGACGCGCACTGGAGGAGAAACCATCCCGGGCGAGATGCTACTGCGCAAGATTGCTAACCGCATGAAAGCCTGGTTTAACGAGCTGTAAGCGACAAGCACGGTCGGAGGTGCTCGCTCCGACCCATCATATATCCAGAACGCTGAACCACAACCAATCAGAGGGGAGTCATGGAACAGTCCATTAGTTCGCGCTTCGCGTTTGACGACTCGGCGCACACAGAGGCCAAAATCTGTGTCGTGGGCATCGGAGGGGGTGGCGGCAACGCCATCAACAACATGCTGGAGCGGGGCATCCAGGGCGTGGATTTTGTTGCCATCAACACAGATGCCCAGGCACTGGCTGCCAATCGGGCTCCGGTGAAGATTCAGGTAGGACGCAACCTGACCAAGGGATTGGGAGCCGGTGCGCGGCCTGCAATCGGCGCGCAGGCTGTCGAGGAAAGCCGGGAGGAAATTGAGCAGGCGCTCAAAGGCTATGACATGGTCTTTATCACGGCCGGCATGGGTGGTGGTACAGGTACCGGCGGTGCGCCCGTCGTGGCAGCTATCGCGCGAAAACTGGGCATTCTAACGGTGGCAATCGTTACCAAGCCGTTTGAATGCGAAGGCCCCAAGCGCATGAAGGCTGCACTCGACGGCATTGCCCTGCTCAAGGAAAATGTTGACACATTAATCGTTATCCCGAACGAGCGACTTCTTGACATTTCGGACGAAAACACCACACTCCTTGAAGCCTTCGCCAAGGCCGATGAGGTGCTTTACAATGCCACGCGGGGCATCAGCGATCTGATCACCGTGCACGGCCTGATCAACCTGGACTTTGCGGACGTGAAGACCACCATGCAAAATGGCGGAACAGCCATTATGGGATCAGCAGTGGCTTCAGGTGAAAATCGGGCCGAAAAAGCAGCGATCGCAGCCATTTCCAGTCCGCTCCTGGACGGCCTGTCGATTGCCGGTGCCCGGAACGTACTGGTCAACATTACCGCCGGACGGTCGCTGGGAATCCGCGAGGCGACCACGGCGGTGCGTATCATCCAGCAGGAGGCTGGCGAAGACGTTGAGGTCATTTTCGGTACGGTCATCGACGACAACATGGGTGATGATCTGCGTGTCACAGTGATAGCTACTGGTTTTGATCGTGAACAGCGACCGGAAACAACCGGACGGCGTCGTACCGTTCCGCTTGAACCGGAGGAACCTTATATCAACTACAAGGGGGAGGAGAATCTAAAGCGGCTGGACAAGCCAGCTTTTGAGCGGCGCACTATTCCTGGAACAGCACCGGTTGAAGGGAAGCGCCTGGGCAACATTCGCCGGCTGCATGCGGATGAGCTTCGTGAGCGGGGTGAACGTATTCGCAAAGATAATCCGGATACGCCAGCTTTTCTGCGCAAAATGCTGGACTGATGCTGCCCCATGATCGGTGACATACAGGTGACACGGGCAGACGGCATATTGCAAAGCAGCGGTTGGGCCCGGAGCTGGCCGGAACCGGTTGTGCCCAGAATAGCAGGAGCGCTGCCTTCCGTCGGTGGACCGACGAGCACGGTCCTGACGCTGCAGGTTACCTCGGCCTGCAGGGGTTGTGGTTCAGCGGGTAGCCGATAAGGCTGCCAACGAAAAAAGGGCCGTGTCCATCCGGACACGGCCCTTTTCTGTTGCAGAGGGTGCAGACATCAGGGGCCAAACTTGAACAGCAGCCCTCCAGCAATTGTCACCAAGTCCACGTCGCCCAGCACAGTTACCTGGGCCTGCACAAACGGCCGAATCGGGCCAATGCCAAAACGAGCGCCACCGATCAGGTTGATGCCGGTATCTGTATCGCTGGCACTGAATGCTACGAAATCACCCATATCCACCTTAACAGAAGTCCGAGCAATGCCCAGTCCAGCCCCGATATAAGGAGTGAAAAGGAGTCCCGGACCAAAACCCAGCAGGGCATTCAGCCCCAACTGCCAGAACGTTGTGTTTCGTTCCATGAAATAGTAGTCGAAGGTCGCCTGAAAATCGATGGGCAATGCCAGCACGGATAGTCGGGCATCGACTCCCAGAAAGGTCTCTTCGATATCGCCTCCTACGTCGTAACCTATCCGTGGCCCGAGCTCAAAAGTTACCGGAGACGGGATCTGTGCGTACGCTGTCGAGGTCAGCGCAAGAAACGCAACGAGTCGTAATACGTGCTTCATGGCGATTCAGGGTTTGATTTTGAAAGTTTCCGCTTCCGTCCAGAAAGAATGGTGCCGTATTTTCATGCGACCGGCTGCAAGTCGCCCCAAAATACAGCTTCGTAGTGATACGTGCAAGCTACCCACACCATAAGCCAAGATGAGCCTTGCGTAGCTATACTTTGATGCGCATTGTTTTTAGTAAGTTGTTGTTCCTGATAGGAGTAGCTGTCCTATCGGTGGCACGGGCCCAGGTGTGGGGTGTGGTGTGGCAGCCACCTCGTGATACATTGCAGGCGCTACAGGAATGGCAGCGGGTTCGTCACCTGGGAGTGAGGGCGTTGCGGTTGGATTCCCCTTCGCCCCCAGCGTTCCTCCTGAAGGCGGCTGACACCCTGGGGATCGTGCTTCTGGTAGAGCTGCCGGTGGTTGACGAACCTGCCCGTCAGCTTTTGCGACGGTTGCCGGCGCTGCAGCGGCAGCTTCGTACCTTATTGCAACAGGTGGCCGGTCATACCTCGGTGCGAGCGATTGGACTGGCGCGTCTGGTCGACACGGCAGACCCGGACGCCTGCCGCTATTTTGAAACATTGCGGGCTGAGGTGCAGCGTGTGCGTCCGGACCTGCAGGTGTACTATGAAACGCGCTTCATCGAGGGTGATCGATGTGGGACGGCTGTGGATTTTGTGTTGCTGGACGCCCGCGATGTTGAGGATCCGATGCATCTGCTGCAGCGCTGGCAGCAGGTACACCCGACGGTTCCGGTCGGGCTTGGACGGCTGGGCACCTGGGTACGGGCCGATACGTTGCGCGGTCTGCGTCGGCCTCACTCCCCGGAGTGGCAGGCTCGCTATCTGGAACGGCATCTGAGGCAACTGCAGGGCGCTTTTAGCGGTTTTGTGTTCGTCTATCGCTGGCAAGATGTTACCCGTTCATATCCGGCGTTGTATCTGGACCGTCCTTTTGTGGAGACCTACGGGTTACACAACCTGCAGGGGAAGACGCGGCCGGCGTTTGAGGTAGTGCGTGGATTTTTTACAGGAGCGCAAACGGTTTTTGCGTTTCCGGCCGGACGTCCCCTTGATACTTCCGGGTCCGGGATCGTGTTGATCGGGTGGATTCCGATAGTGCTGCTGGTGTTGAGCTATCGGTTTTCGCTGCGGTTTCGTCTGCTTGGCACGCGGTATTTTCGGGCGCATGGCTTCTACATAGAAGCGGTGCACTACGGACGGGATCTTCCAAAAGGGGCGCTGGCCGCCTTGGGGCTCGCCGAAGGGATAGCGCTGGGAGTGATCCTGACCGCCATAGCACAGATGCTTCGAAAAAGTTTGGTAGCTACCTGGCTAATCGGAAGACTTCCGTTGGCTGTGGCACAGCCGATCGTGGAAAGCATGCAGACGCCGGCCCTGCTCCTATCGATGGTAGCGCTGGGTAGTCTGGGCGCTCTGGGATACTGGGGAGGAATGCTGATGTTACTCAGTCGTTGGGGGCGTCGCGTTGGATTTGTGCAGGCCTGGACGCTGGCGCATATGCCCCGGTGGCCGTTGTTGGCGTTGATGATGGGAGCGCTCAGTTTGCTGCCAGACGCAGGCGGAGACACGGGACACGCGTTGCTGCTCCTGTGGGTGTTTGCAGAAGCGTGGGGACTTTTTCGGACAATCCGGGATGCAGGACAGGTGATAGGGGGTTCAGGTTGGATCTATCTGGTGCTTACTGTGCTGCATCCAGGCTGCTGGTTACTGCTTGCGGTGCTGGGGGGTCTGGGATGGGGGCTCTACACCGGTCATACCATTTTTCTCTGGCATCTGCTCGTGGTTCGGTAGAGAAGGGAGGTCGGGGGTACGGGTCAGTTCAGCCCAGACACGTTCGACGAACGTATAGAAGGGCTGTTTTTGGTGTAACCATCCAAAATGCAGAGCGAACGGCGTAACCTCCATGTAGTCGCCGCGGCCAGGTAACCGGGAAAAAAAGCCGCGTAACAGTCGGCGCCAGAACGGAGAAGCAATGCCGCGGAGGGCATACACCAGGCGGTCGGTATAGTACCGACAGATTACCTGTTTGAAGTCAGGGTCATGGATCGTCAGGTCATCGATATAGTCGAGCTGGGGGCTATACTGACCGGCAAACCAGGGAAAAACAGGCAGGTTGAGCCGACTCATCGCCATGGCCAGACTCCACTCGCAGGATTCCTCGGTGCGGCCTTCGTGTAGCCGACTACGGAAGTGGGTCTCCGAGCGCCGCGCCAGAAATTCCGAGGCCAGTTCGCAGACGGTGCGGGTTAGCGCTGCGTCCTGTGCATAGATCATGCCGGCTTGCACGCGTGGCAGATAGGTCAATCCAAAGCGGCGCAGGGTGCGGCGGCGGCGATCCAGCAACACATCGAGCACGACGCCGAAACCTTTGGGCCCCCCAAAAAAGAAGTCGGCGCGTTCCAGACCGGTTGCTGTAAACGGGAAAGCGGCCAGTTGTTGCCAGAGTGGATCAGGGTTGCGGCACCAGATCATATCGGCATCGACAAACAGGCACCGGTCAAAGGGCATGAAGCGATACAGGTGGTGTTTGAAGCCGACGATGGAACGATGGGCTTCGGGTAGCGGAGCGATGACCTGAAAAAGATGGTCCAGTCCATGGCGCTCCAGTAGGGCCCGGTGCTCATCCGGACAGAAAAGCGCCACCGGCCGTGTGGTATCGTAGCGCCGCAGGGTCACCACCGAGGCCACCGCATGCTGCACGTACTGCGCGGCGCCGTAGGTATGCAGAACGTATCCTTCCTGGCGTGACCTATCCATTACGTTAGGGTTAAGACAGAGGGTCTCAACCCAACGATACGAAAGGCGTCGGGTTTTCAGCAAAGATTTGAAAATTTCGTATTCGTCCAGAGCCGCCCGGCCATGCCGCTATGAAGAGCGGGAGCGGGCCATCCTGGCCTGTTTTTTACGCAGACTCTTCATGAGCGCGTCGAAGCCGCGTTTGCGGATCACGCTCTGAAAGGAGCGGGCATATCCTTTGACCGTGCTCACTTCGTCGATGATGATATCGTAGGCCTTCCACTGTCCGTTTCGTCGGGTGAACAGATAGACCACCTGGGTGGGGGTCTCTTTGTAGATGACCGTGGTGACAGCGCGGGCGCTATCGCCCTGTACTTCAATACGGTCGTACTGCACACGGGCACGATAGATGTCCAGATCCGACAGGGACTGTTCGCGTACGATGTCGCTGAAAAGTTCAATGAATTCCTGACGCTGTGCTGGGGTCAAGTCCGCCCAGAAGGGGCCAAGGGCCAGGCGGCCCATTGTTTCGAAATCGACGAAGCCGTTGATCAGATCTTTAAGTTGTTCCCGGTCTTCAGCAGTCAGGGGATCGGTCTGGAGCAGGGCTTTGATCTGTTGGTCGCGCGTCTCCAGCAGTTGCTGAAGCTTTCGGGCTTCGGTGCTGGACTGTGCCTGTACGGGCAGGGTGCTTCCGAGCAGGAGTATTGTCAGCAGGGTACCAGATAGCAGGTAGCGGTTCATATGGGTCCGATAAGGGTTGTTGGCAAAACAGGGTTGTGCTGCCGGTTACTTGTTAGTCAACAAGTGTGCCGCGCCGTACGTTCAGGTCGAGTACTCCGATGGCCCGTTGCAGGCGTAGCACGGCCCGGTTGTAGTTGTAGACTGCTTCATAGTACCGTGCCTGGAGCTCCAGGTTTTCGCGTACGGCGCGCACCAGGTTTTCGGTATCACCCAGATCCAGGTCGAAGTTAATCTGTTCGGTGCGAAGCCATTCTTTGCTGATGGTTAAGGCGCGGTCGCGGGCTTCAAGGGCGGCCTGTGCGATGCGCACATTACGGTAGGCTTCTTCCACTTCGAAGCGAACAAGCTGACGGGCAGCTTCCAGTTGATAGGCCACTTCGTTGCGCTGAGCGCGGGCCTGTTCAACGCGGGCACGTGTTTGTCTGAAGTTCAAGTTCAGTCGAAAACCGAAGCCGGCCCGCAAACTTTCTCCGAAGTAAGGATCACTGATATAGGGATTGGGCTGCCGATAGCGGCCAGCCGTGTACGTCCATCGTCCCGAAATCCCCAGAAACAGCTTGGGGTAATAGTCTGAGCGGGCTACCCTGACGAGCGCCTCGCGGGCGGCCAGGCCAGCCTGAGCTTGCTGGATTTCCGGACGATGGGTTTCGGCCAACGCCAGGTAAGTCTCCAGCGGTTGGAGCGTAAATGCGATAGGTGCAAGCGGGCCTTCGGCTGGATCGATCACAGTATTTTCGGGAAGGAGTAGCTGGCGGGACAGGGCTGCGTGGGCAATCTGGTGCTGTTCTTCGGCTTCGACCACCCGCTGCAGGTACTCCTGTTCCGTAATGCGGAGCTGGAACAGGTCGGCGTCGTCCACAGAGGGGTCGCCTTCCTGGAGCAGACGATTTACTTCTTCTTTGGCCCGGTCTAAGATCTCGCCCGTTTCACGGGCCAGTCGGAGCAGCGCTTCGGTAAGTTGCAGGCTGTAGTACAGTTCGCCGGTCCGGGTGGCTACTTCCAGCGCTTTCTGGCGGACACCTGCGGCTTCGACTTCGGTGCCGTAGCGGGCTGCCCGGAGCTGACCGCTGACTTCACCCCAGGTCCACAGGGGTTGGATAAGCTGTACTTCAAGCTGGTTCAGCGGACGGACGTTGCGCCAGTCGTTACGTATGTCAGGATTCAGGTACAGAGCGTCCGTGGGAAACGCGTTATTCTCCGGAATTTTTAGACCCGGACCGAGGGCATGGGCACTCTGAAACTGAAACTGGGTCAAAAAGCGGCTGGCGCGGGCCAGATCATA
>JALSJJ010000232.1 GCA_026989375.1 Rhodothermus sp.
GATACCGCTGTCATCGATACCGATGATGCCCTGCTGATCTGTAACCTCGATAGTACCCAGCAGGTGAAAAACGTGGTCGAATACCTCCAAGCCCACAACCTGGCGCAATATCTATGAAAACGCGCCCCCACCCTCCTTGACGCACCGGCTATCTCTGGGCGCTTCCGAGGGTTCTCTCCCTTTACAACGGCGCAGGCTTCACAGGCTGCGCCGTTTTTTTATGATCTGTTCTTCACACATGCTTAACATCCCACCTGCATCCTTTACTGCCATACAACGTAAACTCATTCGTCACTAAATGACTGATCAGTCACTTTTCGACCAGGCGTTCATGGAATCCCCTGCACTTTCCCGCAAGGAGCGCGAACGGCTCATGCGTCGGCAGGCGATGTTGGAAGCAGCGCGGGCCGTTTTCGCAGAAAAAGGTTATGTCGATGCCACGCTGGACGAAATCGCCCAGCGCGCTGAGTTTGGCAAAGGCACGCTGTACAATTACTTCCCGGGAGGCAAAGACGAGCTGTTTTTTGCGGTCTTTGAAGAGATTTTCGCGCAATTTCGTCAATTGATCGAGACCTCCTTTGCCGGAGCTCCCTCATTCCGGGAGGGGTTTGAGGCGTTTCTGCGGGCCAGCTTTCAATTCTTTGAGCAACACCGCGACATGCTTCTGCTGGTCACGCGCGAATCACAACGCATGCTTGTCAGCCCTGATCCAGAGCGGGCTGCCTTCTTCCAGCACCATCATACCGCTTTCCTGCAGCTCCTGACCCGACACATTCAGGCAGCCATCGAGCGGGGAGAAGTACGACCATTACCGGCAGAGGCGGTGGCGCATACCATTCTGGGGAATCTGCACGGGCTGGCCATGCATCGCCTGCTCAAAGAGTGTGCGGTCGGTAAACCGGATCATCATCTTGGTACCACAGAAGAAGCTACCCGCTTTCTTTCGACGCTGCTGCTGGAAGGGTTGTTGAACCGAACACAATCATCGGAAGCGCCATGAACATCCCTCGCTGGAGCATTGCAGGGCTCGCCTTGCTTATGGCAACCTGGTCGCTGGAAGCGCAGCCGCTTCACGCTCCCGATACTTCTCCACAGCCTATCGTACTGACGCTGGAAGAAGCTATCCAGATCGCACTGGTTCAGAATCGTATGCTGCAACGTATCCGGCTGGATGTAGATCATGCCCGCGCTCAGGTGCGTGAGGCCTGGGGTCAGGTGCTCCCCCAGGTCAACCTGAGCGCTGACTATGCGCGCAATCTGAAAACGCCCAATCCTTTTGCCGGATCGGCGGCAGGTCGTTTTTTCCAGTCGTTGGGTTTCCTGGACTGGTTGGCCTACAACGAACGCGCCCGCACCGACGACAACCCGGATACCGAACCCATTTCCTTCGGCGAGTTCGTCGAGCGTCAGCAGCGAGGGCTACAAGAAGCTGGCATTCGGCTACGCGTTGGCGACAATCCCTTTGCGGTAGACAATCGGTTTACCGCCGGCCTCACCATTGAACAGACGCTCTTCAGTAAAACCGCTTTTGCTGCCATCAAAGGGGCGGAAATCCTGAAAGAAATTAACCAGCGAGGGGCCACTCGACAGGAGCAATTACTGATTGATCAGGTGCGGCGGGCTTTTTACGGAGCGCTACTGGCGCAGGAGCAAGCTCGCGTGATGGCCCAGAGTGTAGAACGCACCCGCGAGACGTGGCAGGAGACGATTCGGCGCGTTGCGCAGGGAGTTGCGCCAAAGTTTCAGCGCCTGAGCGTCGAAGTCGAACTGGCCAATCTGGAATCCCAGCTCATTCAGGCCCAGAACCAGGCAGCCCAGACGCTGGATCAGTTGAAACTACTGCTGGGTATTCCCATCGAGCAGCCGCTCCAGCTCCGGGGGGCGCTGGCTGTAACCGATCCGGGCCGTTATCAACAGATCTCGCTGGATGAGGCTGTCTCCCTGGCCCTGGAGCGCCGACCGGACCTGGAGCAACTTCGCCTCCAGGTCAGATTGCGTGAGATCGATCGGGAGCTGGCCAGTGCTGCCCGCTATCCGCGTCTGAGCGCTTTTGCCAGCTTTAGCTACATTGGCAATGTGCCGGACTATCGAACGATCGTGCTATCTGATCCCAACGATCCCTTCAAATTTTCCCAGCGCACCAACGGTTTCTTTTCACGCGACTACTGGAATCCATCGGTTAACATCGGAGTGCGGCTGACCTGGACCTTGTTTTCCGGCTTTCAGACGTCGGCCCGAGTGCAGCAGCGACAGATCGCTGTCAAGCAGGCTGAACTCCAGTACTTGCAGCAACTGGAACAGGTACGCCTGGAAGTACTGCAAGCATTACGTGATCTGGAAGCCGCCCGGAAGCGACTGATCAGCCAGGAACGTAATGTGGAACGGGCCGAGCTGAACTATGAGCATGCCCGCATCCGACTGCGCGAGGGCGTGGCCAGTCCGTTGGAAGAGCGTGAGGCCTCGCAGCAACTGGATCAGAGTCGCCTCAATTACCTACAGGCCGTTTACGATTATCTCACGGCACAGAGCGCTTTTGAGACGGCCGTGGGCCTGATTGCCCCGCCCGGAGAGGAGGATCGCCTCATACTGACGCTGCACAACAAAATCCGGTAGTTTCGTCCAGGCTGGATAACCATGCAAACAACCATGCATCTAACCAAATGGATTCGCTTGACGGCCCTTGGGGGGCTTGTGCTGATGCTGCTGAACGGTTGCGCCTCGCCGGATGCTTCGGCGCCGGCGTCTGATACGGCACTGGCTGCCGCCAAGCGGCGGGTACGCGTCGAACTGCTTGAGCTACATCCTACGCGGTTTGTGGACTGGATCGAACTGACGGGCACGGTTGAGGCCACCTATGATGCCACGCTTTCCGCACAGGCCTCCGGTACCGTCGAGTACCTGGCCCCGCTGGGCCGACAGGTCGAGGCAGGCGCTGTACTGGCGCGCCTGGACCAGACGCTGGCGCGTGCCGCCCTCAAACAGGCCGAGGCGCAGCTGGCCAGTGCCCGGGCCGCTTACAAGCTGGCGCTGGACAACTTTCAGCGCCAGGAGCCGCTTTTTCGGGACTCAATCATCAGCGCCCTGGAATTTGAGAATGTCCGGGCACAGCGTGACCAGGCGGCAGCCCAACTCCGCTTAGCCGAGGCAGCCCTTGAGCAGGCCCGCAAGCAACTGGCACACACAGTCATCAAAGCACCGTTTGCCGGAACCGTTGAGGCTCATTTTGTGGACGTGGGCGAGCAGATTGCCATAGGACAGCCAGTGGTGCGCCTGGTCAACCTGCGTAAGATGAAGGTGCGGGCGGGTGTTCCCGAGCGCTATGCCCGCGACATCCATGTCGGTACGCCTGTCGAACTCCACTTTCAGACTTATGGATTGCCTCCACAACAGGCGGTCGTCACCTTTGTAGGTAGCGCGATCGATCCGACCAATCGAACCTTTCCTATAGAGGTCCAGCTGGACTCCTCCAGTGGCCAGCTCAAGCCAGAGATGGTTGTGCGCGTCCGCCTGGCCCGGCAAGTACTCGACAGCGTGATCGCCGTCCCTCTGCCTGCTATACTACGCGACGAGACGGGCACCAGTGTGTTTGTGGCCGACTCGTCCGATGCGGGGTTGGTCGCCCGTCAGCGCTACGTCGTGCTGGGCCCCTCCTCTGAAGGGCTGGTAGTCGTTAGCCAGGGCCTTCGCTTTGGCGAACGGGTGGTGGTACTCGGGCAGAACGACCTGAGCGATGGCGACCTGCTGGAAGTGCTGCAGACCTACACCCTTGCTATCCGGGCTGCCCATGCAACCACCGACACCATCCGTACCCTTCAGACGCCGTAATCCAACCGATTCAAAGCCATGAAAATCACGCATCTTGCCATACGGCAGCGCACCACGATCCTCGTGCTGACCGTTCTGCTGGCCGTCGGAGGGCTGGTCAGCTATCTGACGATTCCCAAAGAATCCTTCCCCTCCATCGAGATTCCTAATATCATCATTACGACGGTTTACCCCGGCGCCAGTCCGGAGGACATCGAGTCGTTGATTACCAAGCCTATCGAAGAAGAGCTGCAGGGCATTACTGGCATCGACGAGATCCGCTCGACTTCTACCGAAGGCGTTTCGACCATTGTTGTGGAGTTTCTGCCGGACCAGATTACGCTGGACGAAGCCTTTCAGAAAGTCCGAGATAAGGTCGACCTTGCCAAGGCAAAGTTGCCTGAAGATGCCGAAGAACCGATCGTCAGCGAGATCGACCTGTCGGAGCTGCCCATCATGACCATCAACCTGGCCGCGCCATATGCCCTCTCCCGGCTGAAGGAGGTGGCCGAAAATCTGGCGGACGAGCTGGAAGCCTTGCCCGATGTGCTGGAAGCGACCGTCGTAGGGGGCCTGGAGCGCGAAGTACAGGTGAACGTCGATCGGGCCGCCCTGCAGGCCTATAACCTGACCTTTAACGATGTAGCCAATGCCATCCGGCAGGAAAATACGAACCTTCCGGGTGGATCCATCGACGTAGACCGGCTCAACTACTTGGTACGTGTGGACGGAGAGTTCGAAGTGCCAGAGGAAATTAACAACATCGTGATCAAGGCACCGAGCGGCCGGCCCATTTATGTACGCGACGTGGCTGAAGTGGTGTTTGGATACAAGGAACGTGACAGTTATGCGTACCTGCGCGTGTTGCAGCGTGAAGAAGACGGCCGTCTGGTGCCCGTCCATGCCGATACCGACGAGCCCCTGCAGGTGGTAAGCCTGAGTATCCGTAAACGCTCGGGTGCCAACATCCTGGAAACAACCCAGGCCATCCGCCAGGTGCTTGATCGCTTTCCCTTCCCGGCCGGCACCGAGGTGGTCATTACCGGCGACCAGAGCGAAGACGTCCGCGCACTCGTTCGAGATCTCGAAAACAATATCATCAGTGGATTGATCTTTGTCGTAGCAGTATTGCTGTTTTTCCTGGGCGTGCGTACGGCCACGCTCGTGGGCATTGCAATTCCGCTGTCGATGTTTATCTCCTTCCTTGTTTTTCAGGCACTGGGTTACACGCTCAACTTTGTCATACTCTTCTCCCTGATCATTGCGCTGGGCATGCTGGTCGATAATGCCATCGTCATTGTCGAAAACATCTACCGCTTTCGGGAGCAGGGCTACAGCCGCTTCGAGGCAGCTCGATTGGCCACAGCCGAAGTAGGTGGGGCCGTGGTGGCGTCGACAGCCACCACGGTTGCGGCTTTTGCCCCCATGCTTTTCTGGCCTGGTATTATCGGCGAGTTCATGAGCTTTCTTCCGTTGACGCTCATCATTACGCTTACTTCATCCCTGTTCGTAGCCCTGGTGATCAATCCAGTATTGACGGGCTACTTTATGCGCATCGAAGGAGAAAAAGCCCCCCGCCTGCCTCGGCACGTGCGACTCCTGGTAGCTGGCGTTGTGCTGGTACTGGGCCTGGTGTTGGGTCTGGCTAACTGGAAGACACTGGTTGTGCTGGTCATTGCCGTCCCGGTGATCTACCTGTTGCACAGATACCTTTTCAGCCCGATCGGCAACTGGTTTATTCATCAGGGCCTGCCGGGGCTGATCCGGCGGTACCGTGCCTTCCTGAGCTGGATGCTGGAGCGCGACTACACGGTGCCCCGGGCCCTGCTGCGCAACACCTTTGCACTGGGAAGTTTTACGTTGGGGGTGCTACTGCTCGTACTGGGCAGCGGCCTTTCAGCACTGCTGGGCGGTCCGTCCGGCATGGTCCTGACGCTTCCGGGGCTCGTGCTTGCGGTAGTGGGGCTGATCGGCATTATCCTGCACACCCTGGAGACGCTCTTTCTGGGCGCTTGGGCAACCGTACGGGGTGGATTGATCTTCGCCGCTGTGGTCTTTGTCGTGACAGGCCTGATGTACCTGAGTCCCCGCGAGGTGGCGCTCATCACCATTGTTGAGCTGCTGACGCTGCCGCTGATTGTTGTGCTCACCGGGCTCCTGGGCGTCCTGCTAAACCGTCGCGGCCGCCGCTACCTGATTCTTACGGACAATCGAGCTCGTCTGCTCAACAGTGTGCTTGGTGCCCTTTTCGCGATTCTGGCTATGTTTGCCCTATCTCCTACAGGCGTCGAATTCTTCCCGAAAACCGACCCCAATCAGATTCAGGTCACGCTAACGGCCCCCCTGGGCACCAACGTCGAAACGACCGACCGCATTGCACGCGAGGCACTGCAGCGTATTGAACAGCTACTGAGTGCACACCCCGAAGACCAGGCCAATGTCAAAAACATCCAGGTAAACGTGGGGGTGGGAGGCGACCGGCGATTTGGTGGAGGCTCCTCCCAACCTGAGGTAGCTACGATTACCCTGGACCTGGTCGATTACGAAGATCGGGCTGTTTCCAGCCGTGAAACCCTCGTGCGTCTGCGGCAACAGCTCCAGGGCATCCCCGGCGTGACGCTTAAGATCGACCAGGATCGGATGGAGCCGCCCACCGGACCACCCGTGAACATCGAGATCTCAGGTCCGGACTTCAAAGAAATTGTGCGCATTACCACGGAGATCAAACAACGCCTGATCGAAGCCGCCGAAACGGGCCGCATTCCAGGGCTGGTGGACATTCGGGATAACCTGAATACTGGACGCCCGGAGGTGCGCGTGCGTATCGATCGAGAGCGGGCCGGACGCTTCGGGTTGAGCACGCAGCAGATCGCCTCTACCGTACGCGCAGCCATCAACGGCATCGAAGCAAGCCAGTATCGCACTGGAGAAGATGAGTATGACATTACGGTTCGGCTGAAGGAAGCCGATCGCCGCTCGCTGGAGAGCCTACGCAACCTGACCATCTTGCATGAAGGCCAACAGATTCCCCTGGCAGCCGTCGCTGATTTCGAGCTGGGCGGTGGTCTGGGTGCCATCACGCGTCAGGACCTGCAACGCGTTGCCACCGTCAGCGGCGATGTAGCACCCGGATACAACGCGCAGGCTGTGCTGCAGCAAGTACGGCAGTACCTGGCCGATTACGAGCGCACACTGCCGCCGGGCTATCACCTGGCCTACACAGGCGAAAACGAAGAGCAACAGGAGTCGTTCAGCTTCTTGACCACCGCGCTGCTCATCGGCTCTTCCCTGATCTTTCTAATCATGATTGCGCAGTTTAACCGCGTCAGCGGTCCTTTCCTGATTATGATCGCTGTAGGCCTGAGCCTGATCGGCGTGCTGCTGGGCCTGATCCTCACGCGCACCGCCTTCGGCCTGATGACGTTTATCGGCCTGATTTCGCTGGCCGGCATCGTTGTCAACAACAACATCGTGCTGATCGACTACACGATGCAGCTTCAGCAACGCGGCCTCAGTAAGCATGACGCCATCATTGAGGCCGGTGCCACACGCCTGCGTCCCGTCATCCTTACTGCACTCACCACCATTATTGGTCTGGTACCGCTCACCTTTGGTATCAATATTGACTTCGTAGGCTTACTGATCGACTGGAATCCCAATTTCCAGATCGGCTCCGAAAACACCCAGTTCTGGGGGCCAATGGGTACGGCTATTATCAGCGGGCTGATGTTCGGGACGTTCCTGACGCTGGTAATCATGCCTGTGCTATACTCCGCGTTCGACTCGGTCGCCACCCATCTGCGGCGGTGGCTGGGACGAGTGTCGGTTGCAACCGCCATAGGTAACGGCGCAACGGATACACCACCGGAAACCGTGCCCCCGCCAGTTACAACTACGCCACCACACCAGTAAACATCTCCCTGTGAGGCGTACACGGCATCAGAACAGAACATCTGCTACCCCCGGAGCAAGCAGGAGTAACCGGGCAAACCGGCCTGGCCCACCACTGACTCCCCAACGCCCTGGCAATAGCCAGAGCCAACCCTCCGCCTCCGGATCAAGGACCAACGGCGATGGAACGGCTATGACGAGCATCTCCTGTAAGCTTGCCCATTGCCTGCTGGCCATCACCTCATGGAACCGCCTCACACGCACCAGATTCCGAAGACCATCGGCCAATGGAGGCCGATAGGTGCAGGTCCTGCTGTTGCTGCTGGGCACGTTCCCTGAAATGCCGCGGAATGGACTGCAGAAGCCCGGCTATTCTGGCAGAAAGCCTGTGCTACCTTTCACAGCGTATGCATTCGAACTGCAATGCGAAGGAATCAAAAGATTTGCTCTCCTTGCGAGGGGGAGCTGGCCCACAGGGCCTGAGGGGGTGTCTTTTTCCAGCCAGGGCACTGGCGTCCGTGATGATGGCAATGGTGGGAGGATGAGGTCCCTCCCCCTGTCCCCCTTCCCAAAGGGGAGGGAGAACTCAAGGAAAAAAGCTTTGACAGAGTTCTGGCACTCACGCCGGAGTAAGCGTTACGTGTTGATTCGGAGAATTTTGCTCCCCCTTGAGGGGGAGCTGGCCGAAGGACTGAGGGGGTGGTT
>JALSJJ010000233.1 GCA_026989375.1 Rhodothermus sp.
TGGTCAGCTCCCCGTTCTGGATTCAGTCGCGTAACGCTTACCCCAGCATAACCGCCAGATCCCTGCTTCTCCTTTGCGTTCCCCCTCTTAATGGCTTCGAGACAGCCCCATCGGTCTGCACTGCAGGGGAAATGAATGGGAGATTTCCATGCAACGGCCTGTTGCGTACGAAATCGTCCTCTTCCCTTCAGCGGTGAACGGCCGCCAGGCTACTTGACGTAGAAATATTTTCGTAAAAGCAAACCTCGGAAAAAAAGCAGGGCCCTGACCCGTACGAGCCAGGGCCCCCTCCTTTGGCCGTTGCGTTTTTGTACTCAGGCGTTATTTGTTTCCTTTTTCAGGTAGCCTTCCTGATAGAGATAATCGAGAATCTTTTCAACGCACTGCTCTACCGTCTCTTCTGTCGTACGGCAGATAATCTCCGGATTTGAGGGCGGCTCGTAGGGATCATCGATGCCTGTAAAGCCCTTAATGAGGCCGGCGCGCGCTTTCGCATAGAGTCCCTTCACATCGCGCTGTTCGCACACCTCAAGCGGTGTGTCGACAAAGACCTCGATGTAACCGCCAACACTGCTGATGAGCTGGCGGTTGTACTGCCGGTCGGCCTCATAGGGGGCAATGGGTGCACAGATCGCAATGCCGCGATGTTTGGTGATCTCGCTGGCCACATAGCCAATGCGCCGCACGTTGGTGGAGCGATCTTCCCGGGAGAAACCCAGGCCTTTGCTCAAGTGCGTGCGCACTACATCCCCGTCGAGGAGCGTAACCGGTCGCCCCGTCAGCTCTAACAGGCGCGTCATGAGTGCGTTGGCAATGGTTGACTTGCCTGAGCCCGAGAGCCCCGTAAAGAATACGGTAAAGCCCTGTTGATGGCGGGGCGGATGCGTGCGGCGCAACTCGGCCACAACCTCCGGATAAGAGAACCACTCAGGGATCTCTGCGCCTTCGGCCAGACGCCGCCGCAGCTCAGTGCCTGAGATGCTCAGCGTCCGCTCGCCTTCCTTGACCTCATCGATCGGCTTATAGGTATCCTGATCTGGCACATACACCATCAGCTTGAAGGGGACCACGCCGATGCCCAGTTCGTCCTGGTACTGCTGCACCAGCTCCTGGGCATCATAGGGGCCATAAAATGGTTTGCCGCTGGAGTCTTTACCTGGTCCGGCGTGGTCACGCCCGATGATCAGGTGCGTGCAACCGTAGTTTTTACGGATAATGGCATGCCAGACTGCTTCACGAGGCCCGCCCATCCGCATGGCCAGCGGCAGCAGGCTTAGCATGGCCCGGCCTTCGGGGTAGTACTTGAGCAGCTTCCGGTAGCATCGCACCCGCGTGTAGTAATCAATGTCGCCCGGCTTTGTCATGCCCACCACCGGATGGATGAGCAGATGGCCTCCCACTTCCTCGGCTGCGCGGTCGGTTAACTCCTTGTGGGCCCGGTGCATGGGATTACGTGTCTGAAACGCTACGATCCGCTCCCATCCCCGCCGTTCAAACTCGGCCCGTAGCTGAGCCGGGGTATGGCGCAACGCTTTGAAATCGTAATGCACCGGGAGTTGGACGCCTTTGAGCGTACCACCTATGTAGTAATTGCCGGCCTCATGCATCAGGTAAGCCACGGCCGGATGCTCCGTATTCGTGGTACCAAAGACCAGGCGGGCTTCCCGCTCCTTGTCGGGCTGCCACACGTCCTCGACCTGCATCACGGCCAACAGCAGGCCGGTCGGATCCCGCAGCGCCACCTCGTCACCAGGGTTCAGGGTACGGGCCACTGCTTCCGAAACATCCAATGTAATCGGCATGGGCCAGAGGATACCGCTTTGCAGGCGCATCTCTTCGACGACCCGGTCGTAGTCGGCCCGATTCATAAAGCCGCGTAGTGGCGAAAAGCCTCCGTTCAGCAATAGCTCAAGGTCGCAGAGCTGTCGGGGCGTCAGCGTAATAGAAGGCAACGTCAACGCTTTTTCCTTGAGCGTCTGGCGCTCTTCTTCGGAAACGATCAGCTCGCAGAGAACCCCTCCGTGTGGTTCAATGAGTGTGGTGGTAGGCATAGGTACACAACCTCAGGTTTGGGTTAAACAATACAGGTTTACAACCAGATCAACGAAATCATGGTCAGGCCCACGACGAAAACCAGCGCAGCGACCGGCGCGCCGGCCTTCAGGTAGTCACTGAATCGATAGCCCCCGGCCGACATAACCATCAGGTTGGTCTGGTAGCCAATAGGCGTCAGGAAGCTGGCCGAGGCGGCCACAGCCACCGTGATCGCAAAGGCACGGGGCTCCAGGCCCAGCTCGCCGGCCACGGCCAACGCCACCGGTAGCATAAGCGCGGCAGCGGCGTTGTTGGTAAACAGCTCAGTCAGGGTCATGGTGACCAGGTAGAGCATGGCCAGGGCTGCTATCGGTCCCAGCTCGGCTGTCAGCGTTACCAGTCCATGGCCGAGCGCGGCAGCCAGGCCGGAGCGATCGACGGCCTGGCCGATCCCCAAGGCCGCGGCAATGACCACCAGCACCTGCAGGTCGAGAGCCTGCCGTGCTTCGTTGCCTGAAAGGCAGCGCGTCAGGACCATCCCGAGCGCCGCCGCAAAGGCAGCCGTCACCAGTGGCACCCATCCCAGCCCGGCCAGCAGGACCATACCTGCAAAAATAGCCAGCGCTACCGGTGCGTGGCGGGGACGCGGCCGGGACCGCTCGGGGCTTCTCGGCGCCACCAGATAAAACTCGTCGCGCCGGGCATTCCAGCGCCGGTCGAATCCATTGCGGGCTTCAATCAGGAGCAGATCCCCGGCCTCGATGGGAATGCGTCCCAGTGAGCCCACAATGCGTTGTCCCTGCCGCTGAATGCCCAGCACCACGCCACCATACTGCTCCCGGAACTGCACTTCCCGAAGCGTCTTGCCTACCAGATTTGACGAAGGCGCCACCACGGCTTCAAACAGCGGAAGCACCTGAGTGGCATCTTCATCTACCGCGGGTAGCGCACGCTCCAGCCCTATGCGTTCCAGAAGCCGTTCGATCATCCGAGCCGAGCCCACAAACGTCAGGATATCCCCTCCCTGGAGCGTCTGCTCCGGCGCAGCCGGAATGACCCGCCCACTCCGCCGGATGTGTACCAGATAGGCCTCGCCCAGCGCACGCAGACCGGCCTCTTCTACCGTCTTGCCTTCCAGATGACCTCCAGGCGTCACCCGCAACTCGAACAGGCATTCCCGCAGTCCTTCCTCAAAATCTCCCTGATTACGCCGGCGGTCGGGCAGCAGTCGATGCCCGACCAAGACAAAAAACAAGATCACCGCCATCGTCACCGGCAGCCCCACCCAGGTCAGATCGAACATGCGCAGGCCGGGCAGCCCGGCCTGGATCATCAGACCTGAAATGACCAGGTTCGTAGAGGTGCCGATCAGCGTGATCATCCCTCCCACAATGGCTGCATACGACAGTGGGAGGAGCAGCTTAGAAGGGGCCACGTTGTGCCGGGCGGCCCACTGCTGCACGCGCGGCATCAGCATGGCCACAATGGGCGTGTTGTTCAGGAAGGCCGAAAGGGCCGAAACCGGGGCCATCAACCGCAAGATGGCCAGGCTGGTCGCCGCTTTGCGGGGAAAGAGTAGGCGATCGACGAACGCCAGTGCTTCGGTGCGCTGCAGGCCGGCCGCCACCACAAACAGCGCAGCGATCGTCAATACGGCCGGATTTGAAAAGCCTGCAAACGCTTCCTGCGGCGTCAGGACACCGGTAAGCAACAGCGCCCCCAGCGTACCCAGAAAGATCAGGTCCGGGCGCGCCACTTCCCGCACCAACGCCACCACCATCGCGGCGATGGCTGCCAGCGTAACCCAGGCCTGCCATCCCAGCGCTTCCATGACCCGATCCTGCTACAACATCCCATGGTTAGCTGCCGGTCAGTCCCAGCCGCTGCTTGAAATATTCCAGCGTACGCCGCAATCCTTCCCGCCGACTTACTTTTGGTTCCCAGCCCAGCACCCGACGTGCCAGCGAGATGTCGGGCTGCCGTACCTTCGGATCGTCGGCCGGCAACGGCTTGAAGATGATTTCGCTTTTGCTGCCGGTCAGCTCAATGATTTCTCTGGCGAATTCCAGAATGGAGATCTCTTCGGGGTTACCGATATTGACCGGCCCGACGTAATCGCTCATCAGCAGGCGATAGATACCTTCGACCAGATCGTCGATGTACTGGAACGAACGGGTCTGGCTGCCATCACCATAGACCGTAAGCGGCTCGCCTTTGAGCGCCTGCGTCATGAACGTTGGCAGCGCCCGCCCGTCGTCGAGCCGCATCCGGGGGCCGTAGGTGTTAAAGATCCGAACGATACGCACCTCAACGCCGTGGTAGCGGTGGTAGGCCATGGTCATGGCCTCGGCAAAGCGTTTGGCTTCATCGTAGACGCCCCGTAACCCGACTGGATTCACGTTACCCCAGTAGTCCTCGGGCTGCGGATGCACCAGCGGATCACCATACACTTCGCTGGTCGAGGCCAGCAGAAAACGGGCGCCCTTGGCCTTGGCCAATCCCAGGGCCTTGTGCGTCCCCAGCGCTCCTACTTTAAGCGTCTGAATCGGATATTTCAGATAGTCGACCGGAGAAGCCGGACTGGCAAAGTGCAGTACATAGTCGAGCGGTCCCTCCACGTAAATGAAGTTGGTGACATCATGATGGATAAAATGGAACCGCTCGTGGCCAATCAGATGCGCAATATTATCCGGGGATCCGGTAATAAAGTTGTCCATGCAGATTACTTCGTGGCCTTCGGCCAGGAAACGCTCGCATAGATGCGACCCAATGAATCCGGCTCCCCCTGTTATGAGCGTACGCGGTGGACGATTCATGCGCCTTTCTTCCCGTCGGTGATGCTGTTGGCCAGAAGCGCGCGCTCAGGATTGGCATGCGGTGGATAATGTGGCCGACCGATGGAGTAGTATTCAAAGCCCATCTCGGCCATGCGCTTTGGATGATATAGATTGCGGCCGTCAAAGATCAGCGGCCGTGCCAGTCGATCCCGCATGCGCTGGAAGTCCGGACGGCGAAATTCGTTCCATTCCGTGCAGATGATCAAGGCCTCAGCCCCATCAAGCGCCTCGTACATACCCGGAGCGTATTGAAGCGCATCCCCAAAGACTGCCCGCGTATTCTCCATGGCTTCTGGATCAAAGACCACAATGTCGGCCCCGTACGCCAACAGCTTGCGAATGATAACATGCGCCGGTGCTTCGCGTACATCGTCGGTATTGGCCTTAAAGGCCAGTCCCCAGATGGCCAGCCGCCGACCTTCAAGCTGTCCGTTAAAGCGCGCGTAGACGCGCTCAGCCAGCAACTGCCGCTGACGTTCGTTGACGTCGAGCACCGCCTTTAGAATCTGAAATTCGTAGCCGTACGCCTCAGCCGTACGAGCCAGGGCCTTGACATCTTTCGGAAAACAACTGCCGCCAAAGCCAATGCCTGCATATAAGAATTGCTTGCCAATCCGGCTGTCGAGTCCAATGCCTCGCCGCACCTCATCGACGTTCGCCCCAACGCGCTCGCACACGTTGGCAATTTCGTTCATGAACGTAATCTTTGTGGCCAGGAAAGCATTGGCAGCATACTTGGTCATTTCCGAGCTGCGTTCATCCATCACCAGAATGGGGTTGCCCTGCCGCACAAACGGCTCGTAGAGTTGCGTCATGATCTCCGCGGCCCGGGCGCTTCGCGTGCCAATAATCACGCGCTCAGGCTTCATGAAGTCGTCGACGGCCACCCCTTCCCGAAGAAATTCGGGATTGGAGACCACATCAAACTGTTCTTCAGCCTTCAGGCCATGGGCTTCGAAAATTTCCCGCACCCGATCGGCCGTCCCGACAGGGACCGTGCTCTTGTTGACAATGATCTTGTAGCCAGCCTCCGGATGCGCAGCCATCCATTGAGCAATCTGCTCGGCAACCCCCAGCACGTACGAAAGATCGGCCGAGCCATCCTCGTCTGGTGGCGTGGGCAACGCCAGAAAGATCACTTCGCTTTCAGGCAGGGCTGCTTCCAGCGACGTGGTAAAGTGCAAACGCCCTTCTCGTCGATTGCGCTCATAATAAATTTCCAGACCGGGCTCGAAGATGGGCAGTTCACCTCGGTTCAATCGATCAATTTTCTGCGCGTCAATGTCCACGCAGATAACTTCATTGCCCATCTCGGCAAAGCAGGTGCCCGTTACCAGGCCAACGTATCCTGTCCCAACAATGGCCAGCTTCATCGTTTGTCCTTAATCGTTTAATGGATACAGCCAGAGAGATCACTCCATTGATCTAAGAAAAGCCATATGCACCCCACGTGCATGCGCCTGTGGCGAATATGCCCCTGCACTTTTTGCGAGCGTTTATGCAGCAAATTACTTTCCTAACGCGCAAACAAAGCCAGAAGATGCCACCCACAGTAACTCCGCGCGGGCTTTTCACAAAATGCCCACTCCCTTCTGCTACAGCAACCATCCGAACAATCCGCCCACCCCTACCAGGCCTAACAGCGTCATTCCCAGACATCCTTTACGTTGCTTCGTGGTAGCAGCTACACGCGGCAATTGGCTGTCACGTTCAACGGTTGTTCTGGAACGCGGCGGGCGGGTGCTTTGCCTGGAGGTTTGTTGGTGCAGGCGACGTTGTAACGCTTCGATCTGTCGGATTAACCGGACCAGCCGCACGCTGGGTCCTCGCCGCTGCTCAATCTGTCGGGCCTGCTCAAGTGCATCCAACGCCTGCGCCAGTTTGCCCTGTTCTTCGTAGAGTACCCCCAGCCGCTCATACGTAAAGCTCAGATCACAGCCTTCACGGGCGTTGGCCTCATAAAGCGCCAGAGCCTCAGCCTTACGACCAGCCTTTTCCAGCGCCTCAGCCTGTTCATTGCGGGCAAACCAGTGCGCACGCTGTTTCATTACGAAGCTACCGAATTAAGGACGAAAGGGGCGGCACAAGAATAAAGGCATTCCGTATTTTTTACGGAAGCGTCGCAACCTGCGTTGATCCCTGCTCGTTCGCGCAACGCTTGCCTGTAGAGGAGCATCCCTGTCCATTGCGTTTCACCAAACCGAATCGAGATCTATGTTACATGCGGTCATTATGGCGGGCGGCATTGGCAGCCGCTTCTGGCCCAAGAGTCGTATCGACCATCCCAAGCAGTTTTTAAAAGTATTCGGAGAAGCAACCCTGTTGCAGAACACGGTAGCTCGCCTGCAGGGCCTCATACCCCTTGAGCAATGCCATATCGTCACCCACCAGCGCTACGTGGAAAAAACGCACGAGCAATTGCCCACCCTACCGTCCGAAAACATTCTGGCCGAGCCTATTGGCCGTAACACGGCGCCCTGCATCACCTACGCCGCCATCAAGCTGCTGGCTCAGGACCCTGACGCGCTCATGGTCGTGCTACCGGCTGACCACGTGATCCGCAATGTGCGGGCTTTCCATGAGACCCTACGCGTCGCCATCGAAAAAGCTCAAGAACCGGGCACCCTTGTAACCATCGGCATCAAGCCCACCTACCCGGCCACCGGCTATGGCTATATTCAGTTCGAGGGCTCGGCCGAACACCTGTTCGAGGAGCTGCGGCCTTACCGGGTACGGACTTTCGCCGAAAAACCGGATCTGGCCACAGCCGAACGCTTCCTGGACTCGGGCGACTTCCTTTGGAACAGCGGCATGTTTATCTGGCGTGCTGACGCGATCCTGGCCGAAGTGCAACGCTATCTGCCAGATCTCTACGAAGCCTTTGCCCCCCTACAGCAAGCTATTGGAACACCTGATGAACCCCGGCTCGTCGAACAGGCCTATCAGACCTGCCCCAGCATCTCCATCGACTACGGCGTAATGGAACGCTCCCAGAACGCCTGGGTCGTGCCCGGTAATTTCGAATGGAGTGATGTGGGTGACTGGCGCGCCGTGTACGACCTCAGTCCCAAAGACCAACTGGGCAACGCGCTCAAGGGACAGGTGATCGTGCGGGACGCCAGCCGAAACTATGTGGATACAGAAAAACGCCTCGTAGTGCTCATCGGCATCCACGATACCGCTGTCATCGATACCGATGATGCCCTGCTGATCTGTAACCTCGACAGTACCCAGCAGGTGAAAAACGTCGTCGAATACCTCCAGGCCCACAACCTGGCGCAATATCTATGAAAACGCGCCCCCACCCTCCTTGACGCACCGGCTATCTCTGGGCGCTTCCGAGGGCTCTCTCCCTTTACAACGGCGCAGGCTTCACAGGCTGCGCCGTTTTTTTATGATCTGTTCTTCACACAT
>JALSJJ010000234.1 GCA_026989375.1 Rhodothermus sp.
GCCGTGGGGGTTCGACTCCCTCCCCGGGCACCCTGAGGTTATCTCCTCAGCATTCCGATCTCCTTAATCCCTGCCCCATTCCGGCTTAATCCATAAGGAGCCTGTCTTCTTTAACGTTTTTCCACCGTTAGCGACGGACAGAAACAGGCTATATGGCGCGAGCCTTATGGATAGAGGAGAGCAAGGAAAGCAAGCACCCGCTACTTCGCACTTGCTTGCTTTTTTTCTGCTAAAAACGTTGCGCCTGGTTGTGCTCTCAGCGTATGAAGTGTTCCTACAGCGCCATGTCTCGAATCATTCAGGTATTCCCAGACAAAATATGGAGGCAGAAATGTTGGATGTCTTCAGAGGACTTCAGGGAAACCATCGTCGAAGGGTCGAACGAAACTCAAATGCTCGGTCCTGACATTAGCACAGGTTCATGGCCCTGGTTTCACTCGCACTGCAACATCCTTTCCAAAGCTCACTGCTTTCCCCTCTCAAGTGACTATTATCGTACAGGCCCTACACGCAGCACGGCAACAAGGTCGAAGGAACTTGACTTCATCCCCCTTTCAGGTGATCTTTTTGGAGCAGTCTATTCATGGTTTAAATCTCGCGTGCCAGCCTATCCAAATTCTCCACAGTACGAGCATTTCCCTTAGCTTTTTTAGCTTCCACTGCCATTATTACAATCCACTGTGCTTTGAGACATCAACCAATCGATATCGTAACTACTATGCATCGATGAGGTTAGCTTGCTTTCACCGCTGATAAAGAAGTTTTGTCAAGGTTCCCGTCTATTGACGGGAGCTCTATGTTCGCAGGGATCATTAACGGTGACAGTTACGACTTAAGGCCTACCTCTCCCACTCCATCCGAAGCTGTACAAAGAAGGTGCGGCCGTAGAGGAACAGGTTGCGTTGATGGGCGCGGCGCACGTCCCAGACAGTCTGGCCCAGATTTGTCACATCGAACAGGTTCTTGACGCCGGCGCTGATCCGGAGCCGTTGCTGCCAGAACGAACGCTGCACGGTCAGATCCAGCAGATGATAGTCGGGCACCTGAGCCTGCCGCAGTTCCGTCTGGCCCGTAGCCCGATCCCGCACGGTATAGTAGAGGGTCTGGCGACCGCCATAGCGATACAACACCAACACCTGGAACGAACCGGGCAGCATGGCCTCCAGCCCGCCCAGCACGTCGATCGTCCGCTCATAGGGCGGAGCCTCCGAATAGGTCTCCGAGAGCTCCACATACCGCCACAGCGGGGTCGCTGTCGCCCACAGGCCCATCCCTGCCCCTTGCAACCGCACCGTCAACTCAACCCCGCGCGTGCGGTATTGCCGGACGTTCTCATAATGGCGCCTCCAGATGCCCTGCTCATCGCGCACCAGCGGACTGAGCGCGATCAGATCGCGCACGTTGTTCAGAAAAGCGGCCACTTCCAGCCCTCCCTGCCATGCCCCTAACGTCCGGCGGTGCTCGTAGCGAAGACCGGCATGCCAGGAGACCTCGGGCTTCAGCTCCGGCGTGCCCGTAATGTGATAGGTGTTGGGCCCCAGCGTCATCCAATAATCCAGATAACGCTCTTTCAGGGACGGAGCCCGGAATCCCTGGGCCAGCGTGAAACGCCAGGTGTGGGCGGTGCCCCGATCGAACCGCACGTTCACGGATGGCGTCAGCAACGCCTGCCCTTCGTCATTGAACGAATAGCGAAAAGCTGGCCGCAGGTGCACTGGCCCCGACCGGTACAGCAGGCCGCCAAACAGGGCATAGGTGCCCAGCCGCCGGCTGCGCGAGGCGATCCGGGCTCCTTCGATCTGTTCCACCCACACCTCACTGCCTGCGAACACCTGCAGACCCGTAGCACCCAGATGATGCAGGTAGTGCCCCCGCAGAAAACCCTGACGGTACACGGTGGTGTCGATGGCGTCCGTCTGGCGGATCCGGCTACCACTCTGCGTCTGTACTCGGAAAGGAATGATCTTCCGATCGTACTGGCTCCAGTTGGCCGTCAGATGCAGGTAGCGTCCTGTCCAGCGGCGGGTATAGGCCAGCGTGTGCCGGATGCGTCGGCTTCGATACTCGTTATCTCGGGCGAGGCCTTCGGTATCGGGTTCGCCGCGTTCGGTGAGGACTTCATCGAAAAGTTGCCCGGTGTAGGTCAACCGCCCCCATCGCCCTGCAATACCCAGGGCTGGTAGTAAAAAACGCTGGCGGCGCTCGGGCCAGTCGGCTGCTCGGACGGTCCCGGCCCCTCCAGCGACCTCGTCGAACGCATGGTGTCCGAGCTGCAGTCCGGCCCAGAACGCGCCACGCCGGTAGCGCAGGTCCAGGCTATTGTCCCAGCTTCCTACACTTTCGAAATAGCTTCGGAAGCCCACCGAGGGCCCCTCAGGTAGCTGCCCACCCGTCTGCGTGATCAGATTAATGACGCCGCCCAGGGCATGGGAGCCGTAGAAAACCGACGAGGGGCCTTCGACGATCTCCACGCGAGCCACGTTGGTCAGGGGCAATTGGGCCAGATCGAGCCGGCCATCAATGCGCCCCAGCACAGGCACGCCATCGACCAGGATGGCTACATGTTGCGGACCCAGTCCCTGCAGTTCCGAGGCCCCGCCCAGCACCCGGTGCTGCCGCAGCGTCAGCCAGGGAACCTGATAGAGCAGCGCCTGCAGATGCGAGGCGGCCTGCAACCCGATGCGCCTGGCCGAAAGCACCCGCACCGGTTGTACCGCCTCCGACAGCGGCGTTGGCTCAAATTGCGCCGTAATGACTACCGAATCGAGCCGGGCTTCGACCATCCGCGGCTCCTGCTGGGCCCAAGCCCCCTGGCTCAGTCCCAGCAGGAGCACGCTACCTGCAAGGATCCAGGTCCGCATCTCAGTAAATGTCGTTGGCGGTGTTGTACACGTTGAACTTGCCCGTCGGTGTAATCAACCAGTCGCCCTGAATGATCTGTTTGAGCTCCAGCGTCCGGTCGTCGTAAATCAGGATTGCATTGGTGGAAGGATCGTCCTTCCGTCCCCATACCGACACCCAGACCTCATCGCCGCGCTGGTTATATTCCAGATGAACGGCCCGACCAACGGGTATCGACTCGGGAACCTTCAGCTCCTTGACCAGCTCCAGCGTCTCGGTGTCGAAAACATAGAGGGTGCGCTGCAGCTCAGGATCGTTGCTCAACGGCCGATCGACCCACAGGTGGCGCGACTTTGGATGCGTCTTGATGAACAGGTTCCCCCCACCTGCACCGGGCAACTCCAGCTTGCGTACCACCTTCCACTGGTTAGGCCCCGGATCGGTAGCGATTAACGCGATCGTGTTATCGCCCAGATGGCCCGTTGCCCAGAGATTGCCGTAGGTGGGATTGTAGAAGTTGGCCCCCCGTCCTGGATGGGGTCGGATGCCGGTCTCCACAATGGCTGCCACTTCTTTTTCCTGCACATCCACCACCACGATCTTGTTCTTGTTGTTGGCTGCCACCAGGAAGTACCGCTTTGTGTGATCCCAGCCGCCATCGTGCAGGAACTGCTCGGCATTCAGCACATCGATTTTGACTTTGCCCTGGGCCACTCCGGAATAATCCACCAACCAGACCTCGCCCGTCTCTTTCACATTGACCACCCAGAGCGGATCGTGGTGCGAAGCCACAATGGAAGCCACGCGCGCTTCGTCATAAAAGAGGCCTTCGTTGACGTCGTACCCGCTGGTCCGGACGATCTTCAGCGGCTCAAGCGTCCGGCCATCCAGAATGACGAAGTGCGGAGGGTTGTAAGCCCCGAGAATGGCATATCGGTCGATGAAATTCCCCCGACGCCCCCGGTACTTGCTGACGTCCACCGAACGGGCATCGTAGGCTCCCTTGATCTCGGCCACCATCTGCGGGGGATCCATCCAGAGGTCGATCAGCGTAACTTTTCCATCGCGGCCAATCGAGTAGAAGTACCGTCCCGAAGCGGAGCTCCGCAGGATATGCACGGCAAAGCCTGTGTTGATCACGCTGAGGAGCTCCTTCGTGTCGCCGTCGATGATGGCCACCTTGCCTGCATCCCGCAAGACAACTCCGAAGAAGTTGCGCCAGTTGCGGTTGTGCTGGGGACGCGTGGGACGCTCTTCGACCGGCACATGCACCTTCCACGAAGCCCGCATATCCTCCAGATTCATAGGAGGAATCGGCGGTGGCGGTAGCTGCAGAAAACGGGCCAGCAAATCAATTTCCTCTTCAGAAAGAATGCCCTGACGCCCCCAGTCGGGCATGCCGCCTGGCGTCCCGCTCGTGATAAACGCCTTGATGGCGGCCGTCCCTAACTGCCGGGTGCCCGGATACGGACTCCCTTCCGGTGCCTCCGGCAGCAGATGGGGCCCGGTGGCCCCGCGCCGCGTCGTCCCGTGGCACCCCGCACAGTAGTTGAAGAAAAGCTGCTTGGCCCGCGCAAATTCTTCATCCGTCAGGGAAACCGGCTCCACGGCATCGTCCGTGTCCGGTGCGCTCTCCGGCTGGCGACAGCCGATCATCAAACCCCAGACGCTCAGCAAAAGCCCCAGCACCAGCGCGATCAGTCGATAGCCTTTCATGGCCATATTCTCATTTTAGTACAAAAAACTCATTTGTATTTTTATATTTAACAATAGTCCGTCGTCAAGAGGCGAACTTCCGGATGAATCGATTTTACAGGATCTTATCTGCGTGCCCACAGAAACTTGACACACTGCCTACTCGCACCGCGGCACGACCTGTCGGGCATGCAGGCTGCCCACGACATGGGCCACCACCCGACATGCTACCGGGTCGGTCAGGTGGCGATAGAGCAGCTCGGGGATGCGGGTCTGAAAGAGGGCTTTTCTCAGAGCGGCATCGTTGCCCAGCTCATAGAGCCGCAGCAATTCCACCAGGGGCTCCAGCCGGGGATCGTGCCTGTCTGCGGGAAGACGCGCCAGTATCGTCTCAATCCAGGGCAGGTCCGCCTCCGCCGGCACAGGCAGACGGGGACCGTCCTGCATGCTGTCCAGGTGCTCCTGCCCCAGCAGATAGCGGGCCGCCCGTTGCAATGCCGGGGGATCGTCCCACAGCGCTTCCACCAGTCGCCGCGTACCCGTAAATCCGAAGCGTCCCAGCAGGCTGCGTGTTGCTTCACCGCCGATCTCCTTCCGGACTGCCTGCAGGAAGAGCTGCCACACCGCCTCTCGAAGATCTTCAGGAATCTGCGCCACTTCCTGCAGCAGCCAGAGCCGGTGCTCCAGGGACGCTTCCGGATCTTTCACCACGCGGCTCACCAGCCAAGTATCGAAGCGCTCGGGAGCAACCAGGTGCCTGACCAGCACCCGTGCAGGCGGATCCGCTTCAGCCGCAAGTATCTGGCGAAGCATCTGGGCCATGTCACCGGGGCTATAGCGTGCGGGAGAAGGCGTCCATGCTTCAAGCGGAAGCCCGGCCAGTCGTTCAAGCAGCGCCTGCGCCACTTCTGGCGAGGCCGGTGGTCCTTCCAGCAGAGCGCGACGCCAGCGTGCCTCTCCCTCCCGATGTAGCAGGATGGCCAGCAGCCGGTCCACCGAACCCGGTTCGTGACGTAGCGCATGGAGATAGGCGTTTTCCAGGGCCGCCGCCACATTTTTGTCTGCATCTCCTGCTTTAAGACGTGCAGCCAACGCAGCCACCAGGTTCGGTGAGAAGGCCCGGGTCTGCCCCAGGGCCTTGGCTGCCTCGTGCCGTACGTATTCATCCGGGTCCCGCGTGGCTGCCAGCAGCGCTGCCGTAGTAGCCGTGTCTTCAGCCGGGACATGGACAAAGTATTCCGCCGCGGTGCGACGTATCCATGCATCGGCATCGCCCAGCAGCCTCCGGATTTCCGATGCCACGGCGATCCGCCAGCTACCGGGGCGTGCCTTGCGCAGCGCCTCGATGGCCTGCAGGCGGTTCTTCTGGACGGTATCGCGCCGAGCAATGCGCACCAGCAAGGTGGCTACCCGCTCCGGTAACGGTAGGTCTGCGCTGTTGCTCAGGGCCTGCAACCACTGCCGTCGCTTTTCGCCTGCCTGTTGAAGCACGGCGTGTAGGTACTGCTCGGCCTCCCTATCCCCTGCCAGCAGAAGCGTCTCCAGTGCCTGCTGACGCACGCCTTCGTCTGCGTCCTCCAGCGCCGCCCGCAGCAACGGCCGTGCACGCGCCGACACGTCCGCTCGGGCCTGCAGGGCCGCTACCAGGGCTCGGCCGTGGGCAGCATCACCCAGACGCGCCAGCCTGTCGGTATCATCCGGCGGAATCCAGGCAAAGCCCAGCAGGAAGGCCGCCTCCCGACGCATTGCCGGATCGGACGCATGGAGCGCCGCCAACACCCGATCCCAGTGCCCGACCCGGGCCAGCAGACGCAACAGCCAGAGAGCTGGCTCGGACCGGTAGGCTTCCTCCAAGCGCGGCGCGATGGAATCGGCCTGACCCCATAACACTCGCCACCGCTCCCATGCACAGGGCTGCGGATTCTGGATCGGACCTCCCCAATCTCTCTTATCTGCTTGTACCAGCCGGAAAAGGTGCATCAGCCCCTCACGACCGGCGGCGGCCAGCAGGTGCACGGCCACCTCACACCGCGCCGGCTGAACCGCCCAGGTTTCAAGCGTCGGCAATACGGAGAGCGGTGGGGGCGGCAGCGTTTCGCCCGCTCGGATCCAGACACGTAGGAACGGCAGCGCATCTTCCAGCAAGGTAGGATCTACTGCGCCGGCCAGCAGCCGGCGTTTCTGCGCCGGGCTCAGATGTCGTGCTGCCAGTTTTTCCAGAAAGGCCTGTCGATACCTTCGCGTGCTCATCCACGCCGCCTGCTCCGGAGGAAGTGGCGGTGGATCCAGCGCAAACGCAATGAGCGCCTGCGTGCCGACGTCTGTCGTATCCAGCGCCAGGATCTCCGGAAGCTTCCAGGCATACGGCCCCTGGTAGGTGCGCAGCCATCTGATAAAGTCTGGCGGAAACGCCCCCTTCAACATCACCCCCGATTCCGCCAGCAGGTTAAGAATGCTTTCTCGGTCAGCCTCTCCGGCCTCCTGCTGGAATAGCTCCTTGATGGCCTGACGCAGCGCTCGCACTGCAGCCTCCTGCATCAGCGGCTCCTGAGCGGTCCGTTTCAGCAGGTCCAGCGCCAGTTCGCGGCGTTCGGGAGGGCCGTCCACCACCCAGGTTAGCGGCACCTGCACCAGAAGCGTTTCGGCCAGCGCAGGATCCATGGCGGCCAGGGCCGGCGCGATCATGCCGTAGATCGTTCGCAGCGTGAAGAGCACCTCCGGCGGAGCGGCAGGGTCACGCCAGATGGGCAGTGTCAGCCGCCCAATGGACGTTTCCTGCCCGAAGAAGTCCCCTGTCTCCAGTGCCCGGACAAGCTTCTGAAGCACGGGGCGGGCCTGTGCGGCCGTCTGTACCGCTTCCAGTTCCCGGAGCAGCCGCTCCTCGTGCCGGGCCGGCTGCGCAACACAGACCATCGGGAGCAACAGCCCGAAAAGAAAGGTCCACGACCGCATGCCTTGCTATCGATTGCGCGCACGTATAATCTGGAGTCGCGTGCGAAGCAATGCCAGGAACGCCCAGTCCCCCTGTAGCCTTTCGTAAAACGATGAACGCAGCGGCAGTCCCAGTCCCAGATGCCCCCAGCCACTGCCCGGACGTCGCACGCCTATGTTAGGAAAAAGCATGACGCCTGTAAAATTCAGATCTTCCGCGGCACGGGCCACGCCGGGGTAGAGTACCAGGCCCAGCGCGTAGCGGGCATTTGCAAACGGCTCCCAGAACCCTTCGATGCCTCCGTAAAGCCCACCGAAGAGATCCCAGCCGACACGCGCCTGGGCGCCATATACTCCCTGCTGAACTTCAACAAATCCTGTCAACCCGAGAGGAAACACCTGTCCCTCCAGCGCGAGGCCGATCCGCCAGTGCTGGCCCCACGCCGTTCCGACCAGCACGCCTGCAACGACTCCTCCAATGCTCAGGCATCGCCGCATGCTTTTCCACATAGTGCTACGACCGTAGCTTGATGCTCTTTTTTTCAGGCTACCGCTTACCGCACGATCGTCAACGGCGTGCGCTGTTGTCCTTTCTCCGTGGTTAGCCGATCTACGTATACGCCTGTCGGAAGCAGCCGGCCTGCGGCATCCTTTCCGTCCCACCCAACGGTTTGTTCTCCGGCCGAAATCCCGCACACGCCGACCGAGCAGGTCGAACACCTCCAGCCACACGTGCGTCGGACGCACTGCCAACCGGATCGCTGTGGTGGTAAAGGGATTCAGCGCGCCGCCCTTTCGCACAAATCCCGCCGGCAG
>JALSJJ010000235.1 GCA_026989375.1 Rhodothermus sp.
GATCAGTGGCAGAGCTAGCGCAGCCGCTGAAGAGCAGCCCTGCAGGTATCTGTGAGTCCCCCCTCCCCGCTGGGGAGGGGGTCAGGGGGAGGGGCCCAACCACCTCCGCCCGATCAGGCTAACCGTTTTGCCTTCACCGCAACGCTGCTGCCAACAAACACCCCCTCCGTCCTTCGGACTGCTCCCCCTCAAAGGGGAGCAGATTTCCTCGTTCGCAACGCTTACTTCAGCGTGATTGCCAAAGCATTGGCAAAGTGGCTGCTTTACGTTCCCCCTCCCCGCTGGGGAGAGGGTCAGGGGGAGGGGTCTAACCAACCTCGCCAACCCAGCCGCTACGCTGTCTTTGACCGCAACGCTGTTCTCAACAGACACCCCCTCAGGCCCTTCGGGCCAGCTCCCCCTCAAAGGGGGAGCAAGACTTTCTGGTTTCTGGATCAGTGGCAGAGCTAGCGCAGCCGCTGAAGAGCAGCCCTGCAGGTATCTGTGAGTCCCCCCTCCCCGCTGGGGAGAGGGTCAGGGGGAGGAGCTCCCCCCACCAACGTTATCGTCCCAGAGGCCGGCGCTATGATCCAGCAAATAACCCCCTCAGTCCTTCGGACAGCTCCCCCTACAAGGGGAGCAGATTCTCTGATCCTCTGGTCTTTGCCAGACTCAAAGCAGGCGCCAACCCACAGAACGGCGTGTATTTTGACGTTCCCCCTCGCCGGAGAGGGTGACTTCGGTCCCTATATCGTCCCAGACGCCAGCCGTACGTCTCCCCCTCCAGGCTCAGGGCATCGCCCAATGCTTGGTGGTCTCATGCCCGAAAAGAGCTGTCGGCTTTAATCAACGGTAGTTCCCATGCGCTCCCGGTACCATTCCAGAAAACTCTGTCGTGGCACTCGGGGTAACTCGCGCGTACGTCCCCAGACGTTCCAAGAACCATAGACGATCCGTCGTGGCAGGGAGCGCAGACTCCATCGCAGCAGCCGACCAGCCCATCGGTAGCGCTTCGACGACCGCAACACCCAGACCGCCAGTCGCATCGCCAGTCGTTTCGGCCGGGACGCATAACGCGCGCCAAGTTCCTGTCGCCACGCGTAAAGCTGTTCGTCAATGTCGATCTGCACCGGGCATACCTCGCGACATGAGCCACATAGCGACGAGGCATAGGGTAAGGCCCGATAGCGCGATGGCTCATAGCCTGGCATCAGGATGGCACCGATGGGACCGGGCACCGTAGCGCCGTAGCTGTAACCGCCGCTCCGCCGATAGACGGGGCACGTGTTCATACAGGCGCCGCACCGGATGCACTTCAGTACCGTCCAGAAACGTGGCATGCCCAGCCGCCGGCTGCGACCATTATCAACCAAGATCACATGCACCGTTTGGCCCGGACGAGGCCGGCCAATATGGGTGGTGTAGACCGTGAGGGGTTGACCGGTGGCGCTGCGTGCCAGCAATCGCAAAAACACCCCCAGGTCAATCAGTCGCGGAATCAGCTTTTCGATCCCCATCACGGCGATGTGCATTGGCGCCAGATGCATGCCCAGATCGGCATTGCCTTCGTTGGTGCAGATAACGAGGGTGCCCGTTTCGGCCACGGCAAAATTGACCCCGGTGATGGCCGCCTCAGCCTCCAGAAACTTCTGGCGCAGCACCTGCCGGGCTACTTGGACCAGCGCCTCAGGCGGGAGATGCTCCGGCACGCCCAGTTTCTCGCAAAAAAGACGGGCCACCTCTTCTCGTCGCAGATGAATGGCCGGCGTCACGATATGGCTGGGCGGTTGCCGAAGGAGTTGCATGATGTATTCGCCCAGGTCCGTATCGACCACCTCAATGCCATGGGCTTCCAGATAGGGATTCAGGCCGCACTCCTCGGTCAACATCGACTTGCTTTTAACCACGCGACGCACGCCATGGGCCGCCAGTAGCTCGTGCACCACACGGTTATGCGCGGCGGCATCGCGCGCCCAGTGTACCTGGATGCCATTGGCGCGTGCCTGCGCTTCGAACTGTTCCAGGTAACGATCCAGATGCGCGAGCGTATGCGCTTTGATGTCCGAAGCCAGCCGCCGAAGCTCTTCCCACTCCGGCACTTCAGCCGCTGCCCGATCGCGCTTCAATCGGACCTGCCAGAGCAAAGCGTCGTGCCAGCCAGCCCGATCAGCCTCTTTCAGAAACTGTTCGGCCTGGCGCGCATGATCGACAACCGGCAATTCGAAGAACATTGGCATCAGCTCCTTCCGGCCAGAATCTCAGCCACATGCATAAAACGCAACGGTACCCCCTGTCGACGTGCCAGTCCTTCCAGGTGCATCAGGCAGGACATGTCCGTGCTGGCGACTACCTCGGCACCGGCCTGCAGGAAGTCGGCCAGACGGTCCTGTCCCATGCGTACCGAAACAGCCGCTTCCTCAACGGCAAACGTCCCGCCGAAACCACAGCATTCGTCGGGCCTGGATGGCTCGACCAGCTCCAACCCTTCAACCTGGCGCAGCAAGTTACGCACCAGACTCCAGGCGGGTAGCAGGCGTTCGGAAGGCCGCCCCAGCCCCAACCCGCGCAGCCCATGGCAGCTATCGTGCACGGCCACCCGGTGCGGGAAACGCGCCGGAATCTGATCGACCTGCAGCACTTCGTGCAAAAACTGGCACAGCTCGTAGGTGTGCTGCTGTACGTGCCGGACGGCCGCGGCCTCGTCCGCTTCCAGGTGGTACCGCACGTGGAAGACGCAACTGCCCGACGGCGCCACAATGTAGTCGTATGGCGCAAACACCTGCACGAAATGGCTCATCACAGGACGCGCCTGCTCGGCAAATCCCGCATTAGCCAGCGGCTGACCACAGCAGGTCTGCGCCAGCGGCACAACTACACGACAGCCCAGCCGTTCCAGTAGCGTCAGGGTGGCTCGCGCTACCTCTGGATAAAATTGATCAATATAGCAGGGGACAAAAAGCGCAACCCTCATTACAGGAAAGCCTCCGGGTGGTCAGAAGCACGCTGGTCATCTTTAATTGAATCTACGCCCTAAGTCCCCTTCCGTAAGGGAGGCGTTGCAGGATATCGCTCATGAGGGCGTTGACATAGCGTTAGTTCTACTGATTAGGTGTGAACATACTCAATAAAGGGCTCGCCCGCCTTAAGGGCGGTAGGGTCGGAGCGACCCGAACTGACCCCTGTGGAGAGGGCGAAAAGGCCCTCGTTGAAGCAGGCATCCCATTACGGGTCTTCCAAGTGGGCTTACATTCCCTGCCGAAAGCTCCACCCGTAAGGGCGGAGAGGTTCACTGTTGCAGACAGCCTCGTTTCGGAGTCACTGCAGCAATGTATGCAGAAAAAGTGGCTCACACTCAACTTTTCCGCTCGTCCTCTGCCTGGGCCACAACGTAACGCCAGCAAGTCCCTTCCACGAGACAACGTCCCTCCCCCTGCTCCCATACACTGTTATCTCCGGGCTTCGGGAAAACAAGCGCGCTCAGTACAAGGTGAACTTCCGGAGCAAACACCTCCAGGCTGTAGCGGTCAAAAAGAATTTCCAGCTCGAGTTCCTCCGGCGCGTTGGAAGGAAGCCGTACCTGAAAACAACCAGGAAAATCGGGCGAAAAGTCAGTCTGGCCGGCTTCGCGACGATCCAGGAAAAGCAGGCGGTTGGCGGCATCATAGCCCAGCACTACACCACAGGTTGTCCCTGTAAAGAAACGACAGTGCCACGTCCCCTGGCCATCGATGCGCAGTCTCAGCCTCAGCAGACCTGCTTCGGGCAAAGGGAACGGCTGTCCGAGCGGCAGCGCATCCACGGGTTGCATCCGTTCATAGAACTCTCGACAGGGACGTTGCACCAGGTGATAGCGATCGTTGGTCTCCACCAGGACCAGCTCACGGGGAACGGTCAACATACCGCGCCATGGATGGGTAGGCAGCGCGTTCGCATAGCGCCAGTTGTTCATCCATCCCAACCACACCTGGCGGCCAGCCGGCAGGTGATTGAATACCTGCGCCGCGTAAAAGTCAGGGCCCGCTTCTACCCAGCGTACCTGGTCCGAGGGATCATCGGGCATGAAGCGCGTGCCGTCGAACTGTCCGGTGAAATACTGCGCCCCCGAGCCACCAGCCAACGCCCCGCCGTCCACGTCCACCTTGAGCAACCAGTGGGTACGATCGGTGCCAGCTACTGGTAGTTCGATCAGGACCGGGCATTCCCAGTGGGGGGCTTCCTGCCAGCAGCCGGCCGGCCCAAACGTGCTCAGCAGCTCCCATCGCTTCAGATCGTCCGATGCGTAAAAGGCCACCTGATGATCGTCGGCCCGGGCTACGGCCATCACCCAGTATCCCCCGGGTTCATACCAGAACACCTGTGGGTCACGAACGTGTGGACGCTCTGGATCTATCAGTACCGGGTTACTTTCAAAAAGCGTCCACTGCTGTCCATTGTCCAGGCTATAGGCCAGGCTTTGCGCCTCGCGATCATCCCGATAGTGCGCCGTGTAGATGGCCACCAGGGCACCGGCACCAAAGCCAGCCGTGTCGGCCCGGTCGGTAACGGCCGAGCCCGAAAAGATCATATAGTCGGGTTGTTCAGGAAGCGCGACCGGACCGTCTTCCCAGTCCAGCAGCGAACGTCCGACGGCATGCCCCCAGCTCATGTGGCCCCACACCGGTGCGTGAGGATTGTGTTGGTAAAAGAGATGGTACCGGCCCCGGTGATAAATCAGTCCATTTGGATCGTTCATGAAGCCTCGCGGTGGGGCGTAATGGAACAAAGGACGTGGCCAGCGTGCACGCTGCATTGGCTATGGAATGTTCAGCGGTAGAGACATCTGATCTTCGAGCCATTGCGAGCCGCATCGGCGATACGCCTCCCGAAGTGCCTCCAGACCGCCTGCTACCGGCTGCAATCCGGACAGGTGCAGTAGCAGTTCGGCATGCAGGCGCTCGAAAGTATAGCCATGCTGAGCAGCCCGGAGGCGAGCAGCTTCCAGGTAACGCTGCACCTGTTTTGGGGCCCGACCTTCAAGCAGCAGCAGTTCGGCCAGCCCCGTGTAGGCATAGGCGATCCCCCGGTCGTCTCCTGTCGCGCGGAAGAGCTGCAGGGCCTGTCGGAACCGCTCGCGGGCCTGTCCGATCCGATAGGTCACTTTGAAAAGCGTACCTTCCCCCCAGAGCGTGTAGGCGTAGCTGACCCGGTCGCCGATCTGATGATAGCGCTGCTGTGCCTGTGCGAAGTAATGGTGCGCGCTCTCCACATCTCCCAGCATACGATAGGCGTTGGCCATGCCGCAGGCGGCATAGGCCCGGCCGAATAGATCCTCGCAGGCCGTCAGAATGCGTTCGGCCTCCCGGTAATAGGCCAGGGAAGCGTCGTACTCTCCACGCATGCGACTCAGGCCGCCCAAGGCACAGCGGACGTATCCTTCGGCCGTTGTTGGCTTCTCATCCGCAAAGAGATCCAGCGCTTCCATCAGACAATCAAGTGCTTCCTCAAAGTTGCCAGTCAGGCGCAACGCGCCTCCCAGGCACCAGAGGGTGTAGCCGATCCCTTCTGGATCCTCCTGTTCCTGGTAATAAGCCAGTGCTTCCCGGAAGCAGGTGATAGCTGCCTTCAGGTCTCCCATTGCGCGACGGGCCATCCCCTCCCCGACACGGGCATCCATCCAGAGCGCTTCGTCGCCCATCTCCCGGGCGAGGGCCTGCACCCGTGCATAAAGCTGAAGCGCCCGTCGAAAGTATCCCACCAGGCGCAGGGCATGAGCCGCCTCCAGCAGGGCTTCAGCCTGTTGGTCGGGACGACCGCGCAGCAATCGAGCGGCGGCCAGATACAGGCGGGCTGCCTCAGCAAACTGACTGCTCGCATGAGCCGTACGAGCCCGCCGCAGAAGCGTATCAACCAAGGTCGGAATCGTTTGGGTCTGAGGTCCGGAGCCGTTCGCCGTAGCCAATACACAAACGATCAGAGAGAAGCAAGCGTTTCGGAAGAAGTATCAAACATTGCGCTCTGAAGCGTCGGCAACCCGCTTTGCTACAACGGTCATCAGCGTTCCAAAGGGTAAGGGCGTGTACGCCACGCGCATGTACAGCGCGTAGATCAAGGACATCCTCCCCGATGTCCCTATGTTGGACAGGGCAGCAGCCCCATACCACACTGCTTCCAATGTTACTTCGTCCCTGGACAAGTGCAGGCGCAGTGCTTCGAAGGTGCAGAGGTGTGGGCATTCCCATACGACCGAACTGACGCTGCATCAGTCGTACCTACAGAAAAGGGCTGCTGTTTTATGCGCAGCAGCCCAAGAGGTAATCCAGACGAAGCGCCGCGCCGCTTCCGGATGCCCCGTGGGTTCACCGGGCGCGGCCTCCCCCAAGAGGCTACATCTTACAGGCAGCACTCTGGTAGAAGGTTCCATGCCGTATGGATCATCACCCACCTTGACGACGAAGCTTTCCAGACCTCGATCCGAGAGCCGCCCCGACGCGTGCACAACCTGCGACCCCTATTGCAGGAAATTGGCAAGGATACGATAGAATCCACCTCAGGTCTTGCTGTTTATCGCTGCGTCCAGAGAGACCATTTCCAGGCCCTACCCTTCTACCAGAACCAGCTCAGAAGGCGCTGCTTCAGGGTATCTACAGGATTAATCCATTGCTGACGATTCTCGGGACGCAGGCGATAGAAGAGCAGGTGGGGCGCAAAGCCCTCACTCCCATAAGGCCGCAACTCCACAAAACGCCTTCCGCCCAAATACACCCGCCTTACAAACGGATAATCAAATGCATAGAGCGAAAAATCATCTTCCTCTCGATAAATGTGCGTAACAAAATCTTTCATACTTCTACCAATATGAACCATATAAGTAATCATTGTATATTCATCAAATAATTGCATATCATAGATCAGACATTTTGCACGATCATATAAATCAAATATCTCAGATGCCTCCATAGCCGATTCTTCTTCCATTTCAGGCCAGGTCCAGTTCTCACAGATGGAGGCTGGAGCAATGGATATCGAATCTGTAAGGACTAAATGATAATCCATAAAATAGATCTTTTCATAAATTGAACTTGCAAACACGATTTGATTGTTATGAGCCAACAATTTTCCATCAAACGCGCCACGTAGAAAATAGTCACGATACCGTGGATTCATGAGAATAGCCTTTGCCTTTATTTTCCCACCTCTGTCAAACTGAAGCACATGATAAGGATTTTTTCTGTTCATACCACGAGGTGCTACGTAAATATGATCACCTACGCATATCTGATCTTCAAAAAGACTCCCATAGAATGAATAATCTATACGACCTGTGAGGTGATATCCCTGCAAGGTGTAAAACAGCAGTCTAATTGGTGCATCATAGACGACCAAGTGATCATTACATTTAAAAATTTTATGAGGACGCCGGTATTCGGCCGGTCCTTCACCACGCGCACCGAGCACCTGCTGAAATCTTCCTGCCCAGTCATACACCTTTACCCATCCCCTATCCACCACAAAAATCCTGGGAGAGTCCACGACAAAATCTTCAATATCTCCCAGCAAACTCTCCAGTTTCGAAGAATCCTGCTGTAAATAGATGATCTTACGATCTTCCATCAGTGAATCATAGACCGCCAGCAGATCCCCCCATTTTAGCTGGTATGTCGGCCCCTTAATGTCATCCAGGGGAATCTGGCATCCGCTAAGGAGCAACCATACGATTCCTCCCCATATACCAATGCTTCCCTTCATCGCGACGGCAGGAATTGATTCAGGGAAAACAGGGCGAGATGATCACGGATACATCCCCGAACAGACATTCATTGCCTTCTGTCCAGCATTCTTTTACGGTCACATTCCGCCACCCCTCATAGGCGCGAGGAATACGTAACGAAAGGGACAAGCTGAATCCGCTCCATCCTATGCTTCCCCCTAACTCCCAGTCTCGATAATACGTACAGGTTTCAATGTAGTGGCGGGTCAGGGCTTTGCCGGTCATTTCGGGATCGATGTACTGGGCAAAAGCCTGTGTGGTCCAGCCGAGCAGGATCAACCCAAGCAGCCACCGTCCCATGGCATCCCATCAGGTTTAGAGTTGCTGTTTATAAAGAGTTTATTCAAATATGTTACATGATCGCCTGCAGGTCACCCCCCCCTTTTTTTTACCCAAACTTCACATAATATCCAGATACACCAACACATTCCCCTGAAAAAAAACAGGTCAGGCCAGGAGGTCAGCGTACCCATGGGGCTTCGTCCAGTCGAAGCAGCGCATGAAGCAGGACGTTGGCGCCATTTGCGACATCTTCGGGTCGGGA
>JALSJJ010000236.1 GCA_026989375.1 Rhodothermus sp.
GCCTTCTACTGCACCGAGTTCTGCTCGGCGCTTCACCTGGAGATGGCCGGCTATTTCCTGGTGCGTCCGTAACGCAACCCACGGGTCAGGGCGGCCATCGGGTCGCCCTGACCCGTCTTTTTATCAAGACCGGAGTAGAACCATGACGTGGCTGGACAAAATCATCGGTCCGCGCATTCCGGATTCGGTGCTGCATCGGGAGCGGCGCCGCTTTCGTCGGCCAACGCTACTACTGGGCACAGCAGCGCTGTTCCTGCTGATTTCCATTTTCTTCCCCTACTGGCGCATTCGCCTCTTCGCTCCGCAGTATCCGGGTGGCCTGGTCGCCAAGGTCTATGTAAATCATGTGGCAGGGGATGTGCGCGAAATTGATGCGCTCAACCACTACATCGGCATGCGCCCACTGGAGGAGGCTGCCCAGCTTGAGCGCTCGCTAAGCGTTATCCTGATTGTTGCCATGGCGTTGCTGGTAGCCGGCGCTATTTATGTGCATTCGCCCTGGGCCGCCGTACTCAGCCTGCCCGCTCTCCTCTATCCCCTGATTTTTCTGGCTGACCTGTACTACTGGCTGTGGAGTTTTGGCATGAACCTTGACCCCCGCGCTCCGCTGAGCAGTTCGGTCAAGCCGTTCGTGCCCCCGCTGCTCGGCGAAGGACGGGTTGGCCAGTTTCGCGTTGTTGCCATCTGGGACATCGGGCTCTGGCTGGCCATTCTGGCCTCCATCCTGATCGTAATGGGGCTCTACTACCACCGCAAGGCCTATAAACCCTTCTACGAAGCCTATGTACGCGGGCAGACGCCATAGCATGGGGACAGGCGTTCTGGCGGTGCTGTTAACAACCTTGGTCGCCCAAGCTCAGCCGACTTCATTGTTGTCGGAGCGGCTGGCGGCAGTCGCTCCCGGCGACACCATACGCGTGGTAGGTGGGATCTACCCCGGCCCTCTGCGGATCACAAAGCCCGTCGTCCTCCTGGGCGAGCAGGCTCCGGTGATCGATGGACGCGGACAGGGCACCGTCGTCATCATCGAGGCACCTGATGTGGTGCTCCAGGGCTTCGTCATCCGCAACTCGGGCCGTTCTCTTGACCGTGAAAATGCCGGCATTGCGGTCCACGCCGACCGCGTGACAATTGCCGACAACCGCATCGAAAACGTGCTCTTCGGCATCTATCTGCGCCAGGCCGACTCCTGTCGCATCCTGCGCAACACCATCGAAGGAGATCCAACCCTCGACACTCCCCGGCGAGGCGATCTGATTCGCCTCTGGTACAGCAACAATGCCCTGATTCAGGATAATACTACCCGCTACGGTCGCGATGTGGTGATCTGGTTCGCTCGGGGCATCGTGCTACGCGGGAACACGATTCAGTTTGGCCGCTACGGCCTGCATTTCATGTACAGCGATAGCTCGCGCATCGAACGCAACCGGATGCTCCACAACTCGGTCGGCGCCTACCTGATGTACAGCACGCGGTTGACGTTTCGCCGTAACCTGCTGGCTTACAACCGGCACGCTTCGGCCATCGGTGTGGGCCTGAAAGATATGGATGAGGTAACTTTTGAAGAAAACGTGCTGGTGGACAACCAGATTGGCATTTTTATCGACAACAGCCCGCGCGCCATCGATGCGCAGATTCGCTACCTGGGCAACGTGGTAGCCTATAACGACATCGGCGTGCAGGCCCTTCAGGATGCACCGCGCAGCATCTTTCGAGATAACAGCCTCCTGGAGAACTACGAGCAGGTCGATCTGGTGGGCGGCGGACGCTTTTCGGAAGCCAACGGTACTTTCTGGGAACGCAATTACTGGAGCGATTACCGGGGGTACGATGCCGATCGCGATGGGTATGGCGATGTCCCTTACCGGGCAGTTGCGCTGTTTGATGCGCTGACCGACCGGACGCCTGCTTTCCGACTGTTTGCATTCAGTCCGGCCGTGCAGGCCCTGGAGCTGGCAGCCCGGGCCTTTCCGGTCATCCGTCCGGAGCCCAAGCTGATCGATGTGGCTCCGCGGATGCAGCCGTTGCTCCCCGAAGGAATCCCCGCTGTGCCTCGGCGCCCACGTCCGGTGCTGGCGCTGGGGGGTCTGGCCTTGCTACTGATAGGCGGGCTGACCATAGGAAGCGCTCGCCTGCGTCGTTTGCGCTAACATGCTGGATCGAACCATGGCGCTGCTGACCATCGAACACCTGACCAAACGTTTCGGCACGACCACCGTGCTGGTGGATTTCTCCTGCACGATCGAACCCGGTGAAAGCGTCGCCCTGTGGGGGCCGAACGGAGCCGGTAAGACCACGCTGCTCCGATGCGTGCTGGGCGTGCTGCCTTTTGAAGGGATAATCCAAATCAAAGGCATTGATGTGCAACGACAGGGCAAACAGGCGCGTCGTCTGGTGGGATTTGTACCGCAGGAAGTGGCCTTTTACCCCACACTGACCGTTGGTGAAACAGCCGCTTTCTTTGCCCGCCTACGTGGACTCGATCCGGAAGAAGGACGGCGCCGACTGGTACAGGTCGCGCTACAGGACCGCCTGGATCAGCCCGTAGGTACGCTCTCAGGAGGGCAGCGTCAACGGTTGGCCCTGGCCCTGGCCCTGCTGGGCGATCCTCCGCTGCTCCTGCTCGATGAACCAACGTCCAGTCTGGACATCCGCAGCCGTGCTGAGTTTATGGACGCGCTGCAGAAGCTGCTGGCGGCAGGTAAAACCTTACTGTTTTCGACACACCGCTTTGAAGAGGTCGAGCACCTGGCACGCCGCGTACTGCTGCTGGAAAACGGCCATCTGGAGGCCGATACCACACCAGCCGCACTGGCCCGTCGCCTGTTTCCCGAAACCTCCCAATACCGCCTGCGCCTGCATCTGCCCGAACGCCAACGTCCCGAGGCGGTTAAGACGCTTCAAACGCATGGCTTTGAAGTGTGGATGAATGGCCACGGGTTAGAAGTACGCGTATCCCTCAACGAAAAAGCTCGGCCGCTGACGCTACTGAGCCGCGCCGGCTTTGAAATTATTGACTTTGAACTGCACGCCTGACCCATGACGACCACGACCGTCCGCGCAACTGTCAGTCTACTGGCCCGCAAGGAGTTGCACGATGCCCTCCGCAACCGTTGGTTTGTGCTCTACACGGTGGTCTTCGCCGTCCTTGCGCTTGCCCTTTCGTGGATCGGCCTGGCAGGCGGCCAACTCTATGGACTGGCGGGCTTTGGTCGCACTACGGCCAGCCTGATCAATCTGATCATGCTGATTGTGCCGCTGATGGGACTCACGCTCGGTGCACTCAGTCTGGCCCTGGAGCGAGAGCAGGGCACGCTGCTCTACATACTGGCGCAGCCTGTTGTCCCTGGGGAAGTGTTGCTGGGCAAACTTCTGGGACTGGCCATCGCGCTGACAGCCGCCTTAAGCATTGGCTTTGGCCTGAGCGGTCTGCTCCTGGCCTGGCGCGGCAGTCCCATAGGCCTGGGGGCCTACCTGGGGCTGTTCGGCCTGACTATCCTGCTGGCTCTGCTGAGTCTGAGCCTGGGCATCCTTTTCTCCAGTGCCCTGCCCCGAACGGCTACAGCGCTGGGAAGCGCACTTTTTGCCTGGCTGCTCCTGGTATTCCTGGGGGATCTGGGATTGCTGGGCTCGGCGCTTGCGTTGCGTATCTCAGTAGAGCAGCTGTTCACGTTTTCGCTGCTCAACCCTCTGCAAGTGTTCAAAGTGGCCGCCATCCTGCTGTTGCGCAGCGACCTCCAGGTGCTGGGGCCAGCCGGCCAGTATGCCATGCATCTGTACGGCTGGCGCCTGCTACCGCTTTCGACCAGCGTACTCCTGCTCTGGACGCTGATCCCACTGATACTGGCCTACCTATTCTTTCGCCGGCGTGGCGCACTGTGAGATAAGCTTAACCTGCAACAGCGCCAAGAGATCATCCCCGGGCTAACGACCCAAGAGGACATGACCATGCGGAAGCATCATCTAAGCTCACTTTCGTACTATGTCTTTGGCCTGTTATTGCTCTTGAGTGCCTGCCGTCCAGCGCCGATGTCAGATCGCCCCCCGATCATTCGCTTCGGCTACGACACCTGCGACTACTGTCGCATGCTGATCAGTGAACCGCGCTATGCAGCGACGCTACGCACTCCGGACGGCCAGGAACGCCGTTTTGATGATATCGGCTGTCTCCTCCACTACCTGCACGAACATCCCGAGGAAGCTGACGTTGCCTACATCTGGGTACACGACTATCTACAAGACCGCTGGCACCGGGCTTCACAGGCATTCTTTGTACGTAGCGACCGGCTGATAACGCCAATGGGTTATGGTATCATCGCCACAGCCGACACGTTGACCGCCGACAGCCTGGCTCGCACGCTTGGTGGCACGCTGACCCGTTTTGCAATGCTTCAAGCGGCTCCCCCACCTTCTTCGATCCGACTACCGTAAGCTACCGACCGGCCACCACAATGTCCCGCAACACGCGCGCTTCTTCCTCAAGTTCTTCCAGGCGCGATTTGACCACGTCACCGATGCTGATCATGCCTACGAGTCGCCCTTCTTCCACCACGGGCAGATGGCGAATACGCCGATAGGTCATCTGCCACATCACATCACGAATCGAATCGTCCGGCTTGCAGAAATGTACTGGCGTGGTCATGCAGTGACGTACGGGAGCTTTCAGCAGCGCCGCGCCTCTGTCAGCTAACCGCCATACAACATCGCGCTCTGTAAACAACCCGATCATCCGGGCACGATCATCTACAACCGGCAGGGCCCCAATCTGATGCTCCCGAAGACGACGTACGGCTTCCAGCACCGGCACGTCCGCCGCCACCGTAATCACCTGCGCGGGCTTGCCGCGCAACACGTCACGAACAGTCATGGCTTCTGGCATTTGTTTGATGTCGCTTGTATATTACGGCACAAATTCACAAAATCCAAACATTCCTGCAGTCCCGAATAGCGCGTGCGCTTCGTAGTTACGAACGGTCGTCTTGTCCAACCATCGCAGGTATGCCCACCGAGTTGACGCTGGCGTTGCAGCCGCAGACGCGGCTGGATCTGATCAATGTCACCGCCCACATTCAAGCAGTCCAGCCCGATTTTCTCCAACGTTATCGACAAGCACTTTATTACTCCTATCATACCACGGCTGGCTATCCGGAACAACGTCTCTGTGAACGTCTGGGCTATCGCCGTGAAGCCCTGGAAGCTTTCTTCCGCACCTTCCAGCGGCTTTTTCCACCAGGTGCTGGCTACTGTCACGACCGGCTGGAGTTGCGGCAGGAGCTAAGCGAAACAGCACGTCAGCACGAACCCCGCAATGCCGATGCCCATCTGACCTACATAGGAGCCGGCCTGCTGCCGGCCGCCTGCTATCGCCATGCCCCCAATCACCCTGTCTATCTCGTAGACCTTGATGGCGTCTACGAAGGACACGTACGTGCTCGCCAGACGACCGTTGTTGGCTTCAATCGAATAGAGCGGCTGGCTACCCGCCGCCTCACTGTGCCTATGCCCTCCCATCGTATTGCCTCCGTCAATCTGCGCGACCACCATCTGGGATTCTTTGAGACCCTTGCGCAGTGGCTGCAGCAGTTCGATCTACAACATGGACGCCTGGACCTGCTACTGCCTGCCGAAGAACAGCACGCCGCCCTGACGGTCAACGAATACGAAACCCTGCTTATGCGGCATGACCTGGCCGAGGTGCTACGCAATCCGTTCCGGTTTATGGCTGAAACCGGCCGCCATGCATTGCAAAACCCACGGGCCGTGCCAGGCAAAGCCCTCAACTACGCCAAGTACGACCTGGTACGTCTGGTCAACGAGTTTATCGATCGCCTGCGGCTAAACGAGTCGGTTGTTGAACGGGTACTGAACAAGTTCCTGTCCCTTCCCGCCGCCCGCTTTCTACGGATGAAGCGCGGCCTTCACCTGCTGGTAGCCCCGGATGCCGGCGGTCGCCCCACCATTCGTCAGGGACGTTATCAGAGCCCTATTCTGATTCAGTGGGAGCGTCCGCCGCGTAATACCCGGACCATCGAAGTACGCCTGTACCGCTTCGACTAAGGCGCCCCTTACAGGCCAAACGACTCACCGCAGGCACAGGTGCGGGCTGCCTGCGGATTGATAAAGTGGAAACCTCGTCCCTCCAGTCCATCGGTGAAGTCCAGCGTCGTGCCCTTCAAATAAAGATAGCTGCGCCGATCGATGACCACCCGCACGTCCTCAAACTGAGCCGTCAGATCCTGCGTCTGCAACGTAGTGTCCCAGCCCAGCTCGTAGGTCAGTCCCGAGCATCCCCCGGGCACCACAGCAATGCGCAACAGGGTCTGCGACAGGTCCACCCCTTCGTTCCGGGCAATCTCACGAATGCGTGCCAGCGCGCGCGCAGTAATCTGCAATTCCATAATGTTTTCAAAATCTATGCAGTTGGCTGTAAACAGGCCGATCAACCGCTGCAAGCTCAACCGGAGCCGACGCCTGTAGGTTCCTGTAGCGGAACGTTCTGTCAACCCGATGGTTCGTAATCACACGTTGACAATCCACACTGTTAATATTAGTTTACACCTTACGGATGCGCAACGCCCTGTGGGCCGTTTCAGGCCCTGTCCTGAGACGGCATTTGTCTTGTGCGGGTGCTGTCTGGTAGTAATTTCGGAACCCTTAAGCCCTGTTACGTCCTATGAGCGACACTGCTTACCTGCACCAGATCGCCCAGAGCGATTACAAGTATGGGTTTGAGACCGACATTGAGGTTGAAAAGGCGCCTCCCGGTCTGAGCGAAGAGGTCATTCATTACATTTCGGACCGGCGTGGCGAGCCGGACTGGATGCGGGCGTGGCGCCTGCGAGCGTTCCGTTATTTCATGAGCTTGCTGGAACGCTACGAAGAAACCTATCCGCGCTGGGCGCACCTGAAATATCCAGACATTGACTTCCAAGCCATCAGCTATTACGCGGCTCCTCAGAAAAAACCGCGCTACAAGAGCCTCGACGAAGTCGATCCCAAGATCCTGGAGACCTTCCGCAAGCTGGGAATCCCGCTCGATGAGCAGATGCGGCTGGCCGGCGTGGCTGTCGATGCCGTCATGGACAGCGTGTCGGTGGCCACTACCTTCAAGGAAGAGCTGGCCAAGCATGGCATCATCTTTTGCTCGATGGGCGAGGCGATCGAAAACTACCCCGAGCTGGTGCAGAAGTACCTGGGCTCGGTCGTTCCTTACACGGACAACTTCTTTGCCGCACTCAACTCGGCCGTCTTCTCCGACGGCTCGTTTGTCTACGTCCCCAAGGGCGTGCGCTGCCCGCTGGAGCTGAGCACCTATTTCCGAATCAACACGGCCGGTACAGGCCAGTTCGAGCGCACGCTGATCATTGCCGACGAGGGCGCCTATGTGAGCTACCTGGAAGGTTGCACTGCGCCCATGCGCGACGAGCATCAGCTCCATGCGGCCGTCGTCGAACTGATTGCGTTGAAGGACGCCGAGATCAAGTATTCGACCGTCCAGAACTGGTATCCGGGCGATGCCGAGGGCAAAGGTGGCGTCTACAACTTCGTCACCAAGCGTGGCATCTGTCTGGGCGAAAACTCAAAGATCTCCTGGACGCAGCTTGAGACGGGCTCGGCTATCACCTGGAAGTATCCGAGCGTCATCCTGAAAGGCGACAACTCGGTCGGCGAATTCTACTCGGTGGCCTTTACCAAAGGTTACCAGCAGGCTGACACGGGCACAAAAATGATCCACCTGGGCCGCAACACGCGCAGCACAATTATCTCGAAGGGCATTGCGGCCGGTTACTCGAACAACAGCTATCGCGGGCTGGTCAAGGTAGCCCGCACAGCCGAAAATGCCCGCAACTTCTCCCAGTGCGACTCGATGCTGCTGGGGGACAAGTGCGGCGCACACACGTTCCCCTACCTGGAAATCGAAAACCCGACGGCCCAGGTTGAGCACGAAGCCACCACGTCCAAGATCGGCGAAGACCAGATTTTCTACTGCCAGCAGCGCGGCCTGAGCGAAGAGACGGCCATCAAGCTGATTGTCAACGGCTTCTGCAAGGAGGTGCTGGCGCAACTGCCCATGGAATTTGCCATGGAAGCCCAGAAGCTGCTGGCCATTGAGCTGGAAGGCAGCGTGGGCTGATGCATGCTGTTGTCGTTTGTTTTCCCTGTAACCCATAAACCTGACATACACCTATGGCACTCCTGGA